>NZ_JBNKYW010000076.1:0-20745 GCF_050301095.1 Roseibium sp.
ACAGCCTCAACGAGACCTTCACCCTGTCGTCGCTCGGCAATGCCTATGAAGGCCTGGTCCGCCGCGGCCCGGATCTGGTGATCGAACCCGCGCTGGCGGAGAGCTGGGAAGTGCTGGAGCCGACCCGCTGGCGGTTCCACCTGCGCAAGGGCGTCAAGTTCCATAACGGCAACGATTTCAATGCGGAGGACGTTGCCTTCTCCGTCGACCGCGTGCGCTCCGAAGGATCCGACCTGACCACCCGCGTCGGCGCTGACGTCAAAGTGGAGATCGTCGACGACTACACGGTCGACTTCGTGCTGACGGGTCCCAATCCGATCCTGCACTATGAGTGGGACACGTTCTACATCATGGACAAGGAGTGGACGACCGAGAACGACGCGGTCAAGGTGACCTCCGCCTCCGACACCACGCCGAACTACGCCGCGCTGCATGCAAACGGCACCGGTCCGTTCAAGATCGCCAGCCACGAGGCCGGTGTGAAGACCGTCTACGAAAAGTTCGACGGCTGGTGGGACGAAGCCAAGCACAATATCGATACCGTCGAGTTCACGCCGATTTCTTCCGATGCCACCCGTGTCGCCGCGCTTCTGTCCGGCGAACTGGACATGGTCTATCCGATCCCGGTGCAGGACATCAAACGCATCAACGACAACGCGGGTACCGTGGCCCTGACCGGCCCGGAACTGCGCACCATCTTCCTGGGCATGGACCAGATGCGCGACGAACTGCTCTATTCCGACGTGAAGGGCAAGAACCCGCTGAAGGACGCCAGGGTGCGAAAGGCCTTCTACCAGGCCATCGACATCGAGGGCATCAAGAAGAAGGTCATGCGCGACCTGTCGACCCCCTCGGCCATCATGATCTCGCCGTTCCTGTTCTCCAAGTCCGGTGAATTCGAGCGCTATCCCTATGATCCGGAAGCCGCGAAAGCGCTGCTGGCGGATGCGGGCTATGCGGACGGCTTCTCCATCGGCATGGACTGCCCGAACGACCGCTACGTGAACGACGAAGCCATCTGCCAGGCGGTTGCAGCCATGCTCGCCCGTGTCGGCGTCAAGGTGGACCTGAACGCCCAGCCGAAAGCGAAATATTTCGCCAAGGTGCTGGCATCCGGCGGTTTCGACACGTCCTTATACCTGCTCGGCTGGACCCCCGGGTCTCTCGACAGCTGGAACGTGCTGTCCAACCTGATGAACTGCCGCGATGAGGCCGGCAAGGGCTCGCCGTTCAACCTGGGCGGTTTCTGCGATGAGAAAATCGATAGCCTTACCAAGGACATTCTCGTCGAAATCGATCCGGAAAAGCGCGACGGCCTGATCGCCGAAGCCTTCAAGATCAGCCACGACAACGCCTATTACATCCCGCTGCACCAGCAGGGTCTGGCCTGGGGCGTGTCCGACAAGGTCAAGCTTGTCCAGCGTGCCGACAACCAGTTCAAGTTCCGCTTCGTGACCAAGAACTGACCCCGGTTTCACATCATCCGCGCTCCCGGCTTGGCCGGGGGCGCCTTTTCATGCCTGGAGCCGCCTGCGTTCAGATGAAGGCAGGCAAGATACTCCAACACTTTGGAAACGATCGGCTTTCGGATGCTCAATCGATTCCGGTCGAGCATCCGCCGATCTAGACGAAAAGTGCCGAAATGATTGGATTTGCAACTCGCCGCTTTCTGCAGGCGATGATCGTCATGCTGGTGGTTGCGCTTCTCGCCTTCACCATGTTCCGTTTCGTCGGGGACCCGATCAACCAGATGGTCGGTATCGAAACCTCAATCGAGCAGCGCGAGGCCCTGCGGGAACAGCTTGGCCTGAACGATCCGATCCCGGTGCAGTTCGTCCGGTTCCTGACCAATGCGGTCCAGTTCGATTTCGGCACTTCCTACCAGTTCCGCCAGCCGGTGGCCGATCTGTTCGCCAAACGCATTCCGGCGACGCTGGAACTCAGTTTCACCTCGGCGCTGTTTGCGCTTGTCGTCGGCATACCCATGGGGATCTACGCCGGCCTCCATCGGGAATCAGCCATTTCGAAGCTGTTCCTGTCGGTCTCGCTTGTCGGCATTTCCCTGCCGACCTTCTTCATCGGCATCCTGCTGATCTTCCTGTTCTCGGTCACCCTGCAGTGGCTGCCGAGCTTCGGCCGGGGCGAGACCGTTCAGATCGGCTCCTGGTGGACTACCGGATTCCTCACGGTTTCCGGCCTGAAAGCGCTGATCCTGCCGTCGATCACGCTCGGCCTTTACCAGATGACCCTGATCATGCGCCTGATCCGTGCCGAGATGCTGGAGGTCATCCGGACAGACTACATCAAGTTTGCCCGGGCCCGCGGCCTGCCGGACCGCATAGTTCACTTCCGCCACGCCCTGAAGAACACGCTGGTGCCCGTGATCACCATCACCGGCCTGCAGCTCGGAGCCATCATTGCCTTCGCAACCATCACCGAGACCGTGTTCCAGTGGCCGGGCATGGGGCTGATGTTCCTGCAGGCGGTGCAGAACGTCGATATTCCGATCATGTCGGCCTATTTGCTCCTGACCGCCTTCCTGTTCGTGGCGATCAACTTCATCGTCGACATTCTTTATTTCCTGATCGATCCGCGCCTGCGGGTCGGGCGGCCCTAAGGGAGGCATTCAACCATGCCTTACGTCACCAACGAAGAAGCCAAGGCCGCCGTTCAGGACAGGGCGGGACCGGATGCCGCCCCCGGGCGCGTTGCCCGGTTCCTGGACAGCGACCTGTTCCACTCCTTCCTGCGCTCCAAGGTCACCGTCGTCGCGGCCTGCGGGACAATTCTTCTTTTCCTGCTGGCCTTTCTCGCCCCCTGGATTGCCCCGCACGATCCGTTTGACCTGGCCTCCATTTCCATCATGGATGCCCGTGTGCCTCCGGTCTGGATGGAATATTCCGATCCGCGCTTTCTGCTCGGAACGGACGACCAGGGCCGGGACATGCTGTCGGGCATCTTCTACGGCATGCGGATCTCGCTGATCGTCGGCTTCTGCTCGGTGATCGCGGCGGCGGCCATCGGCATCACGCTCGGCCTGGTCGCCGGCTACATGGGCGGCCGGATCGATGCGGTCATCATGCGGATCGCCGATATCCAGCTCACCTTTCCCGCGATCCTGATTGCCCTTCTGATCGACGGCATCGCCAATGGCATCTTCGGCCACCTCGACCGGGATGTCTTCGCCTTCTACATCCTGATCGTGTCTCTGGCCCTGTCTTTCTGGGTCCAGTACGCGCGCACCGTGCGCGGCTCCACGATGGTGGAGAAAAACAAGGAATATGTGCAGGCCGCCCGTGTGATCGGCCTGCCGTCGGTGGTGATCATGGCCCGCCACATCCTGCCGAACGTCATGGGGCCCGTCCTGGTGATCGCGACGATCAATCTGGCGCTGGCCATCGTGACGGAGGCAACGCTGTCCTTCCTCGGTGTGGGCATGCCGCCCACCCAGCCGTCGCTCGGCACCATGATCGCTGTCGGCAACGATTTCCTTTATTCCGGCGAGTGGTGGATCGCGATCTTCCCAGGCCTGGCACTGGCGCTTCTGGTGCTGAACGTCAATCTTCTGGGCGACTGGCTGCGCGACGCCCTCAATCCGAAGCTGCGGTGAGGGCAGGATGAGCGTTCTCGAAATCAAGGACCTGAGGGTCGAGTTTCCTTCCCGCAAATCCGTTTTCGTTGCCGTCGACGGCGTCAATCTGACGGTCGAGGCCGGAAAGATCCTCGGCGTCGTCGGGGAATCGGGCGCTGGCAAATCCACCGTCGGCAATGCGGTGATCGGCCTGCTCCAGGAGCCCGGTCACATTGCGGGCGGTGAGGTCTTCCTGCACGGCAAGCGCATCGATGACCTGCCCTACAAGCAGAAGCGCCTGCTGCGCGGCCGCAAGATCGGCATGATCTTCCAGGATCCGCTGACCTCGCTCGACCCGCTGCAGACGGTCGAATCCCAGCTGGTGGAGACGATCCGCACTCATCTGCCGCTGTCTGCAAGGGACGCCCGGAAGCGGGCGGTCGAGCTGATCGACGCGGTCGGCATCCCGGACCCGGAAGAGCGCATCAGGCAGTATCCGCACCAGTTTTCCGGCGGCATGCGCCAGCGCGTGGTCATAGCCCTGGCACTGTGCGCGGAACCGGAACTGGTGATCGCGGACGAGCCGACCACTGCGCTCGACGTTTCCATCCAGGCGCAAATCCTCGTCCTGATGAAGAAGCTCTGCGAGGAGCGCAACGTGGCGATGCTGGTGATCACCCACGACATGGGCGTGATCGCCGACATCACCGACCATGTCGCGGTGATGTATCACGGCAAGCTGGTCGAATACGGCGAGACAAGCCAGGTCCTGGGCGCGCCGGAACATCCCTATACGCAGAGCCTGATTTCCGCCGTGCCGCGGCCCGACATCAAGGTCGAACGTTTTCCGGTGGTGAACTACATCGAGGCGGCGGGAACGCCACAAAAGCAAATCGACATTTCCACCCACTGGCTTGGCAAGACGCGCGATTATGAAAAGGTCGACGGGCCGCTGGTGCAGATCCGTGACCTGGACATGCGTTTCGAGGTCCGGGGATCGATCTTTCCCTCAAAACGAAAGTACTTCCAGGCGGTCAAGAAGGTCAGCTTCGACATCCACGAAGGCGAAACCTTCGGCCTTGTCGGGGAAAGCGGCTCCGGCAAGTCGACCATCGCCCGGCTGATCACCGGCCTTTACCAGCCGACCGGCGGGTCCATCCTGTTCGGCAAAACCGAGCTGACGTCGCTCCGGAACCGCAAGGACGTGCTGGCGATGCGCCGCCAGATGCAGATGATCTTCCAGGACCCCTATTCCTCACTCAACGCCAGAATGCGGGTCCGGGACATCATCGCCGAACCGATCAGGTTCCACCGGCTTGCGTCCGGCAATGCGGAAGTCCGCCAGATCGTCGACGATCTCCTCGACCATGTCGGGCTCGGCACGGCGGCGGGCGCGAAGTTCCCGCACGAGTTTTCCGGCGGCCAGCGCCAGCGCATCTCGATTGCCCGCGCGCTTGCCACGAGGCCGCGCTTCCTCATCTGCGACGAGCCGACGTCCGCGCTGGACGTCTCGATCCAGGCGCAGATCCTGAACCTTCTGAAAGACCTTCAGCAAGAACTGGGTCTCACCATGCTGTTCATCAGCCACGACCTCGCGGTCATCCGGCAGATGTGCAACCGCATCGGCGTCATGCGTCACGGCGAGCTGTGCGAGGTCAGCGATTGCGACGGGCTGTTCGAAGCCCCCCAGCATGCCTATACGCGGGAGCTTCTCGACCTGATGCCGTCCATGGAGTTGCTGTCGCGCGCCAATCTGGAAACCGTCTGAGGTGTCTCTGCCGGACTTGTGTCCGGCGGCTCCTCAAACAGATGGCCCCGGTTAAGTATCTGGCACTGAGTCTCTTTTCAGATTCGCCCGAGTCGCAGGCTTGACTCGGGCTGCCACCCTGATTCCCTGAAATGCGCCACCAAATAACCACAATCGAGTCCAGACCCGGCAGATTTTGCCTGCCTGCGAAAGCAATTCGCACTTGAGTCAGAAAACGATCGGACCGACGTTCGCTGCCGCCAATTCACGCCATTGTTTCACAACAGGAAGCAGATGGTCTTAGCGAAATTTGTGGTAAACAAAAAGTAAACAACTTCCCTCCATGGCGCTCTCTTGCAGTTCTTCTCGCTTCGATAAGGGAATTGTATTTCAGCTTTTCCTTTCTACTTTTAAGCTCATTGGCACGTTTCAAATTGTTCGACGCATGAAACTTACGTCTGCCCGGAAGCTCTTTTGACCTTCTACAGCTCTGACTCCTGGCAGATCTGCCAATAACCTGCTTTCCGGCCCTTCCTGCCGCCGGCTTCCCCGGCCGCGCGCCATTGCCCGGGATAACAGTCTTGCTCATCTTGAGGCCGTCTCCGGGCCACAGGCAGAGGTTGTTTCTGCATCCGGTGGTGGAGGCTTTTGAAAAGACTCGAACCGAAAGCAACCGGCCATGCCGAAATCGACCCTTGTCACTGCTCTCTGGCTACTGTTCGTGTGCCTGGCCCTGGTGTTTCTGGCGCTGGCGGCGGAAGTGGTGACCACGACGATGCCCGCCGGCGAGGATCCCGTTCAGGTGTTCGGCCGGTTCAGTGCCGTGATTTTCGGTATGTTTTCCTCCATCTTTTCCCTTCTGGCCCTGTCCTTCTCTCTGAACACCCGGACCGGACGGTCGCTGACGCTGGCAAGCATTGCAGCCAGCGCGCTTCTTCTGATGCTCACAGCCCTTCTTGTGGTAGCCGGAACGCCCGCCGTGCCGGTCGACCTGCTGGCGGTCGCGGCCGCCTGCATGATGGTTCTGCGCGCCCTCGGCGTGGTCATTCTGCCGCCTCGAGGCGACCGGAGCGGCCTGATCGAGGCAGGCTGCTCCCTGACCCTTGCCGCCGTCACCGCGGCTTTCTGGTGGACTTTCGAGCCCGCGGCCGCCCCGGGCGCGGCCGCCGCCGCCCTGCTTTTGTCCTGGCCTCACCTGATCGACGGCATCAACGCCTTTGCGGACAAGATCTTTCACCGGGCCGCCCTTGCAGCCGGAGCCCGCGACCTGACGCCGGGCGCCTTCACCCGGATTGCCCGCGCCCGCGACATCGTCATCGACAAAACCGCGGTGATGTCGGGACCGGACCTGATGGTGACCAACGTCATGGCCTTCAACAACGAGCCGAAAACCCTGCTCGCGGTCGCCGCCTCCGCAGAGGCGCAGTCCGACCACCCGGTTGCTCTTGCCTTGCGCCAACTGGCCTCCCAGTGGCATGTGTCGGTGAAACGGCCCGACAGGTTCGAGCCAACGCCCGGCCTCGGCGTGGTGGCGCTTCTGGGTGGCCAGACGGTGGTGATCGGCACGACCGACCTCTTGCAGAAACTCAAGATCGACAGCTTCACCGCCGACGCGATCGCGCGGTCCCTGGAGGCGGACGGCAAGACGGTTCTGCGCGTCGCCGTCGGCGGCCGCGTTGTCGGCGTCCTCGGGCTGGAGGGAACCTTGCGGCAGGATGCCGGCGTTGCGGGCATGGCTCTGCGTTCGGAAGGCCTGACCCCGTGGCTTCATAGCGGCGACAGCCGCAAGACCCGCGAAGCCCTGGCCGGCATGCTTGGACTGGAAGTCCTGACCGACCCGAAGCCGGGCGAAACCGCGCCGGAAGCCGCGAAAAGGCAGTTCGGTCCGGACGTTCCGCTGGTGCTGACCCTTTCGGGAGACCGGAGCACCCTGGAATTGCGGGACTGCGCGGCTGACGATATCCGGGAAGGTGCGCCGCTCCCCTCTCCGATCGCCGTCAGCAATACCGACGACATCGGTGCCTTTCCGGCCCTGAAAGCTCTCGCCACGCGGCGCAGTTTTCTGGCGGTTCACGCCCGCAGGCTCCTGACCGGACTATGGGCCCTCGGCGGTATCTGCGGCGCCACTGCACTTCTGCCACTCGCCGCCGCTCCGGTCCTGTTTTCGCTCTGCCTTGGCATTCTTTGGGCCTATGCCCGCATTTCCGCCGCCGGCACGCTGCACAAGCAGGCTGTGGCATAGTGATCTCCTGAAAGGAGACGATTTTCCTCCCGCATTGTCTTTACAGTTTACGTATGCTGGTGTTTATCGACCTGGAGCAAATTCCGCTCTAGATAACACTTAGAACTGGTCGGGGAACGCGGCGCCATGAGCGACACCAAACAACCGAAACTTCGGTCTGCAGCCTGGTTTGACAATCCGGACAATCCGGGAATGACCGCGCTTTATATCGAACGTTATCTCAACTTCGGCATCACCCGCGAAGAGCTGCAATCCGGCAAGCCCATCATCGGCATCGCCCAGACCGGTTCCGACCTGTCGCCCTGCAACCGCCACCATCTGGAACTGGCCAAGCGGGTGCGCGAAGGTATCCGCGACGCGGGCGGCATTGCCTTCGAATTTCCGGTTCATCCGATCCAGGAAACAGGCAAGCGCCCGACCGCCACGCTTGACCGCAACCTTGCCTATCTCGGCCTCGTGGAACTGCTCTACGGCTATCCCATTGACGGCGTCGTGCTGACCATCGGCTGCGACAAGACCACGCCTGCGTGCCTGATGGCCGCCGCCACCGTCAACATTCCCGCCATTGCCCTTTCCGTCGGCCCGATGCTGAACGGCTGGCACAAGGGCGAGCGCACCGGGTCCGGCACCATCGTCTGGAAGGCACGGCAGATGCTCGCCGCCGGCGAGATCGACTACGAAGGCTTCATGGATTTGGTCGCCTCTTCGGCACCCTCCGTCGGCTATTGCAACACCATGGGTACGGCAACGACCATGAATTCGCTCGCCGAGGCACTCGGCATGCAGTTGCCGGGCGCGGCCGCGATCCCGGCCCCCTACCGCGAGCGCGGCGCGATCTCCTATGAAACCGGCAAACGCATCGTCGACATGGTGCACGAGGACATGAAGCCGTCCGACATCATGACGCGCGAAGCCTTTGAGAACGCCATCGTCGTCAACTCCGCCATCGGCGGGTCGACAAACGCGCCGATCCACCTCAACGGCATCGCCCGTCATCTCGGCGTGGAGCTCGACAACGACGACTGGCAGGAGATCGGCCACGACGTTCCGCTGCTGGTCAACCTGCAACCGGCCGGGGAGTACCTGGGCGAGGATTATTTTCACGCCGGCGGCGTTCCGGCGGTCGTCGCCGAACTGATGCGCCACGGCAAGCTGCCGCATCCGGGCGCCGTTACCGCCAACGGCAGGTCCATGGGCGAAAACTGCGAAGGCATCACCACCGATCTGCCGGACGTCATCAAGTCCTTCGAGGCGCCCATGAAGGAAAAGGCCGGTTTCCTGAACCTCAAGGGCAACCTCTTTGAAAGCGCGATCATGAAGACAAGCGTGATCTCGGAGGAATTCCGCGACCGCTATCTTTCCAATCCGGACGACCCGGAAGCCTTCGAAGGCCGCGCCATCGTCTTCGAGGGACCTGAGGACTATCACGACAACATCGACAATCCGGCGCTTGAGATCGACGAGCACTGCATGCTCTTCATCCGCGGCACCGGTCCGATCGGTTATCCGGGCGGCGCGGAAGTGGTCAACATGCAGCCTCCGACGGCGCTCATCAAGCGTGGCATTACCTCGCTGCCCTGCATCGGCGACGGCCGTCAGTCCGGCACCTCCGGCTCTCCTTCGATCCTGAACGCCTCGCCGGAAGCCGCGGCCATGGGCGGGCTGGCGCTGCTGAAAACCGGTGACCGGGTGCGCATCGATCTGAAAAAAGGCACCGCCGACATCCTGATTTCCGACGAGGAACTGGCGCAGCGCCGAACGGACCTGGAAGCCCAGGGCGGCTTCAAGTTCGCCGAAAGCCAGACCCCCTGGCAGGAAATCCAGCGAAGCATGATCGGCCAGTTCGACGAGGGCATGGTGCTGAAACCGGCGGTCAAATACCGGGATGTGGCCCACACCAAGGGATTGCCTCGGGACAATCACTGAAGCCGGATCCGACCCGAGCTGCCGGTTGGCCAGCTTTAACCCTGCTGTCATCCCCGTGGAAGCGGGGATCCCGGACACCCGGGACCTGCGATGAGATTGCTGCGTCAGCCGCTTCCCGGGTCCCGGGACTACGCTTGCGCTTCGCCCGGGAAGACAATTTTGCTAGTGTTTCGATGAACAACCCTGATGCCGGTGGAGTGAGGCCCAAGTCGAAAATTCATACTTGACGGTTACGTAAACGGCATGCTTCAAGAGGACAACACGGGCTCCGGCCCCACTCAAACGGGAGAAGACAACATGTCCCTGGAACAACTCACAGAAGGTGTCCGCGCGAAGGTGGCCGATGGCGGCATTGAAGAAAGCGTCAAGTTCGACCTTGGCGCGGACGGCGTCATCTTCCTGCAGGGCTCCGACGTTTCCAACGACGACGGCGAGGCGGACTGCACCATCAAGATGTCGGCCGAAGACCTCGGCGAGCTGCTGTCCGGAGACCTCAACCCGACGGCGGCCTTCATGGGCGGCAAGATGCAGGTGGAAGGCGACATGAGCGTTGCCATGAAGCTGGGCAGCATCGTCTGAGCGGTTTCTTCCGCAAAAAGCTTCTTGAATGAGGCCGGTCCCGTTCGGGGCCGGTTTTTTTTCATGCACCGTTCTCTCCAACCCCATCCTTAGGAAGCGCGAAGCGCTGTCTCGAAGAATTGGCTGCTTGCTCCTGAACGTTCGGAACATCCTTCGAGACGCCGCTTACGCGGCTCCTCAGGATGAGGCCGGATGCGAGATTACAAGCAAAAACGGCGGCTTCTGAAAGCCGCCGTCTGAAGTCGTGATGGTCCGGACCGTTACCGGTTTGTGATGATCTCGGGGCCCATCAGGCTGTAGGGCAGCCAGGTGGACAGACCCGGGACATAGGTGACGAGGATGAGGAACAGGAGCAGGATCATCACGAACGGCGCCGCCGCCCGCACGACCTGCACGAGGCTCATGCCCGTTATCCCCGACGTCACGAAAAGGTTCAGCCCGATCGGCGGCGTGATCATGCCGATTTCCATGTTCACCACCATGATGATGCCGAGATGGATCGGGTCGACGCCGAGTTCCAGACCGATCGGGAAGACCACCGGTGCCACGATCAAGAGCAGGCCGGACGGTTCCATGAACTGGCCGCCGAGCAAGAGCAGCAGGTTGACCGCGATCAGGAAGGTGAACCAGTTGAAGCCGGCCCCGACCATCAGATCGGTGATGGCCTGCGGGATGCGTTCGGCCGTCAGCACATGGGCGAAGAGCAGCGCGTTGACGATGATGAACATCAGCATGATCGTCGTCTTGGCCGCGTCCACCATCACCTTCTTGGTGTCCTTGTGGAACATGGCCGGGAAGAACTTCCAGGTGATCAGACCGATGTTACGGCCCCAGACCCTGGCGCCGACACCGTAGAGCCCAGGCAGATCCGCCGGGCTGGCCCTATGGCGCAGGAGCGGGTAGGCAACAAGCGCAACGACGAGGACAATGATGCTGTCCAGACCGTAGAAGCCCTGCCGGTCGGTGAAGGCATAAGCCAGACCCGACCAGATAAACATTGCCGCCACTGCATAGGTGATCGCCTTGAAACCGATCATTCCATGCGGGCCGTCGCCTTCCTGCACCCAGCGGATGCCGGTCAGAGGGCCCATGTCCCGGTAGACGAACAGCGCCACGAGGCAGGCATAGACGGCCGCGACGGACGCCGCTTCGGTTGGCGTGAAGATGCCGCCGTAGATGCCGCCGAGGATGATGACCATCAGGAAAAGGCCGACGGCCGCTTCCATCATGGCATGCCAGATTTCCTTGAAACCGGGCCAGGGCTGGGCGGGCAGGTTCTTGACGCGGGCCATCACATAGATGGCGACCATCAGCATCAGGCCGGCGATCAGTCCCGGAACGACACCGGCCAGGAACATGCGGCCGACGGAAACGTTGGTCGCCGCCGCATAGACCACCATCACGATGGAGGGCGGGATCAGGATGCCGAGCGTGCCCGCATTGGCGATGACGCCGGCCGCGAATTCCTTGGTATATCCCGCCTGGCGCATGCCGGCGATGGCAATCGTGCCGATGGCGACCACGGTCGCCGGCGAGGAGCCGGAGAGCGCCGCGAACATCATGCAGGCGAAGACGCCGGCGATGGCAAGTCCGCCCCGGATCGAGCCGACGCTTGCTATCGAGAAGCGGATGATGCGCTTGGCAACACCGCCGGTCGACATGAAGGCCGAGGCGAGGATGAAGAACGGAATCGCCAGAAGCGTATAGTTCTGCGAGGCCGTGAACAGCTGCAGAGCCACCGACGAGATGGAATCGTCGGAGAAGATGGCGATCGCCAGCACACTGGACAGACCCAGCGATATGGAGATCGGGACGCCCAGGAACAGAAAGCCGAGGACGAGGATAAAGAGAATTGCTGCTTCCATGACCCGCGCCTCAGTCCTTCAGAACGTCTTTGTTTTCGGCGACGAGGTCTTCCGCCTCATGCGCGGCGATCATCATCTCGCGCTCGCCCGTCAGGATCTGCCAGGCCGCCTGGATGCAGCGGAACAGGAAGAGCGCCAGACCGATGGGCAGGATCAGGTAGGCGATCCAGCGCTGGACGCGTTCCTTGGTACCGAATTGTTCGATAACGTAGTCGGGATAGCGCAGGTCATCGAGGCCGATGCCGATCTTGTACATCTTCATCCAGTAGTCGATGGCACCGCCCCGCGTTTCGAGGCCGAAGATATGCAGCCATTCGGACCACAGCAGGGTGAGCGCGTAGACCACACCGCACAGGGCGCCGAATACGGCAACCACCCGGAAGACAGGCTTCGGGAACAGGCGGATGACGGCATCGACACCAAGATGGGAGCCGATCTTCACGCCGTAGCTCATGCCGAACAGGATCAGCCAGGCAAACAGGATGCGTGTGAATTCCAACGCTCCGGTCCAGCCGGAATTAAAGCCGTATCGTGCCACCACCTGGGTGAAGGATACGATGGTCATTGCTGCCAGAAGAAGAGCCAGAACCCCTTCCTCAAAGCGCGTGACCCAATTGTCGACGCGTTGCATGCGTTTCCCCCGAAAAAGGCCTCAGGTCGTCTTCCCGTCGTCCGCGGCGGCGAACGCCGGGAAGAGCTTTCTCCCTGAGAGAAGGGCCGGACAATCCGGCCCTTCCTTGGTTCATCGTGTGTCGAACTTAGCTGGCGCTGTTGGAAGCTACGGCAGAATCGATCAGATCCTTGCCGATATCGCCTTCAAACTTTTCCCAGACCGGCTTCATCGCATCGACCCATGCCTTCCGCTGTTCGGGGGTCAGCTGGCGGATGGTGGCGCCGGTGTCGAGAATGTTCTGACGGTTATTGGCTTCCTTGGCGGCAACTTTGCCGTTGGCGGTCGCGGTGACTTCCTCGACGATCTGCAGGAACTGGTCGCGAACGTCCGGCTCCAGGCTGTTCAGCCATTCGTCGGAGGTGACCAGCAGATAGGCGAGCAGCTGGTGGTTGGTTTCGGTGATGCCGTCCTGAACTTCGAAGAATTTCTGGGTGTAGATGTTGGACCAGGAGTTTTCCTGACCGTCGACAACACCGGTCTGCAGGGCGCCATAGACTTCCTTGAAGGCCAGCTTCTGGGCGTTTGCCCCCATGGCTTCGATCATGGCCACGGCAACGTCAGACGTCTGCACCCGGAATTTCAGGCCCGCCGCATCACTCGGCACCATCAGCGGTTTGTTGGCGGAGAACTGCTTCAGGCCGGAACTCCAGTAGCCGAGACCCTGGAAACCGTAGTCTTTCATGGATCCGAGAAGGGCCTTGCCGTCTTCACCGGTGGTGAAGCGATCGACGGACTTCAGGTCCTGAAACAGGAACGGCAGATCGAACAGGCGGAACTTCAGGGTATAGGCTTCAAACTTGGAAAGCGACGGAGCGGCGAGCTGAACGTCACCAAGAAGCAGGGCTTCCATCACCTTGTCGTCGTCGAACAGCTGAGAGTTCGGGAACACCTGCATGCAAGCCTTGCCGTTCATCTCGTCGTTCACCCGTTCTGCCAGCAACGTGGCAGCGTCCCCTTTCGGGTGGCCGGTCGCAGCAACCACATGGCTGAACTTGATGACGATTTCGCCGTCATCGCAGGCATCGGCGGCAAAGGCGTTTGCAGACAGGGCAAAGGATGCCGCGGTCGCGGCGGCGATTACAAATTTTTTCATCTGATGTCCTCCCAGACATTTCAGTAAGGCGGCCGGTTTGGCCGGACAGCGCGGTGGCTGGTCGCCGGAATGATCGCAAGGCGCGTGCCAATTCCTGCCAGCTTCTGAAAAAACGCCGATTTCCGCAGGTTATCAAATGAAGACGAAACCAGCCATCGGGGAGGATGCTCAATGGGTGGGTGGAAGGTGACACATTGGAACCCGCCGATGTGTCGAAATCGACACATCCACATCCGGCGAAAGGCTCAATGCCAGATCGCACCGCTGGCCGGGTCGTGGCGCAACGGAGCGGCAAGTCTTTGAAGCTTTTCAGGGTTCCGGACGATGTAGATCCGGTCGATCCTGCCATCTTCCGAATAGCCAAGGGTCAGAACCGTAACGGCCCGCGTTCCGTTGAACAGGGCAAAACCGCGCAAGCCGTTGATGTCCATGACCTGCAGATGGTTCCCGGGCTCAAGACGGCTTTCGGCCCAAAGCCGCCCGAGGATGCGCGCAACATATTTCCCGACCATCTCCGGACCTTCCAGCACGCGTCCGATCGCCGTGGCCTTGCCCCCGCCATCGGCCTGGAACTGGACGGAATCGGCCAGAAGCCCCCCGAGGTCTTCCACGGATCCGCTTTCAACGGCCGCCAGAAACGCGGTGAGCATCCTTTCCTGATCATCAGGCGGCGGCACAAACCGGGATGCAGGGCTCCGGACGTGACGGCCGGCTCTGGAAACCAGCTGCCGGCACGCCGTTTCGCTGATGCCGAGGGTTTCCGCCACCTCGCCATAGGGTTTGCCGAACACTTCCCTGAGCAGGTAGGCGGCGCGTTCCTTCGGGCTCAACCGTTCCAGAAGCAGGAGAAAGGCCGTTGTCAGCGACTCGGCCCGGGTCAGATCGCTTTCGGGGTCCGTCTCCGTGCCGATCTGCAACGGCTCGGGGATCCACGGGCCGACATAGTCAACCCGCTTCTTGTGGGCGGATTTCAGGACGTCCAGGCAGCAGTTGGTACAGACGGTCGTCAGGAAAGCCTCGGCATTTAATACCGATGCCTTGTCCGACGCCTGCCATTTGACGAAGGTGTCCTGAACCGCGTCCTCGGCATCCGCCATGGAGCCGAGCATGCGGTAGGCCAGCCCCAATAGCCGGGGCCGCACGTTCTCGAATACCTTGCTGTCCGAAACGTTTGTCATGTCAGTGGTTCGACACCTGTATCCGGTTCCAGAGGTTGATCATGGCAACGGCCGCGGTGATCGCACTGATCTCCGCGTCGCTGAAATGTTCGCGCAAGGTCTTGCGCAGACCGGCATAGTCGGTGCTGACATCAAGGCAGGTCAAGGCTTCCGTCCAGGCGAGAGCGGCCTTTTCCGCGGCGGTGAAATCGCTCACGTGACGCCAGACCGTCAGGCGCTCGATCCGCTCGTGGCTGTCGCCGTCTTCCAGCGCTTCCTTCGTATGCATTTTCACGCAAAAGGCGCACTGGTTGATCTGGGAGGCGCGCAGGTCGACCAGATGGCGCAATTTCGGGTCGATTTCTGTTTGACCGATCGCATCGCTGGCAGCGGCGAAGGCCTGAACGAGGGAGGGAAGGTTCTGATAATGATTGACTGCGGTAGAAGTCGTCATGCTTTTTCCATGTGTTTCAGGGAGTGACACAACGTTGACGACCGGGGGAGGCGTTTTGTGACAGGGCGGGTAATAATTTTCTCGGTCTGAAGTTTGCTATCCCGGCCAAGCGAAGCGCGAACCGGGAGGGCAGGAAACCGGGCTGTTGCCTAGACCTGTAGCCCCTCTTCCCTGCCAAGGCCGTATTTTCGCATCTTCTCGTAAAGCGCCTTGCGGGACAGGGCGAGATTTTCGTAGGTCGGCTTGATGGCCCCGCCATTGCGTTTCAGTTCGGCGGCGATGAGCGCCTTCTCGTAGGACGCAACCTGTTCGAACAGCGAGGTTCCCGAACCGGAAGCCACCTGCGGAACCTGTTCGAGCCCAAGGACGAACCGGTCGGCGACATTGCGCAGTTCGCGCACGTTTCCCGGCCAGTCACGCCCCATCAGGCCGGCCAGATAGTCTTCGCCGATGTCCGGAATTTCACGCCGGTAGCGCGCCCGCGCTTCCACCGCCAGATGCTGGAACAGCAGCGGGATATCCTCCAGCCGGTCGCGCAGCGGCGGGATTTCCACGTTGACCACGTTCAGCCGGTAGAAGAGATCGAGACGGAACCGGCCGTCCCGCCCGGCCTCTTCCAGATCCTCCTTGGTCGCGGCGATGAAACGCACGTCCAGCTCGATCGGCTTGTTGGAGCCGAGCCGCTCGATGGTACGGGTCTCGATGACCCTGAGAAGCTTGACCTGCAGTTCCAGCGGCATGGATTCGATTTCATCCAGAAACACCGTGCCGCCGTGGGCGTGCTCCAGTTTGCCGATCCGCTGGCCGCTGGCGCCGGTAAAGGCGCCTTTCTCGTGGCCGAAGAGTTCGGATTCGATGATTTCGGCCGGCAGCGCGCCGCAGTTCAGCGCCACGAAGGGTTTTTTCTTGCGTGGCCCCTCGTCGTGCAGCGCCCGTGCGACCACCTCCTTGCCGGACCCTGTTTCCCCCAGAATCAGGACGTCCGCGTCCGTCGCCGCCAGAGCCATGACATTACGCCGGAGCAGTTCCATGGCAGGCGTGCGGCCGACCAGGCGGCTTTCAAGGCCGGTGCGGTCGGCCAGTTCCTCGCGCAGCTTGCGGTTTTCAAGAACCAGCCGGCGTTTGTCGAGCGCCCGTTCCACCACGGAGGCGAGCCGGGATACGGAAAAGGGTTTTTCCATGAAGTCATAGGCGCCCGCCCGCATGGCCTCCACCGCGAGCGGCACATCGCCGTGACCGGTGATGAGCACCACGGGCAGGGCGGGGTCGATCTCAAAGGTCTGTTTCATGACCTGAAAGCCGTCGGTACCGGGCATGCGGATGTCGGTTACCAGAACGCCGTAGAAGCCCCGGTTGACATGTTCGAGCGCCGCTTCCGGCGTGCCGGTGGCAAAGACCTCGTGTCCGGATAGTTCCAGACCCTGGCTTAAGGAGCCGCGCAGGTCCGCTTCATCGTCAACCAGGAGAACGGTTGCCTGATCCATATGTGTTTCCCGGTCCCTTTATTCCGCGGCAAGTGCGCGTTCGTCCACGAGCGGCAGGCGCATGGTGAATTCCGCACCGCCGTCTTCCCGGTTGGCCGCCTTGAGCGAACCGGAAAAGTCATGAACGATCTTATAGGCAATCGACAAGCCGAGCCCAAGGCCCGCACCAACGTCCTTGGTCGTAAAAAACGGATCGAAGATCTGGGGCATGGCTTCCGCGTCGATACCGGGACCGTTGTCGCTGACAACCAGGACGGCCTCCTCGCCGTCCTTGCGCATGGCGAGCCGGACTTCCGGCTGCGAGTTGCCCGAAACCGCATCCAGTGCATTGGAGAGAAGATTGATGACCACCTGTTCCAGCCGGATGCGGCCACCCTTCACGATCAGGTCCGCGTCCGGAATGTCGAGGGCCAGGGAGATCTCGCTCTGCTTGATCTGCGGTTGCAGCAGCAACATTGCCTCATCGACCACCTGGCGCAGCGAGACCGGCTTGATATCCGTTCCGGACTTGCGGGTGAACCCCTTCAACGTCTTGGCGATTTCCGCCATCCGGGTGACCATTCCGCCGATCCGGGTGAGGTTGGCCTGCGCCTCGGCAGCCCGGCCGCGTTCGATCAGCATTCCGGCGATTTCCGCGTCCGAGCGAATGGCGGCCAGCGGCTGGTTGTATTCGTGGCTGAGGGCGGCAGACATGCGCCCCAGCGTGGCGAGTTTCGCCGCCTGCACCAGTTCGGCCTGGGTGAGGCGCAGGTTGGCTTCCGCCTGTTCCCGTTCCTTGACCTCCCGTTCCAGCCGGGAGTTGGCCTTGCGCAGGTCGGCGGTCCGGCTCTGGACCCGCCGCTCCAACCGCAGCGCCGCCGCGCGGGTCCGGCGTTCCTGGCGCAGAAACTCCTCGCGTCTGGCGATGAGGAACCAGATACCGCCGGCGGCGATGACACACACCAGCAGAGCGACCAGCATGGCCCACCCGGCACGCTGGCGCGCGTCCTCGATGTCGACAAGCGTTTTGACAGTCCAGCCGAGAACCGGCAGGTCGCCGGAAAGCTGCATGTGATAGCCCGGATTGCCGGCGGCCGGCACAAGCAATTCCGGACGCCCCGGGAACGACAGCTCGGCAATGTCCACGCCGAGATCGAGTTCGGAGGCAAATTTGCCACGCCAGGCCGGCACATTGGTGACGACCACCCTGCCATAACCGTCAAGCGCCAGAATCGGATCCTTGCTCAGCGCCCAGGCCTGTTCGACGTCATCGAGGCTGACCCTGACAGCGAGCACCCCCATGAACATCGCGTTTTCCCGCAGGGGCGAGGCGAACACGTAGTTGGACACTCTGTCCGGCGTTCCGGGGATCAGCTGGCGGCCAAGCTGGCCCTGCCGCGCCTGTTCAAACGCCCGCGGAATCCTCTGGGCTCCTCCGGCCGCCCCGGAGCGAATTCCCTCGAGGCTCGAAAGAACGACGTCACCGGCAGGGTCCATCAGCCAGACCTCCTCGGCGCCTGACATGCCCGCCGCGATGGCCGCGACGCTCGGGTCGGACGGAGAGCCGAATGGATCGAGTATCCGGCCGATGTTGGGACCGCGCGCCAGCAGCGGCGACAGCAGGCGGAACTTGTCGAGATGACGCTCGAGAACGGCGGTCTGAACAGCAAGGTTGGCTTCCGCCCGCGTGTTCAGCTCATCGAGCGAGATGCGCAGGCTCGCGAGGCCGGTCAGCCACATGACCACCAGCGTGACGACGACCATTGCCGCGCGAATGCCGAGTTTCAACGTTCGCCAGGTGAGGCGTTTGCTTCTGCGCATCATCCGACCAGTATAAATCGTTTCCCGCGGCTATCGAATCATTTGCGCGTGCGGCGCGGCGCCGGTGCACGCTGCCGGCGATCGATGGCCACGGACTTGACCAGCACCGTGACTTCCTTTCCGGCTTCGAGACCGAGGTCCGACACGGACGCCCGGGTGATGCGTGCGCGGATCGTCTGGTCACCGACCGAACACAGGATTTCCGCGTAAGGTCCTGATTCCTCGGAAATACTGAGGATCGACGCACCAAACGCATTGCGAATGGAAAGCCCTTCGGGCGGTCGAACAGCCAGGGCAACGTCCCTTGCCCGGATGCGCAGTCTCACGATATCGCCGGGGTCTGCCTCCATGTCCGGGATCTGCAGGATAGCGCCACCGATGTCGACAAGGGTCAGGTCCCAGGCCGCGTCCAGCCCGGTTACCGTGCCATTGAGGATCGCGCTCGCCTCATGACGGCCGGTGGCCCGGCCAAGGTCCGTGCGGGCCAGCATGTCCGCGACCGGCCCATAGGCCGGGGTATGGCCCTCGGACAGGATGACCAGCGTGTTGGAGAGCCGTGCCACCTCTTCGATGGAATGGCTGACATAAAGGATGGGGATGCCGGCTTCCACGCACAGCCTGTCCAGATAAGGCAGAATATCGTTGCGCCGGGCCTGGTCCAGATTGGCCAGCGGTTCGTCCATGATCAGGAGCCGCGGATCCGACAGCAGCGCCCGGCCGATGGCGACCCGCTGCCGTTCGCCACCCGAAAGCGTTTCCGGCCTGCGGTCCAGCAGATGGCCCAGCCCCAGAAGATCGACGACCTCCTTGAAATCGCGCGTTCCGTGCCGATGGCCGGCCCAGCGCGCATAGGTCAGGTTGGCCTTGACATTCATGTGGGGGAAGAGCCGAGCGTCCTGAAAGACGTGACCGACGCGCCGTGCCTGAACGGAAAGGTTGATGCCCTTGTCAGCGTCGAAAAGAGTTGTGCCGTTGACCGCAATCCGCCCGGACGTGGGCGTGATCAATCCGGCGATCATGTTGGTCAGGCTGGTCTTGCCCGCCCCGGACTGGCCGAACAGCGAGGTAACACCGCCCTTGCTGACGAACCGCGCACTTAGACCCAGACCGCCGACGCGGCCTTCGATGTCGACGTCAAGCATGGCGGCCTCCCACACGCGCACGCAGGCGGCGGGCCAGAACCTCGGAGGCGATCAGCGCGGCAAAGGCGACGACGGCTGCAATCAACGTCAGGCGGAAGGCGGCGAGGTCACCGCTCGGTGTCTGCGTTGCCGTATAAAGCGCCAGCGTCAGGGTCCGGGTTTCGCCCGGAATATTGGAGACAAAGGTGATGGTCGCGCCGAATTCGCCCATGGCCTTTGCAAAACCCAGAATGGCCCCGCCCAGAATGCCCGGCAGCGCCAGCGGCAGGGTCACCGTTGCGAAGGCAACCAGCCGGTGAGCGCCGAGCGACTTGGCCGCTTCCTCCAGCTTCGGATCGACGGCCTCGAAGGAAAGCCGGATCGGCCGCACCATCAGGGGGAAGGCCATGACACCCGCGGCCAGAGCGGCACCGGTCCAGTTGAAGGCGAAGCTGATGCCGAAGACCTCCGACAGGAAAGCCCCGGCAGGACCCTTGCGGCCGAATGTCAGCAACAGAACGTACCCGGTGACCACCGGCGGCAGTACCAGTGGCATGTGGACAAGCGCATTGACGAGACCGTGGCCGGGGAACCGGTAGCGGGCCAGCAGATAGGCGATCAGGACCGCCAGTGGCAGCACGACGACCAGGGCGGCGGAAGCGACCTTCAATGTCAGGGCAAGGGCTTGCCACTCACCGGGCTGAAGAGAGAAAAAATCCACGTGCGCTCAATCTGTTGGTTCCTGCCGCCCACCAGTCAGCCGTGGGCTATTTCACCTTATCGGTTAGAAACCCCAGAGAATGCAAGATTTCCCGTGCGCGCGCTTCCTCCAGATAGGCAAGGAATGCGGCGGCCGCCGGATGCGCCTGCGTGCTGGTGAGCGCGGCCAGATACTGGATCCTCGGGTGACTGGCCTGGGGAAATTCGGCCAGCACGGCGACATCCGGCTCGACCGTCGCATCGGTCCGGTAGACCAGCCCGACCGGCGTATCGCCCCTGGCAACCGCGGCCAGGGCAACGCGAACGTTTTCCA
>NZ_JBNKYW010000077.1:0-35741 GCF_050301095.1 Roseibium sp.
CTTGCGAATTGACAGTACCGATCGCGCCCTGCAACCGTGGTAGGCGCGGGCGCGGCGGGGCTCTTTTAGCAGTCCCGGAAAAAATGCGCACCCGTCTTTACGCGACTAGCTATCTAATTTTTGAGCGAAAGTTAGAACGGCTTTCCAGAAGCAATGCGGCGCCCGCACCGTCGATTGCCGGTGCGAAGGCCACACGGCCTCCGTCTCCAGGATGAAACGTTGAAGGCTGCTGCAAGTCTTTTGTTTGCGGGACGGTTTTCCGAAGGTCAGGCCGCCTTGCGTCGCAAGGAGGAAAAAGCGGCGGCAGTCGATCTCTTCAGGAGGCCATCGGAACACAGATCCATCGTCACAATCTGGGCCTTTCCCTGGCGTTTGGCTTTGCAAAGGCCGTTGACCGCAGCTTCCATTGCACGTGCAAACACCGTATCGCAATTGGCGGTTACCATCCCGACGCTCACTGTTGCGGCCAATCTGCCTCCCGTTGCCTCTCGGCAGTCGACTTTGAATCGCCGGCAGATCCTCTGGGCAGTGAGCAGTGCGAATTCCCTGTCGCAGTCCGACAGGAAAACGGCAAACTTTTCTCCTCCGATCCGTCCGCAGATTGCCTCGCCTGAGAGATTGTCCCTTAATATGCGGCTGAACAGCTGCAAGAGAGCGTCTCCCATGGCATGGCTATAACGCTCATTCACCGACTTTAATGCGTCCATGTCGAAGACAATCAGACTGTACTTGTGCTCAAAGGCTTTTGGACCTGCAAGCGCGGCTTCGGCATCATCGATGAAGGCGCGCCGGTTCGGCAGGTTCGTCAGCTCGTCCATGCGTGAAAGTTCCCTGAAGCCGTGCATATGGCGTTCGACGACCATACAAACGTTCAAAACGACGGTCAGAGCCATCGAAAGCAAGGCGCTGAAGAGGCTGATTACAAAAAAGTCCGACGAGTAGGAAGCCAGGTAGTCCGGCAGGTGATGCATATGCTGGTTAATCACAAACCAGAAGTATCCGGCAATTTCAATCAAGGACACAAAACCGAGCAGCCGGACCGTGTGCAGTTTTTCTCTATTGGCAAATACCGACATCCAGAAAATCGAAAAACAGCTCAGGACAAGGCAAGTCTGAACGAAATACACGCGCAGCAGAAATTGCTCAGCGAACGGCGGATAGTTGATCAGTGCAACCCAAACCGCCGGCATCAGCGCCATCAGCCAGATCAGCGGTCGCCGGCCCAGAAACGCCGCCAGACCGCAACGCCGCAAGCCCGTTCCGGAAATGAGCAGTGCATTGGCCGCGACGAGACTCAAGCTGTCGGATATCGTTCCCCTCGCCCCAAGCAAGATGGCGCCGCTGCCTGCGAGAAAGAATCCGGCTGAAGTCAACAGCAATCCCTGAACGCTGGCGCGGTCCCGCGTCTGCCACAACAGCAGAAAAACAGGAAGAATTGCACTGCCGGCAAAGGCAACAATCATCGCGGACGCAAAAAGTGTTGGTGTGTCAAAAGTCATCAAGCAAACCTCAAACGAGTAGGTTAATGATCACCTGTAAAGGATTGCTTTCATTTTTCGAAAATTGTGACTTCCGGTTGCACAGCAAGCTCGATGCCCGCCGGATACCGGAACCGCAGTTCGGGCGTGAGCCAAGGTATTCTCAGTACAGCCACCTCTAATCAGGCGGCCTTGCGCTTCAATCTGGAAAAGGCTGCGGCCGTCGATTTTATAAGCAGACCGTTGGTCAAAAGGTCCATGGACACTATTTGTGCCTTCCCCTGGCGCTTTGCCTTGCCCAGACCATTGACAGCGGCTTCCATGGCGCGAGCAAGACCAATACTGCACTCCGCCGTTGCGATGCCGGCGCTCGCCGTCACGACAAGCTTTCCGTCTGTCGCCTGCTGGCACCCGACGCTGAAGCGCCGGCAGAGCCGCTGGGTCGTGAGCAGCGCGAATTCCTTGTCGCAATCCGGCAGGAACACCGCGAATTCCTCACCGCCGACACGTCCGCAGACAGCTTCAGCGGAAAGGCTGTCTTTCAGAACACGGCTGAACAGCTGCAGAATGGCATCGCCCATGGCCTGACTGTAACGGTCGTTGACCGACTTGAAACGGTCTATGTCAAACACGATCAGGCAATAGCGCCCGCCAGATTCCTGACGGCCTGAAATCCAGGCCTCGGCGGCATCGTAAAATGCTCGACGGTTGGGCAGATTCGTCAAGGCATCCTGCAAGGCCTGGTCCCTGAAACCCTGCAGGGAGCGCTCAACGACCATGCTCACCTGAAGCACGATTGTCATGATCATGGCGAACAGAACCGTGACCAGGAAAATCGACATGAAATCTTCGGAGAAGGCCGTCAGAAAGTCCGGAAGCCGGAGAAGGTTCTGGTTGACCGTGTACCAGACATAAGCTGCGCATTCGATCAGGGTCGTGACGCCGAGAAAACGGATTGAATGGAGTTTCTCCCGGTTGAAGCGGACAGTCATGGCCACGATGGACAGGCAACTGAGGATCAGGCAGGCCTGAACGTAGTTGACCCGCGCAAGGAAGCTTTCGAAAAACGGCGGATAGAAGCATAGAGCGAGCCAGAGCGTCGCTGCACCTGTGACAACCCAGATCAATGGCCGCTTTCCCAGAAAAGCTGCAATTCCGCAGCGCCTCAAACCGGTCCCGAAAATCAGCAGGGCGTTGGCGGCAAGAATGCTGATGCTCTCCGGGACCGTTCCCCTGAGCGCAATCAGAAACGTTCCGCTGCCGGCGAGAAACATGCCGACAGAACACAAGCCGAGGCTGAGCGCGCACGCCCTGCTGCGCGCCCGCCACAACAGCAGAAACAGCAGCAGAATCGCGCTTCCTGCAAACTCTGCGATCATCACGCAGGTAAAAAGGGTTGGAGTATCAAGTGTCATAAAAATACCGGAACTATTCAGGCGGGATTTTGGACTTTGACGTGTAAACGAATGATTTAGGCGAGGCTCAACCTCGGGATCCCACGATGAATCTTTCCGAAAACGAAAATAAAAATCCGAGATATTACTCGTTTGCGAGTGACTTGAGATGCTCTGCGGTCTGTTGCCGCTCCTCAGGATTTATCAAGCCGGTGGACTCCCCGGCATAGGCCGGCCTCGCGTAACCCTTCGGCGGCGGTACGTTGCCACTCCCGTGGCCCGGCTGTGTCCTCAGGGCATCCACGAGAGGTGTTCCCGGACCGACGGCACAGGCCGCAAGCGCTGCCGGCAAAAACAGGATCCCCACCAGAACCGCCAACTTGTTCATGCTTTACTTCCCTAACGGCATTTTCTATTCCTCCTGTTTACCGGCTGTCATGATTGCGCGGTAGACGGAAGGCTTTCAAAGCTGGTGCCAAACCTATTGGAAACCAATCGACGGAGCCAGAACGTTGTGTCATAAATGTCTGATAGACTGAAATACCAGCGAAAATTGAACGAGATAACCGAACTGCATCGACCAAGATACGAACTCATAAGAAAAGACACCTGATCGAATAACTTCATGAGTCCGATCGCCATGACTCGAAGGCTTCTAAGAGGGCCGAATGGGGCAAGAAAACCGGAGGGAACGCCTGTCTATGGCTGACGAACGCCAGCATCCCCTGTTGCAATACATCATCAACAACCCGGAAGCATTTGCCCAGAATCTGGCAAAAACACTGGAACAGGCAGGCAAGGCTCTGGCCGCCTATATCGAGCCGCGTGAACAGGGCAAGGTCAAACACGATTCGACCGAGGAACTGACCGGCGTCATCAAGACACTTGCTCAGGTCGGCGAATATTGGGTTTCGGATCCCCAGCGCGCCGTGGAAGCCCAATCTCGGCTCTGGACCGGTTATATCGATCTCTGGAATTCATCCCTGAAGCGCATGATGGGTGAACCGGCAGCCCCTGCGGTTGAACCGCAGCCGCGCGACCGGCGTTTCGCCGATCCGGACTGGGAGAAGAACCAGTTCTTCGACTTCATCAAGCAGCTTTATCTCATCACCAGCAAGTGGGCCGAAGACATGGTCCACGAAGCGCAAGGGCTGGACGAGCATACGCGGCACAAGGCCGAGTTCTATGTCACCCAGATCGCCAATGCGGTCTCGCCCTCCAACTTCGTCCTGACCAATCCGGAGCTGTTGCGCCTGACCATGGAGAGCAATGGCGAGAACCTGGTCAAGGGCATGCAGCATCTGGCCGAGGATCTGAAGACCGGCAAGGGCGAGCTCAAGATCCGGCAGACAGATCCTTCCAAGTTCAAGCTCGGCGAAAATCTCGGCAACACGCCCGGCAAGGTGATCGCCCAGAACGACGTCTGCCAGGTGATCCAGTATTCGTCATCGACGGACGAGGTGCTGAAACGCCCGCTGCTGATCGTGCCGCCCTGGATCAACAAGTTCTATATTCTCGACCTCAACGCGGAAAAATCGTTCATCAAGTGGGCGGTGGACCAGGGGCATACGGTATTCGTGATCTCCTGGGTCAATCCGGACGAGCGCCAGGCCCAGAAAAGCTTCGAGCACTATATGAATGAGGGCATTCTCAACACCCTCGACGTGATCAAGCGCGCCACGCGTCAGGAAGAAGTCAATGCCATCGGCTATTGTGTCGGCGGCACGCTGCTGGCCGTCACGCTGGCCTATATGGCCAAGGTCGGCGACGAGCGGATAAAAACCGCGACCTTCTTCACCACACAGGTGGACTTCACCTTCGCGGGCGACCTGAAGGTGTTTGTCGACGAGGAGCAGATTTCTATTCTGGAAAAGCGCATGGCCGAACAGGGGTACCTGGATGGCTCCAAAATGGCCTCCGCCTTCAACATGCTGCGCTCCAACGACCTGATCTGGTCCTATGTGGTCAACAATTACCTGAAGGGCCAGGACCCCTTCCCGTTCGATCTGCTCTACTGGAATTCCGATTCCACCCGCATGCCTGCGGCCAACCATTCCTTCTATCTGCGCAACTGCTATCTGGAAAACAAGCTTTCCAAGGGCGAGATGGAAATTGCCGGCGAGAAGCTGGATCTCTCCAAGGTGACGGTCCCGATCTTCAACCTCGCAACCCGCGAAGACCACATTGCCCCTCCGAAATCGGTGTTCCTGGGCTCGGGCTGCTTTGGCGGACCGGTCGATTATGTGCTCGCCGGATCGGGCCATATCGCCGGCGTCGTCAATCCGCCCGCCAAGAACAAATACCAGTACTGGACCGGCGGCGCGCCCAAGGGAACGCTGGAGAACTGGCTTAACAACGCGGAAGAGCACCCCGGCTCCTGGTGGCCCTATTGGGACCAGTGGATCCGTTCGCATGACGACAAGACGGTGAAGGCACGCAAACCGGGCGCCAACAGGATGAAGGTTCTTGAGGATGCTCCGGGGTCTTATGTGATGATGAAGGTGTAAAAGCCAGAGCCAAAATGCGTGGCTGAAATGAACAGTGCCGGATGGGAGCCCAATCCGGCGGTTGCTTTTACCCCAAATGCTCATCCAGCGGCGTCAGCGTCATGCCGAGCAGTCTGCCGAGTTTCTTCGCGCTCATCGGCCGGCCGAAGTGATAGCCCTGAACGGTTTCGCATCGGCAGCTGGCCAAAAACGCCTGCTGCTTTGCCGTCTCGACACCTTCCGCCACCACATTCAGTCCCAGTTCCCGGCCGAGTGAGATGATCGCTCTTGTGATGCAGCGGTCGCTTTCGTCGAAATCGAGATCCCGAATGAAACTGCGGTCGATCTTGAGGCGGGTCAGCGGAAAGCTCTTCAGCGCCGCAAGACTTGAATAGCCGGTGCCGAAATCGTCGATGGCAAGTTTGACGCCCAGACGCCGGAACTCCTCCATGAGCCCAACCGCCTGATTGGCATTCTGAATCAGAAGACTTTCTGTCACCTCGAGTTCCAGAAACTCCGGCGCCAAACCGCTGGCGGCCAGTGCGGCTCGCACGTCCGATATCAGTGCAGCATCCCGAAACTGGCGCACGGACACATTCACGCCCATCGTGACCGGTGACAACCCGGCCTCCTGCCAGGCCTTGTTCTGGCGGCAGGCCTCGTGAATGACCCAGCGGCCCAAGGACACGATCAGACCGCTCTGTTCGGCCAACGCGATGAATTCTGTCGGAAGCAGGCGGCCAAGGGCCGGGTGCTGCCAGCGCACGAGGGACTCCACGCCGACAATACGTCCGCTGACGAGATTGTATTGCGGCTGATATTCCAGGAAAAACTCACCATTCTCGATCCCGGTGCGCATTTCCTCCAGAAGCGTGAGCTTGTTGACGGAATTTTCCGGCCGTGTCTGTTCATAGAGCATATAGCCGTCCCGGCCGGCGGACTTTGCCTCGAACATCGCCTTGTCGGCATTCTTCAGAAGTTCGGCGGCGTCCTCCGCGTCCTGCGGAAAACAGGCGGCCCCGATGCTGCAGGTCACATGGAACGACAGGTCGCCAATGTGAATGGTACGGGTAATTTCATCGCGCAGCCTGGCCATGAAGCTGTTGAGTTCATCCCGCGTAGCATGGGCGTCTTCGACAATCAGGACGAATTCATCGCCGCCAAAGCGGATCGTTTCATGAGTCTCGCCGTGCACCGACATAATGCGTTCGGCGATGATGGACAGAACCTGATCGCCGACGGCGTGCCCGAAGCTGTCATTGACGATCTTGAAATTATCGACATCGACAAAGACGACCGCGACCGTTTCGCCCGACTTCCGGCCGGCCTCGACCTTTTCGGCCAGCTTGCGCTTGAACTCCTGCCGGTTTGGCAGGCCGGTCAATACGTCGTGGTGCGCCAAATACCGGATCTGGCTTTCCGCCTGGTCGCGTTCGACGGCGATGGAAGCCAGACGCGCGGCTTCGACAGCCAGTTTCCGTTCATGGTCCGTGGGAATCCTGACTTCGTTTGTATAAAGGCCAAAGGTCCCAAGAACCCTGGAATCCTTGCTGAAAAAGGGAACCGACCAGCAGGAGCGCATGTCGAACTGCGAGACAATTTCCTTGAAGTCCGCCCACAGGTCGTCGTTGAGAATGTCGGAGACAAAAACGCTCTGCCGGCTGTGCACCGCGGTGCCACAGGAGCCCATCCGGGGGCCAATCGGCAGGCCATGCGTTTGGTCCACATAGTCCGGAGGAAGGTTGGGCGCGACACCCGCGAGAAGTTGGGTACCCGTGTCATCCACCAGCATCACGGACCCGGTCACCCCGTCCAGCTGGCTCTCGATCGTCAGCACAAGGGTCTCCAGAACTTCCTTGAGCGGCAAGCCGCTCGCAATGGCCTGCAAGATCTTGTTCTGGCCCTGCTGCAGCTGCTCGGACTTTTTCCGTTCGGTGATGTCCCGGCAGATACCGACAATGCCAACCACGTCACCGAGGTCGTTCAGCACCGGATATTTGGAGGAGGAAAACCACTTCCGTTTGCCGTTCGGCAGGATCAGGAATTCTTCGAAATCGACTTGCGGTGTCCTGCCTTCCATGATGGAGGATTCGGTTTCCATGAAGCCGTTGCCGATCTCCCGGGGATGCAGTTCCAGGTCCGTCTTGCCGACAAATTCCGAAAACTCACTGAAACCCAGGTCGAGTGCAATCTGCCGGTTCGCCATGACGAACCTGGACTTCCGGTCCTTGATGAAAATGTAGTCGGTGACCTGATCAACCAGTGTCTGAAGCCAGTCGCCGGTCAGCAAAAGCGCATCACCACGGGTGAGTTCGTCAAGGCCGTTGATCCTGGCTAATGAAGAAACGAGAGACGACCCGTCCATCGGCTTGATCAGGTCTTCCAGTTCGGGGCTCCAGCCAGTCACGATTTCAATGTCCAATTTGGTGGCAAATTCGGCGTGGACAGAAACCCGTACTCGTCACTTCCGCCCCCAAAAAACAATGCATGCATTACATTGCCGTCACAAGTCAATCCGCTCGGTCATATGTCGGCAAATCGATCGGGTTTTCACGTGTTAGCCCCCACGCGACGACTGCAATGACTCACAGAATAGACAATCAATACTATAGCAATGCCGGGATTTTTATTGTCGGTTTTACCAGTATACGTATTCCCCCGATCGCAGTTGATGGCAATTGCCAATCTCCCTCGAACGCGGCTATGATCGGTCGCAGTCATGCAAACCATTCAAAGACATATTTCTCCAGCGACCCAACCGGCCCTTTCGGGAGCTGCCAGCGCCAGATTCCGGGCTCTGCATCAAAGGCTTGGCACCGGAAAACCGACTTCGCCGGCGACGATCTACATGAAGGTCATCGCGCCCGGATTGATGACCGCCCTGCTTTGGTCGCAAATCGGCATCGGACTGCCGGGCGCCGTAGCCCTGACACTTCTTGCGATCCTGGCTCTTTTTTCCGCGCGCAGGGTCTTGGATGGTGTTGCCCTGCCCGGCACCTGGGCAAGGGAAGCGGGATTCGGTGAACGCATCTGGCTGAACCGGCTGCTGGTGCCCATTCCCGTCGAACTCAATTCCCGTCTCACCGCGCTTTATCTCGTCTTCTGGACGGGTGTGCTGACGGCCCTCATCGGCGGACTGATGGGCAATCTGGTCTTGTCGCTCACCGGATTGCTGGTTGCCTACACCGCCCAGTTGGTCTGTTTCCAGAAGTTGGCAGACCTTTACCGTGTCATGCGCAACCGGGATCCCCTGTACAGGTTCTGGACAGCAGCGCCGGTCAATGACAACAAACGGACAGGGAAAAAGGCAGGCACCGCGGGAGCGCCCGGAGCCTGACACCGCAGGAAGCCTCCAGGCGCCCAGCCCCCGTCTTCCCCCCTTGCCGTCGGCTGGCCGATTTCAACCCGCTTTCATGCGCTTTTCCGCCAGAAGCCCGATGTAGGTCAGCGCGACACTTGCCCCTGCTATCGATGTGATATCGGCATGGTCATAGGCAGGGGCCACTTCGACCACATCTCCGCCGACGAAATTCAGATCCCCCAGTCCACGCAGGATGGATAGCGCTTCCCTCGAGGACGGTCCACCGGCCACAGGCGTCCCCGTCCCCGGTGCGAAAGCCGGATCCAGGCAGTCGATGTCAAACGTCATATAGGCCGGTCCTTCACCGACACGTTTCCTGATCCGGTCGATAACTCCCCTGATACCGAGATCGTCGAATTCATAACCGTATATGATATCCAGTCCGCAGGTTTCGGGCGCATGCGTCCTGATGCCGATCTGGATGGAGCGTTGCGGATCGATCAGCCCTTCCCGCACCGCGCGTCCGGTAAAGGTTCCATGGTCGATCCGGTCTCCCTTGTCCGGCCAGGTGTCCTGATGGGCATCGAACTGCACAAGTCCGACGGGCCCGTGTTTCTCCACATGAGCCTTCAGAAGCGGATAGGTGACGAAGTGATCGCCTCCAATGGAAAAGAGATGCGTGCCGCTCGCCAGAATCTCCGACGCCTGGGCCTGTATGTGCCCCGGGATGTCGGGATTATGGCCATAATCGAAGACGCAGTCGCCGTAGTCCACGCAGGCAAGCACTTCGAACGGGTCCATCTGGAACGGGTATTGCGGATCGCCGTCGAAGATCGCCGAGGCGCGCCGGACGCCTTGCGGTCCGAAGCGCGCGCCAGGACGATTGGACACCGAAGCATCGAAGGGGATGCCCCAGACCGCCAGATCGACGTCCCTCAGGTCACGGCTGTAGCGCCGGCGCATGAAAGACAGCGTTCCGGCGTAGGTCGGCTCGTGAGACCCTCCCTTGATGGAAGACCCCAGGAAAGCGTTGTCGGTCGGTCTGGGCAGGTCTGTGGACATGACGAAATTCCTTGAAATACACGAAGCTGGCAGGTCCCGCATGACCTGAGCCAAGCATCATCTTGGTCAATTTGATCAATCCGGTTTTACCAGCGGCACGAAACTTCCGCCAACTCCAAAGATCGGAGGCCACCTTAGGCAAACCGCCTCCCAAGGTCTTTCCGTACGCAATTCCGACTTTGCAACACCCTTGTAAAACAAGGCGAAACAGCAAACTATGGTGCCGACTTCACGAACACTTCCCCTTCGGCTGGAAGACCCGAGCAATGAGCCATTCCGAGCCCCACGACCACGCAAACGGTGAGCATTCTCATGATCATGGGTCCGGCCACGGCCACGACCATGCTCCGGAAGTAACCGAAAGAAACGCCCGCGCGGTTGCCTGGGCGGGCCTGTTGATCGCAGGTTTCATGTTCGCCGAACTCATCGGTGGCTGGATGGCGGGATCGCTGGCGCTGATGGCCGATGCCGTCCACATGGTGACCGATGCGGCCTCTCTCGGCCTGGCCTGGTGGGCCTTTCAACAGGCAAAAAAGCCGGCCGACGACCGCCTGACATATGGGCGGGACCGGCTGCCCGTGCTGATTGCCTTTGCGAACGCGATCTTCCTTCTGGTGGTGACAGTCTGGATCTGCGTGGAAGCTGCGGGCCGTCTCGCAGAACCGGAAACCGTTCTTGCCGGCCCAATGTTCATCATCGCCGTCCTGGGCCTTCTTGTGAACATAGGTGCCTTCTTCATCCTGCAGCGGGGCGGCGACGGTTCGCTCAACATGCGATCCGCCATCCTGCATGTGCTCGGAGACCTGCTCGGCTCCGTCGCCGCGATTGTTGCAGCCATCGTCATCTATTTCAGCGGCTGGTATCCGATCGACCCGATCCTGTCGGTATTCGTCGCCCTGCTGATCGTCCGGTCGGCGGTTTCCGTGATGCGCCAGTCCGCGCATATCCTTCTGGAAGGTGCACCGGCGGAACTCGACCGCGACGCGGTGAAAACAGATCTTCTTACCGAAATTCCGGCGCTCGCCGATCTTTATCATATCCACCTCTGGTCGCTCGCCGAAGGCAAGATCAACGCCACGATGCATGCGGTCATCACTTCCGGGGAACAGCCGGAGACAGTTCTGGAACAAATGCGCACGCGACTGAGGGACAAACACGGCATCGGTCATGTGACCATCGAAATTTCCTTCTCGGCGTGAGCCCGGCATAGCCGTTTTCAAACCGCACCTGATGGAGGCCTGGCCGTCTTCAAAGGCTTAATTGAATGTTCAAAAGCGACAGCTACCGTGACAGCCTCTTCATGAGGACGTTGGATGGCCGACCTTCAAGAAACCCGGACGGGGCGCACAGCGCCGGAACATTCTGTGGATGCACCACGGGAATCGGCTGCTTCCGGCAATTCGGTTACCGCCATCGTTTGTTATGTTTGCCTCGCCATTCTCGGCACTCTGGCCGCCATCGTCAGCGCGCTGCGCTAACGGAAGGCCATCCCGTTGCCCGAATGTCCTCCATTGTTCACGAACGTCGGCGGGTCTAAAACTGGAAAACAGTTTGCGGTGCCTGTCGCCGCCCCCATCAAGGACATCACATCGTGGCAGACCAGAACACAAAGATCCTGCGCGGCAGGCTGCTCACCTTTCACGACGCTCCACAAGGACCGGAGGACACCGGCGCCTACAGCTACGACGAAGACGGCGCGCTTCTGATCGAAGCAGGAAAGATCTCCAGACGGGGTTCCTTTGCCGAGATTAGGGCGGCAGCGCCGGATGCGACCGTCGTCGACCACCGCCCTCACCTGATCCTGCCGGGATTCATCGACACCCACATCCACTTTCCCCAGGCCCAGGTCATCGCCTCTTGGGCGGACCAGCTTCTCGACTGGCTCAACGACTACACGTTTCCGGCGGAGCTCAAATTTGCGGACAAGGCCCACGGCAGGCGTATTGCAAGGGGTTTCTACGACGCTCTGCTGTCGCACGGCACGACAACGGCCTCCGCCTATTGTTCCAGCCATCCCAATTCGGTCGACGCCTATTTCGAGGAGGCCGAATCCCGCGGCATGCTGATGCTCGGCGGCAAGACGATGATGGATCGCAACGCCCCAGCGGACCTGTGCGACACCGCGCAAAGCGCCTATGACGACAGCAAGGCGCTTCTGCAGAAGTGGCACGGCCGAGGCCGGGCACATTACGTGATCACCCCGCGTTTCGCCATCACCTCCACCCCCAAGCAGCTTGAAGCCGCCGGCTCACTCTTGAAAGAACATCCCGCCTGTCATCTGCAGACGCACATCAACGAAAATCACAACGAGATCGCCTTCACGCTCGAACTCTATCCGGAGGCGGGCGACTATCTCGGTGTTTATGAAAGCTTCGGCCTTCTCGGCGCCAAAACCCTGCTCGGTCATTGCATTCACATGAATGAACGAGAGTTGGGCGTCATGCGGGACACGGGCTCCGTTGCGGTCTTCTGTCCGACGTCGAACCTTTTCCTCGGCAGCGGCCTTTTTGACAGGAAACGGCTGGAGGATGCGGGAGTCAAAACCGCGATTGCGACGGATGTCGGCGGAGGCACCAACTATTCCATGTTGCGCACGCTGGACGAGGGCTACAAGGTCCTGCAGTTGCAGCGCCAACGCCTGCATCCGCTCACCTGCTTCTACTGGATCACCATGGGAAACGCCAAGGCCCTGTCGCTGGCCGACAGGATCGGCACACTCGAACCCGGAACGGATGCCGATCTTGTCGTTCTGAACGCAAGGGCAACCCGGCCGATGGCCCTGCGCATGGAAACGGTCGAAACGCTTTCCGAAGAACTCTTTGTCCTGCAAACGCTCGGGGACGACCGGGCGGTTGTAGAGACTTATGTGGCCGGAGAGGCACGCAGGCCCGAATAAGAATCCGGACCCCGCATTTTGAAATCAACCGGGTCCTTACCCTGCCAACTTTTCCCGCAACGGTGACAAGACGCCCGCAGCAACGGCCGTACCGGCAAAACCGGCCAGGCAAACTGCCGTACCAAAATAGACGGGAGCGAAACCGAACGTCTGAATGAACGGCGTCAACAGGAGCGGTGATATCACCTGCCCCAGAAACATCGCGGTGGTCACAATGCCTGAAACACTGCCCCGACGCTCGGCCGGCGCCACCTGAAGGGCAAGCAGCAGAAAGCTCGGCTGAACGAAGGAATATCCGGCACCGACCAGTGCAGCCCCGCCGATCACGAACGGCCAGGCCGCTTCCGTGCCAAGGGCTGCAAATCCGGACCCCATGAGCAGAAATCCAAGAGCAAAGGTTGCTGCAAGGCCTATTCGGTCGCTCACCCGTTTGAAGGTAAGGGCCACCACACCGCCGGTCAGGGTCAGGGCGCCCAATCCGACCGCTGTTGCCGATGCGCTGTCAAAGCCGTTTTCATGAAGGTAATAGGGAAGCTGGCTCGGCATCAGGAAAAACAGCATCACCGTGACCATCGTGAGCAGACCGACGAAGGCAGCCGGCTTGAGCCAATTTACCGGCGCCAAGCTCGCACCATCGTCACCGACACCTTTTCTTGCGGCTTGCCCACGACCTTCCTCGCGCCGCGCAACCACGATCAGCAGCGGCAGCAACAGGGCCGGCAAGGTGTAGACCAGAAACGGCAACCGGGGCGACAGGCCCGCCAGATATCCTGCAAAGCCGATGAACATAAATCCGAAGATGTTGATCACTGCCGTCTGCCAGCCCATGAAGGCGCTTCTGCGGGGGCCGGCAAACAGATCTCCCACCAGCGCAACCTGAGCCGTCATGGTCATGGCGACAGCAACGCCGAGCAAAAGCCGGCTTCCCAGGATGGAGACCAGATCGGGCAGCCAGGCTCCGGCACTGCCGGAAAGTGCAAACAGCAGGACACCGGCGATCAGCAACGGCCCGCGGCCGAAGCGGTCCGCGGCAAGTCCGGCCAGCGGGGCGACCAGGACAACGGTCAAGGACGGCGCCGACACCAGAAACCGTGTCAGATAGGCCGCGCCCGGATCGTCCGGGAAACTGGCTTCCAGCGCCGGTAGCGCCGGGCTGATCGTGGCATTGGCCATGATTTTCAAGGTTGCGGTCAACAGCAGCGCGATCGCGGCTGCATCCAGCCAGAGCGGACGCTCTTTAAGGGAACTTGAATTGGGCACGACATTTTCCTTGCGTTTTTCAACTCAGGAGACCAGCCTACTAATTCAAGTCGACTTGAGGTCAAGACATGAAATTAATGGATATTTCCGAAGTCTCGAAGCAGACCGGCGTCGCTGCCTCGGCCATTCGCCACTATGAGGAAAAGGGGTTGATCACATCTGTCGGGCGCAGGGGCCTGAAGCGCCTGTTCGGCCCGGAGGTCCTTGATCAGCTTGCCCTGATCACGCTCGGCAAGACCGGCGGATTTTCCCTGGATGAAATTCGGTCCATGTTCGGCCCGGACGGCCGCCCTGCCCTTTCCCGTCAAAAGCTGCATGACAAGGTGGATGACCTTGAACGTCAGATAGAGCATCTCACGACCCTCAGGGACATGATTCGTCACGTGGCGGAGTGTCCGGCGCCGTCTCACATGGAGTGCCGCAAGTTTCAACAGCTCTTGAGGATCAGCAACCGCCGGAAAGACCTGTGCAAGTCCAGCGGGCTTGTTCCGGGACCGGCAGTGTGACGCCGTTACCGTCGTGCAAAAAACAGAACAAGCTGACGAGCCTGGCGCTGGAACAGTCCCGGCCCCTTTGACGCTTCGTGGTGGACCTCAACGTCCCTGATCACGCTGCGTACCATGACGATTGCCAGAACACCGAAAACCACACCTCCGGCGGCCTGACCGATCAGTACCCCCGGCGCGCCATAGAACGCGGCGCCTGCCCAGACGAAGGGTATCGTGCCGAGCGTATGACGACCCCAGTTGAGCAGCGTCGAATAAAAGGGCCGGCCCAGGTTGTTGAAACAGGCATTGGCGACAAAGAGCGCCCCGTTGAAGAAGAAGGCGAGCGCCAGGGGACCGCAGAAGAGATAGATCAGGGTCAGGGCGACGCCGTCCGCCTCGAAAAGGCGCGCTATCGGCACGCGCAGGACAAAGAGAGCCAGTGCGGCGAGGCCGACTACCATCGCGGTAAAGAGCAGGCCTTCCCGAAGCGTTCCGCGCACCCGGTCGTAAGCCCCGGCGCCGTAGTTCTGGCCGACAATCGGGCCGATGGCACCGGAGAGCGCGAAGATGCTTGCAAACGCGAGGGGTGTGAGGCGTGCCACCACGGCCATGCCGGCGACGGCTTCCTCGCCAAATTCTGCCATGGATCGCGTCACCCAGGCTTGTCCGACCGGCGTTGCCAGCTGGGTCAGGATCGCCGGACAGGAGATCGCGACGATCGGCGGCAGATCCTTGAAAAGAGCTAGCGGCCGCGGCAACGTAAGCCCTCCGTGGAATCGGAAGATCGGTGCAAGAGCGAAGCCGGCGATCGCAAGTCGCGAGACGGCGCTGGCAAGGGCTGCTCCCGTCAACTCCAGATCGAGGCCGAAAATCAGGATCGGATCGAGCACCGCGTTGACCAGTCCTCCGGCGATGGTCGAGATCATGGCACGCCGTGCGTCCCCATGTGCCCTGAGGATGGCGCCGCCCGCCATACCGAGCAATAGCAGCGGCAGCGTCGGCACGATGATGGCGAGGTAATGAACCGCAAGATCGTGGGTTTCCCCGCTGGCGCCGATCAGTGTGACGAGCGGATCCAGTGCCAGCCAGACCACAAGAGCAAAGAGAGACGCGAAGACCACCCCGGCAGTTAGCGCGTTGGACGCCTGCTGCCGGGCCTTCTGCCTGTCCCCAGCCCCGAGCGCCTGTGCAACCAGCGCCCCGGCGGCGATGGCAACGCCGATGTTGAACGACGTTGTAAAGAACAGGATCGCCCCGGCATAGCCGACCGCAGCCGCCAGTTCCGCCTTGCCCAGCATGGAGATGAAGATCATGTCGACAAAATCGACCGCAAAGATCGCCATCAGGCCGACCGAGGCGGTCAAGGACATGACCGTGACATGCCGGAACAGACTACCCTGCAGGAATTTCGCCTGGGTCATCGGCTGGTTCATGAACGCGGTTCTCTTTAAAAAATTGATTTCGGGCTTCGCCAGCGCCGCCATCAAACAGCACCAGTGCTCTAACAGTTTTTCGGAACAAGAAAAAACCCGCCGGATCGCTCCGGCGGGTTTCTTGTACTGGTATATCCAGATCCGGCGATTAACGCTTGGAGAACTGGAACGACCGGCGGGCCTTGCGCTTACCGAACTTCTTACGCTCGACAACGCGGCTGTCGCGGGTCAGGAAGCCGTTTTTCTTCAGGACAGCGCGCAGCTCCGGCTCGTAGTGGGTCAGAGCCTTGGACAGGCCGTGACGCACGGCACCAGCCTGACCGGAGAGGCCACCACCGGTAACGGTTGCGACAACGTCGTACTGGCCGTCACGGTCCGTCAGCATGATCGGCTGACGAAGGATCATCTGAAGAACCGGACGAGCGAAATACTCGGTGAAGTCCTTCTTGTTGACGATGATCTTGCCAGTGCCCGGCTTGATCCAGACGCGGGCGATCGCGTCCTTACGCTTTCCGGTTGCATATGCACGGCCCTGAGCGTCCAGCTTCTGGACATGGACCGGAGCTTCGGGGGCAGCGGTTTCGACCGCGCCGCCCAGTTCTTCCAGGGATTGCAGCTCAGCCATTGTTAAGCCCTCTTGCCGTCGTTCTTTGCGTTGAGGCCCTTGACGTCGACGAGTTCCGGCGACTGAGCTTCATGCGGGTGGTTCGGACCAGCGTAGACCTTGAGGTTCTTCAGCTGCTTGTTGGACAGCGGGCCGCCCGGCATCATGCGCTGCACGGCTTTTTCCAGGACGCGCTCCGGGAAACGGCCTTCCAGAATCGCACGTGCGGTGCGTTCCTTGATGCCGCCCGGGTGGCCGGTGTGCCAATAGTACTTCTTGTTGTCGTACTTGCGGCCGGTGAATACCACCTTGTCGGCATTGATGACGATGACGTTGTCGCCGGTATCAATGTGAGGCGTATAGGTCGGCAGATGCTTGCCGCGCAGGTGGTTGGCGATGAAAGCGGCCAGACGGCCGACGACCATGCCTTCTGCGTCGATCAAGATCCACTTTTTCTCGACCTCAGCCGGCTTGGCAGAGAAGGTCTTCATGAGATTGATCCGTTTTGGTCGGTTAAAGAAAAGGCCCGCGCGGCTTCATGTAAAGCCTGCGAACGGACCTTGAACTCGTTCGGAGGAGCTTATACGCCCGCAGGATTTTGCCGTCAAGTTCGTTTTTCGAAACACCTTCGAAATTATTCTTTTATTTTCAATGCGTTATAAAAACGGTATCCAGTTACCACAAGGTTTTCGTCTTGCAGGCCGGTTGATCCCGGTTCAATATCGAACTCGACTCCGTTGCGTCAGGTTTTCAGCCGCCTTAACCGGGGTACAAACAGTCGAGGGACAGGATCGTCAAGCGAGTTAAATGCATGCGTGTGCCCGTAAGCTTCCCTTGGTTCCGGAAGCCAATTGTTCTTGCAACACTGGCCAGCGCGGCCCTTGTTGCCGCCCTCACTCTCGCGCTCCATGGCCTGCTAGAATGGGAGGTTCAGACCTCGCTCCTCAGAAACGCGGAAATCAAGGCGCAGAACTGGTCGGAACGCTTCTTCCGAACCGTCCCGGATGCCGAACAGATGTTCACAGACGCGGCGGCGGGACGAACAGACGTGATGCAACTGGCAGGTTCTTTTGCCATGGTCGACATCCTCCGCTTTGAACTATTCGACCACAAGGGTCAGCGAACCTTTTTATCCGATCAAAGCGAACTGGAACCTGAAGCGCCTGCAAATCCCAAGGCTTTGGAGGTCTATCGCACCGGTACTCCCAAGTTCTTCGTCTATCACCAAGAAAACAGCGAACAGGAGGGCATACCCGACACGTTCGTAGAAACCTATGTTCCGGCAGTCTCTCCCAACGGAGAACGTGTCGGCACGATGGAAATCTATGTCGATGTCAGCTCGCTGGAAAAGGCCCTGGAGGACGCCTTCCAGCAGATAAGCTGGTTTCTGATTGCCGGGACGACCGTCATTCTCGCGGTCCCGGCGGCTGCCTATGTCCGCCGCACCCGCCAGCTTCGAAGCCGGGACCAGCGACTTCTGGAGCTGACACGATACGATCAGCTAACGGGTATCCTGAACAGGAATTCGATCTCCGATATTCTGGAAACAACCTTCGCATCGCCGGGTCCCCCTGCAAGTCTGGGCATCCTGTTTGTCGATGTCGATTACTTCAAACAGGTGAACGATCAGTACGGCCACGCCTGCGGCGACCGGTTACTCAAGCATGTTGCAGACATTTTGAAATCCAGCACCCGTGGATCAAGCGACATTGTCGGCCGGTTCGGCGGCGATGAATTCGTCGTCCTGTGCCGCGACATCGATAAACAGGAGTTCCGCAAGCTCTGCGGCCGGGTCACGGAAGGTGCGAAGACCCCTTGTGAATATGAAGGCAAGAGCTATACGCCGAGCCTGAGTGTCGGCGCCTATCTGGCGCGCGCGGGTGACACGCAGAAGTGTGCCATGCACCGGGCAGACCTGGCCGTCTACGCCGCCAAGCATCGTGGCCGCGGCCAGGTCATGGAATATTCGAAAGACCTGGAAGGCCTTTTTCAAGCAGAACGCCGATCGCAAGACCGCATAGATCCGGCCAAATCGGGAGATTAGCGCGGAGGCACCGAATAGGTTGCCGTGGCATGCGCCACGAGGTCTTCGTCCCCCTCCCCGGCAATTCCGCATTCGACCACGGCAAGACGTTTGCCCAGTTTCAGAAGGCGGCAGGTGCCGAGCAGATCCCCGGGCTCGGGTTTGCGCAGAAAGTTGATGTTGAAGCTGGTGGTCACGGCCAGGGCAACCGGCCCGATATGCGCGAGGATAACCACATAGGCCGCCAGATCCGCCAGTGACATCATGGAAGGACCAGAAACTGTCCCGCCCGGGCGCAAATGCACGTCACTGGCCGACAGCCGCACGACCGCCTCTCCCGCCGAAACACGATCGATGGAATAGACACGGCCACCCGCGTGGATTTGCGGAAACTCCCGGTCCAGCATTGCCATGATCTTTTCAGCAGTCATTATCGGCTGCATGCATGCACTCCCAAGTATCGATATCGCACCCGTCTCGCTTTTACGTAAACGTCAAAACAGGGCAAATGCAAGTGCGATTGCTTGGGATTATTCGGCCGGCTGCATTTTCCGGGCGCGCTTTTTCTCATGGGCATGAAGGCCCCGGTCCCAGAGCCAGGCGGCCAATGCGCCCAGCCCGATCCCGGTGCGCATTTCGAACTGCTCGAAGTGGAACCGAGAGGCCTTGAGACCCTTCAGGATCAGTCCGCCTTGCAAAGACTTCCGCATGGCGGACGGTCCACAGAAGAAGACGTGGGCCCGCGCAAGTTCGCTGCCGAGATCGGCCGAGATGCGTTCGGGGGTCAAACGCATTCCTTCTCCGGAATTGACCACGATCAGTTCCAGGTTCCCGACGTCTTTGGCAATTGTTTCCAACTCGGCCACGTAAGGAACTTCGCCCTGATTGCGCACACAATAATAAAGTTTCACAGGACCGGAGACTGGCGTCTTCAGGCTTTCGGCAAAAGCAAGAAATGGCGTAACACCGACACCGGCGCCGATCCAGATTTGCGGATCGCGGCCGGAGGGAAGCTTGAAATGGCCGAAGGGACCGGAAACGGCGGCTTCCATGCCCACACTCACTTCGCGCCTCAGACGCCGGGTGTAGTCGCCGAGATCCTTGATCGAGAACCGCAAAACCCTGTCGTCACGTGGAGCAGCGCTCAAGGTGAAGGGATGTTCCTCCGAAAGTCCTGCCTCTTTGAGGGTCAAGAAGGCGAATTGCCCCGCCTTGTGCCGCATGCCCCGTCCCCTGGGGCGCAGTTCGATTTCCGTCATATCATCCAGGTGTTTCACGGAAGACACGCGATAACCGTGCCCGCGCGGTGCCATCGGCCGCAAGAGCACCATCCAGAGATAGCTGACCATTCCAAGCAGGCAGAAGCCGGAAACGTAGAGGCCGAGCGGATCCAGGCTGTCAAAGGGTTTTTCGATAAAGAAGAAGTGGAAAGCCCCCAGGACAAAGAAGATGCCGATCAGCCGATGGCTCCATTTCCAAAGATGATAGGGAATGAAGGTAACGACCGAAGCGAAAGTCAGGATCAGCAGTCCGTAGAGACTGATCTCGCCGATATCCTCGGCAACATCCGACAAAACGCCACCGCGCAATCCATCCATGTCGGCATCGATTATGTCATGCAGGCCCAGCAGGACCATGGCGGTGATCGCGATCCACTTATGCAACACGTAGATCCGGTCCAGGGGCCCGAAAATCGTTTCCAGCCCCGGTGCACGCGTGGCGAGGAACTGGTTGATCCCCATGATGATCAGAGCCAGAGAGGCGAGGAACTGGCTGAAAAGGGCAACTGGTTCGCGTATCGCGACCATTGGCACATACCAGTAGACCGGCACCAAACAGGCGACGGCAATCAGGACCAATCCGAATATCCGCAAAACACCTTTTCCCCGTCAAATTCCCCCCCGGTCACCGCAGGGTCGCCCAAATGCCGCGGTGAAGTAACATGTTCGGGGTCCGGATCAACAGGCCTTCGGTCATTTCATCGAAATTTCATGGCACGGTCACGCTTGCGGGCGCACTCTTGTCGCCTTGCGAGATCTTCAATCCGCTCTGGTGTCCGGAAGGCGCCGCGGACTTAACGGGAGTGTTCTCATGATCGTGGACAAGGTCAATAAATGGCTGCGTGCGGCTTGCGCCCTCTGCGCAACTGCAATGCTGGCGCTTTCACCCGCCCTTGCGGATGGCTGGAACTACATGGACGACAGGTCGACGCCGCAGAAACTGATCGAGAGCTATTATTCCGCCATCAGCAACGGCTCCTATGCGCAGGCCTACGGCTACTTCCAAGAAAGTTCGGCTCCAGCCGATTTCAACACGTGGGCGCAAGGCTATGAGACAACCAGGTCCGTAACCGTCAGGTTCGGTCCGACGGCGCCCGATCCCGGTGCAGGCCAGATCTACTGGGCGCTTCCGGTCGCCATCGCGGCAATGCAGACGGACGGATCAACGAAGGTCTTTGCCGGTTGCTACAAGATCCACATGGCCAACCCCGGCATGCAGACAGACCCTCCCTACCAGCCAATGGGCATCGTCTCGGGGTCGTTGAAGGAAACTGACAAGCCGTTCGACAAGGCAGTACCGGGAAGTTGCTGAAGACACGGACCGTCAGGGCCGCCTGACAGAAACAAAAAAACCGGACCTTTCGAAGGCCCGGTTTTATCAAGACTTGGCTTATTCAGGCTTATGAGCGCCGACGCCCGCGGCGGCGCCCGCCCCCCGCCCCATCGGCATCGGCCCGCGCCGCATCAGCCTGCTTGTTGGGCGGCGACACCAGCGGGCCGATTTCGGAAATCACTTCCTCAAGCGTCGGCCGCTTGCCGGACTGATGCGCATCGAGCGCGCTGCGCATGGCAGCCAGGTGAACCGGGGACGTTCCGCAGCAGCCGCCTATGATCCGGGCGCCGGCATTCAGAGCCATATGCGCATATTTGGCCATCAGATCCGGTGTACCGGTGTAGACCACCTCGTCACCCCTGATCTGCGGTATGCCGCAATTGGCCTTGGCGACCACAATTGCATCCGGATAGGCCTCGGTGATGTCCATGATCGCGGCCAGAAGATCGGAGGCGCCGACGCCACAGTTGGAGCCGATCGCAACGGGCGTGCAGGCAAACTGGCCCTGCAGATCGCCCAGGCCTTTCGGAGCCAGGCCCATCATGGTCTTTCCGGCGGTGTCGAAACTGGCGGTGATGACCAGCGGCAGATCAAAGTCCTTCGCTGCTTCCGCGGCCGCTTTCATTTCCTCGACCGCAGACATGGTTTCCACCCAGAGAATGTCCGCGCCGCCTTCAACAAGTCCTTCCATCTGCTCCCGGAAGGCTGCAACAGCGTCTTCATAGCTGAGCGCTCCAAGTGGCTGGAAGAGCTCGCCGGTCGGGCCGACGGACCCGCCGATCAGAACGTCCCGTCCGGACGCTTCAGCGACTTCCCGCGCAAGCCTGACGGCCGCGATGTTCAGCTCCTTCACCCGGTCTTCAGCCTTGTGCAGCTTCAGCCTGTGCCGGTTGCAGCCGAATGTGTTGGTCAGGATGATGTCCGAACCCGCATCGACAAAGGACTTGTGCAGGGCCTTGATTTTTTCCGGTTCATCCGTGTTCCACAGCTCCGGGGCATCACCGGAGACAAGACCCATTTCAAACAGATTGGTTCCCGTCGCACCATCGGCGAGGAGTGCCCCCTTGCGGGCCAGAAGGTCTTCCAGCTTGGACATGCAGCAGTCTTTCGTCCTTGTTTCTTTCAGCCTGGTTCAGGCGGTGTCCCGCAATAGCAGATCTTGCGAGGAAATCCACGCCGTGTTTCTCACGAATCCGGCATTTTCCAGTTGCCGCCGAGCCGCTGGGATCGCACGCCGCAAAAGGGTCCACATCGCCTGTCGATTGCCCTGATTTTACGTCCCAATGGAGAATTACCGCGGTTTCAAACGGACACGGACTGTCGCCAGCGCGCCTTTTTTCCGATGCTGACATATGATGGGATCGCCGATGCAAAAAAGCCGGAAAAACAATCAATAAAACGACATGACGGTTTTAAGGTATTGTGCGACGGATCTGAAGCCGGGTTGCCACCTTACCTGAGAAAGACTACGGCAACCGAATTACCATTTTTGGAGCCATAAAATGTCAGACGCTGCCACCTCTGGCCGCCGAGGAAGAAGCGCCCGCCGCGAACGGCGGCAGTCGGGTCCGGGCGGACAGGCCGTACCCTATATTTCCAGAAACATACCGAACTACGAGGTCCTCAGCGACGAAGGCGCCGAGAAGATCGAAGAGAACGCCGACCGTATTCTTGCGGAAATCGGCCTGGAGTTCCGCGAAGACCCTGAAGTCATTGCCATCTGGAAAGAGGCCGGCGCGGAAGTCGACGGTGAGCGGGTGCGGTTTCCGAAGGGCATGCTGCGCGAGCTCCTGAAAACCGCCCCCTCGCAATTCACCCAGCATGCGCGCAACCCGGCGCGCAATGTCGAGATCGGCGGCAACAATCTGGTGTTTGCCCCCGTCTACGGCCCACCCTTCGTCACGGACCTCGACCAGGGCCGCCGTTACGGCACCATTGAGGACTTCCGGAATTTCGTGAAGCTGGCCTATATGTCGCCCTGGCTCCATCATTCCGGCGGCACCGTCTGTGAACCGGTGGACCTGCCGGTGAACAAGCGCCACTTCGATATGGTCTATTCCCATATCAAGTATTCCGACAAACCTTTCATGGGATCGGTGACGGCGCCAGAGCGGGCCGAAGATTCGGTGAAGATGGCGCAGATTACCTTCGGCGAGGACTTCGTCGACCAGAACTGCGTCATGATCCAGCTCATCAACGCCAACTCGCCGCTGGTGTTCGATGCAACCATGCTCGGTGCATTGAAGGTCTATGCGCGTCACAATCAGGCCTGCATCGTCTCGCCGTTCATCCTGGCCGGTGCGATGAGCCCGGTGACAGTGGCCGGAACGCTCGCGCAGGTGCTGGCCGAAGCCATGGCCGGCTGTGCCCTCACCCAGCTCGTCCGCCCGGGCGCACCGGTGGTGTTCGGCGCCTTCGTCAGCTCCATTTCCATGCAGTCCGGCGCACCGACCTTCGGCAGCCCGGAAGGCTCACTGCTGCTGAACGGAGCGGCAAAGCTCGCCCGGCGGCTGAACCTTCCTTTCCGCTCCGGCGGTTCCTTTACCGCCTCCAAGGTCGCAGATGCACAGTCGGCACAGGAATCGGCCCAGACGATACTGGCCACCGTCCAGTCCGGCGTGAATTTCGCGCTGCACGCAGCCGGCTGGCTGGAAGGCGGCCTGTGTTCGTCCTACGAAAAATTCGTCATGGATGCGGACCAGCTCGGCATGATGCACGTACTGGCCAAGGGAATCGAAATTTCGGAAGAAACACTGGCAATGGACGCCTTGCAGGAAGTCGGTCCGGGTGGCCATTTCCTGGGCGCCGCCCATACTCAGCGTAATTTCGAGAGCGCATTCTTCCGCTCCCAGATCGCCGACAACAACTCCTATGAGCAATGGCTGGCCGATGGCGAACTGGATGCCGCCAGACGCGCCAACACCAAGTGGAAGGAAATGCTCCGGGGCTATTCCGGCCCGCAGCTCGACCCCGGGATCGACGAAGCCTTGCAGGCCTTCATGACCGAAAGAAAGGCTTCTTTCCCGGACAGCAACGTCTGATCCATCTGACGTCTCAAACGCCCTGCCACCCGGCAGGGCGTTTTCCTTTCCGGCAACCTGCTCTTTCCCGAGTCATTGCAGTACCCGTAATGTCGCCCGGGCCGTTCTCCCCCCAATTCCCGGCAGGCCACTTTTTTGAAAGGCAATTGAACATTTTACGGATTATCGTCTAAAGCTCTGCTGACACGCCCACGTCCCTTCCGGATTTTCCCTGCTCGCCACGAGAAAGCTGATGACCGAAAAAAGCCTGCCCGCCGACCTTGATCTTTTGAAGACCCTCTCCGAAGACCTGACAAGCTGGCTGACGGCAAAGGCGCTTCCGGTCTGGTCGAACGCCGGCGCGGACGCAGAACGCGGCGAGTGTTTCGAGGCCATAGATCTGGCGAGTTTGACGCCGGTTGCCGCACAGCGCCGTGCGCGTATCGTCCCCCGACAGATTTATTCCTTCCTGGAAGGCGCAAGACTCGGCTGGCACGGGCCGGCGGCAGAGCTTGCCGGCGGGATTCACAGCTGGTTCGTGAAACACTACCTGACATCCGACGGCTATTACGCTGCCGCGGTGGACCTGGACAACGCTGTTTCCGATCCGGCCTTTGACCTTTACAATCAGGCATTCGCGCTCTTCGGGTTCGCACAGATCGCCGCCTCGCTTCCGTCCCGCCGCGCCATGGCGACCGAACAGGCAACGAACCTGCTCAAGTGTCTGATCGAGAACTACCGGCATCCGGAGGCCGGCTTCCGCGAGGATAATCCGGACCGCACGCCGCTCTGTTCAAACCCGCACATGCATCTCTTCGAAGCCTGCCTTGCCTGGGAAGCAATCTCGGACGATCCGGCCTGGGCGACCCTTTCCGACGAAATCGCCGAGCTTGCGCTGACGCGGTTCATCGATCCGGTCAGCGGGGGATTGCGCGAATTCTTCGACCTGAACTGGGAACCCATGCCGGGCGAAAAAGGCCGGGTCATGGAACCGGGCCACCAGTTCGAATGGGCCTGGCTGCTTGCCCGGTGGGGACAATCCCGCAGCGATGCCGGGGCACTGGTTGCCGCACGCCGCCTTTACGACATCGGCTGGACCTACGGCATCGACGAGACCCGCGGTACGGCCTTCATGTCTCTCAATGACGATTTCACCGTCCGCGATCCGATCGCGCGGCTTTGGGGCCAGACCGAATGGATCAAGGCAGCCATTGCGCTGGCTCAAATCTCGGCAGGGCCGGAAAGAGACGCCTATCTCGCAGATATTCCCGACGCGGTTCAGGCACTGAAGATCTATTTCAAGGGCGTTCCAGACGGTCTTTGGCGTGACAAGCTGCGCCCGGACGGAACCTTTGTCGACGAACCGGCAACGGCCAGCTCGTTCTACCACATCGTTTGTGCGATTTCGGAACTGGACCGCTTTGTCAAAACCCTCTGACCACCTTGCGTTGACGGATTTAGGCATCGAATGACGAAACAAGAGCAGGAAACGACGCAAACCGTCTTTTCAATTACCCTCCTCATTCGATAGCTTCTCGCCCTAATCGGTATTGACGACAGACACAGCTACAAGGAAGTGGAATGTCCCAGGCTCAGATCATTGACGGCAAGGCCATCGCGGAATCGGTTCGTGCGGAAATCACACGCCGGGCCGCCAAATTGCTCGAATCCAGCGGCAAGCGGCCGGGCCTGGCGGTGGTGCTGGTCGGCGAGGATCCGGCCAGCCAGGTCTACGTGCGCAACAAGGACCGTGCCGCGGAAGCCTGCGGGTTCCACTCCGTCAAGCACACGCTGCCCGCGGAAACGAGCGAGGCGGACGTCCTCAAGCTGGTCGACGAGCTCAACAACGACCCGGATATTCACGGCATCCTGGTGCAGTTGCCCCTGCCCGGCCATATCGACGAAAGCAAGGTGCTGCGTCTGATCCGCCCCGAAAAGGACGTCGACGGCTTTCATCCTGTCAATGTCGGCCTGCTGACCGCCGGCGAGCGTGACAGCGCGCTGGTTCCCTGCACGCCGGCCGGCAGCCTCGTCCTGCTCAAACGAACACTGGGGGACACGCTTTCGGGCAAGAATGCCGTCGTCGTCGGCCGGTCCAACATCGTCGGCAAACCGATGGCAAGTCTTCTGCTTTCGGAGAACTGCACGGTCACCATTGCCCACAGCCGCACACAGGACCTGCCGGGTGTCGTTCGCAGTGCCGACATTGTCGTGGCAGCAGTAGGCCGTCCGGAAATGATCAAGGGTGACTGGATCAAACCGGGTGCAACGGTGATCGACGTCGGCATCAACCGTATTCCCGCACCCGAACGCGGCGAAGGTAAATCCCGCCTTGTCGGCGATGTCGCCTTCGACGAGGCAGTGGCTCACGCCGGGGCAATTACTCCCGTTCCGGGCGGTGTCGGCCCCATGACGATCGCCATGCTTATGGTCAACACGCTGACCGCGGCAACCCGCCTTCTCGGTCTTCCGGAGGATGAACCGCTTTTCTGATCTGCAGGCATGTCGCCACCAATCGACGACTTTCTCCCGGCCGCGCCATTCGGGCCCGCATTTGTCGCCCCGGACTTGCGCGCGGCTTCGGGCCATGGTCTACCCTTGTTTGGATTGCCTTAACCATGGGTGACCTATCGTAAGAAGAGTGGGGACTGCTTTTGCAGCAGGCCGGGAGCGGCGGAATTCGCTGACGTCTTCCGGTCCATCCAAACCGTCAGGCGGCAGTAAGTGAAGGGTCTACCGTCCTGCAGCTCCGGCTTCGTGCCGGACAGGAGAGTTCACTCTCCCATTCAGTTGGAGACCAGTGCGGTTTCCGGCGCGTTTTCTGCTGCCTCAAAATTGGCGGCTGCCTGCGTGATCCTCGCATTGCTGTCGTTCACCGCAACGCAGGTTCAGGCCTTCGAACTCTTCGGCTGGAAATTTTTCGAATCTTCCGAAGAAGAACAGGAGGCGGTGCCGGACCCGTTACCCTACGAGGCGGAGATTTCCGTTTCCGCCGGCGAGGAAGAAACGACCAGCGAGCTGAAAAGCGCCTCGATACTCGTTCAGGAACAGAGCAAACCACCCTCGGGAGAAGCTGGCCTGTTGTCCCGCGCCCTGTCGGACCGGGAGAGACTTGTCGCGAAGCTTTACTCGGACGGGCGTTACGGTGGCACGGTCGACATCTCCTTGAATGGTCTTCCGCTTGAAACAGCGCTGGAACAGAGCGACCTTCCGGATGCCCGCCCGGTCAAGGTCAACATTCTGATCAATCCCGGCCCCGCCTTCACATTTGGCAAGGTTTCGGTTTCGTCCAAGGGAGGCGACCTCTCCACCGACCCGGCGTTCTGGGGGCTGACAGGCGGGGACGTCGCGGCGTCAGGCAAGATCCTGACTGCTGAAAATCGCATCTTGTCGATCCTCAGGGGGCGCGGCTATCCGAAAGCCAGGATTGCGGAACGCCGGATCACCGCCGACCACAGTTCCAAAAGACTTGACGTCACACTGCTTGCTGATGCCGGTCCGCAGGCCCGCTTCGGGCGCGTCTCCGTCAACGGAACAAAGGTCACCGATCCGGATTTTGTCGTCCAGCAGGCCATGCTGCCTGAAGGTGGCATCTATTCCCCGGAGGACCTGGCACGGGCCCGCAAACGGCTGAACGAGCTCGGAATCTTTTCCTCCATCAGGCTTGTGGAAGGAGAGATCGAAGGGCCGGACGGCAGCCTGCCGATCACCATCGAGGTCAGTGAACGCAAGCGTCATGTCATCGGCGCGGGCGCTTCCTGGTCAAGCACCGAAGGCTTCGGCGTCGAGGCCTACTGGCGCAGAAGGAACCTCTTCGGCCGCGGCGAATTGCTGTCGATCGACGGCTCCGTGGGCCGGCTCGGGAACGAAAGCCTTGCCGATCTGGAGTATTCCGCCCGCATCGCCTTTGAAAAACCCGGCGTATTTGGTCCATTGACGAGTTTTTCCACCAGCCTTGGCGCCAAGCAGGAAAATCCGGACGCCTACAAGAGCCGATCCATTACCTTCGACGCCTATCTGAACCACCAGTTCGGTGAAACGCTGAAGGGACGCGCGGGCGCGGAAGTCTATTATGCAAACGAAGATGACGTTTTCGGCGAGGCCGACTATCTGCTCGCCGGGTTGCCCGCGGAGCTGACGTTCGACAACAGGGACGACTTGCTGAACCCGTCCAAGGGCATCTTTGCCGCCCTTTTCATGGAGCCCGCCTACGACACGCTGAATTCTAACGCCATGGGCTTCGTCAAGGGAACGGTCTCCAGCTACTTCGCACTGGATGACTCGAAGCGTTTCATTCTGGCTGGGAAAGCCACCGCAGGTTCGATCTTCGCGCCATCGGTGGAAGCCATTCCGGCCAGCCGCCGCTACATCGCGGGCGGCGGCGGCTCCATTCGCGGCTACGCCTACCGCAATGTCGGGCCGCGCGTGGATGGCGAAGTGACCGGCGGGCGGTCGATCATCGAACTCTCCGGAGAAGTCCGCATCCAGGTAACGGAGACGATCGGCGTCGTCGGTTTCGTCGATGCCGGCAATGCCTATGAGGACAGTTTTCCCGATTTTTCGGAAGGTCTGAAGGTGGGCGTAGGGGGTGGCTTGCGCTACTTTACTCCAATAGGACCGCTTCGCATCGATGCGGCCGTCCCGCTTGATCCGGAAAAGGACGATCCGGATTTCGCCCTTTATGTCGGTTTGAGCCAGGCGTTTTAACGCATATGCGTTTTTTGAAACTCACTTTTCGAATCCTCGGATTCCTGACCGCGGTTACGATTCTGCTTCCGCTTCTCGTGCTTGCCGTGTTGCAGGTTCCGGCCGGACAAGCCTTTGTTTCGGGCCTTGTCAGCCACTTTGCCTCCTCCGACGCGCAAACCGTCAGGATCGAAGGCCTTCATGTCGGGTTCAATCTCGATGCGAAGGTGGAAAACGTGTCTGTCGGCGACGCCGAAGGCGACTGGCTTCAGGTGGGCGAGGTCGGCCTGACCTGGTCGCCGCTCAGCTTGCTCGCGGGTGACCTGGATATTGTGTCCTTGTCCGTCGGACAGGTGGATCTGATCAGGCAACCGGCTGCCGAAGCCGCGTCTTCAGGCGGTGAAACGGACACTGCGGACAGTACAAGCGGTTTCTCGCTACCGCTGAATGTCTCACTGGACCGCTTGAGTGTCGGAGAGATCAACCTCGGCGAACCGCTGCTGGGTGCCCCGATGTCCCTGACCGCCTCCGGTGCGGCCTCCTTTGCCCTTGAACCAGCGCTTTTCAAGGCGGATCTCGATGTCCACCGGATCGACGGTGTCGACGCGTCGCTCACCGCCAAGGCAGAATTCGAACCGGCGGCAGAGGCGCTTGCCTTCGACATTACGGTTTCCGAACCACGCGGCGGGCTGGCTGCGCGTCTCCTGGACGTGCCGGACCTTCCTGCCCTGCAAATGGAACTGACGGGTCAGGGCCCTTTGACGGACTGGGCCGCAAATCTAAGTCTTGCACTGGATGGCCGGGAAACCGTATCAGGCTCCGCAAAGATCGAGGAAATCGAAGGTCAGCGACACCTCTCCTTTGACCTGGATGGCGACCTTGCGCCGCTGGCACCGCCATCGGCTCAGGCCCTCGTTCTTGGCACGACAAAAGCCACCGGCAACGCCGTCTTTTCAAAGGACTTCGCCCCGCATTCCGCTAACCTGAACCTGAAGACCAGCACGGTCAGCCTTGATGCCAGTGCCGGACTGGAGGGTGCTGCGGTCAATGCAACGGGCACGCTTGCCGTTTCGGCCGGCGACAATGCACTGATCGCCGTCGATATCGGCGAACGGCGTATCGCCTTTGGTCCCCTGAAGGCCCACGTTGCAGTCTCGGGAGCACAATCGGCAGCCGACTGGTCTGCCAAGGTCAACCTGGCGTCCATCCAGACCAGCGAGGCGCGGACGGGGGCAATCGACCTGGAACTATCGGGAGCCGCGGCAGACCTCACACCGGACGTACTGACCTCGCCCTTCTCGCTTTCGTTGGAAATTGCCGACCTTGAGGGCCTGACGCCTCAAACGGAACCCCTGTCCGGTCCGGTCTCACTCAAGGGGGATGGAACGCTCGATGCTTCAAGGCAGACGTTGACGATCGCGAACCTGTCTGCGAATCTCTCAAACGCCACCGTGAGCCTGACCGAGACGGGCCTGTCCCCAAAAAGCGTTGCGGGTCAGGGCAGCTTTTCACTGGCCGATCTTTCGAAATTCTCAGGTTTTGCCGGGCGCGACCTCGGTGGCAACATGTCGGGTACATTCTCGGCCGACCTGGATCCCACGAAGATTAAAGGCTCCGCGGCCATATCGATTGTCAGCCACGATCTCATCACCGGCATCGCTCAGGCCGACGCCCTCCTGAACGGGGAATCCGGTCTCGACATGAGCCTCGACATGGCGGGGCTGGACGACATCGGGATCAAAAATCTGTCGCTGAAAAACGCTGCGCTCAAGGTATCCGGGGAAGCGCGATACCAGCAGGCCTCGCTCACTTCCTCGGTGGAGGCAAGCCTTGCGGATCTGGCAAAACTCGATCCGCAGCTTTCCGGCGCCTTGACACTCGATGTCAAAACCTCCGGGCCGATTGACGCGCTGGCTGTGGAGGCCCAAGCCAATTCGAAGCAGATCCTGCTTGCCGGCACACCTCTTGACGACCTTTCCCTGCGAGCAGAGGCCACTGCCGACCTTGCCGCTCCGACCGCCAAGGTCAAAGGGTCTGCTTCGCTGAATGGCCAACCCGTTGCCGTCGACGTTGTACTGAAAAGCGAAGATGGCGGCGCAGCGGTCGATCCGCTGTCGGTGGATGTTGCGGGCAACAAGGTCACCGGTTCTCTTGCCGTCGCCGATCTGAACAACGCCTTGGAGACCCTGCAGGGCGATCTGAAAATCGACGCACCCGACCTTGCTTCTCTGTCGCCCCTGCTCCTGACGGAGATCACCGGCCGTATCGAGGGCACGGCGTCCGCCGACCCGGACAACAAGTCCCTTCTCCTGGATGTAACCGGATCCGACATTGCGGTTCCCTCGCTGAGCCTTGGCAGTGTGCGCCTGAAAGCCAATCTGTCCGCCCCCTATGCGCCAGAAACCGTCACGGCGGATATCGTGCTTTCCGATCTCGTCACCGATCTCACCCCCGTTCACAGCGTCAACATTCAGGCGATGCCGGAAGGCGATGGCACGGCGGTCACTGCGGCAGCAAGCCTGGACACGTCGGGAAAGGACGGAGTGACCTTGGCCGCCCACATCAGCGAACCGGACGCCGGCAGTTACGCCGTGGCGCTGTCGCAACTGGCCATGCACTACCAGGGCATCGACAGCCGGCTGAAACAGCCGGCAACGATTACCTTTGCCAACAGCAACGTGACCATTCAGCCGCTCGAGTTGCAGCTTGGACAAGGCGCCCTTACCGTGTCCGGCACGGCGGGGGACCGGCTTGATCTGACGGCCAGCCTGACGTCCGTTCCAGTGAACCTGGCGAACGCCTTCGTTCCTTCGCTCGGCCTCGGTGGAACGCTGTCCGGCAAGGCAACGGCAACGGGCAGCGCTTCACGACCGGTTGCCGAGTGGTCTATCACCGGGTCCGGCCTCACGGCAGCCGAACTGAGGACCAACGGTCTTTCGGCGCTCGGCCTTGACACCAGCGGCACCCTGAAAGACAACCGGATTACCCAGACAACCAGGGTCAGCGACCCCAACGGCTTGAACCTGTCGGCATCCGGCACGGTCGGACTTGATGCTCCCATGCCGATTTCCCTGACGCTGGACGGCACCGTTCCGACCGCCGCCCTCCGTCGTCCCCTGCTGGAAGCAGACCTCAGGGCAGATGGGGCGGTTGCCCTGAAGGGGAAAGTGGGCGGCAATGCCGGCGCTCCGAGCTACCAGATCACGGCAACGCCTTCCGGGCTTAAGATCACCAGCCTCTCCACCGGATTGACCATCCAGAATATTCGAGGCTCCGCGGCAGTGACCCAGGACCGGGCCTCTCTCAACGGCATTGCCGGTGACCTTGCAACCGGCGGCACGCTCACGGCAAGCGGCACGGTTGGCATGAAAGACGGCTTTCCGGCCGACCTCGCCGTGAAGTTGAACCAGGGCCGCTACGTCGATCCGGGTCTGGTGACTGCGGATGTGACGGCAGATCTGAAGATCTCCGGGCCACTTGCCTCGCCATCGAATTCGGCATTGATCGGCGGCCAGATCACGATCAACAAGGCGGATGTGTCTATTCCCGAATATCTGCCGGGTGCAATCCCTCCGGTGGACGTGCGACATGTGAATGCACCCAAGGCGGTCCGGCAGCAGGTCGCGGAAATGGGGGGGGAGCCCAAAGGGTCCCAAACCCAGCAGCGCAGCCAGCCACCGCGTCTCGATATTATCCTGTCCGCCCCCGGAAGGATCTTCATACGAGGGCGCGGACTGGATGCGGAACTCCAGGGCAATCTGAAAATCGCCGGAACGACAGCCGATCCGCAGGCGGTCGGCGCGTTTTCCCTCAAGCGCGGCCAGCTCGAGATATTGACCCGGCGTCTGGTCTTTTCCCGCGGCAGTGCCACTTTCGAGGGATCCCTTACTCCTCTCATCGATTTTGCAGCCACCACGACGGTCAACGATACGACGATCACCGTGAGCGTGAGCGGGCAAGCGGACGACCCGCAGATCACTTTCAGTTCCTCACCGGAACTGCCGCAGGACGAAGTGCTTGCCCTGCTCCTCTTCGGCAAGAGCGTCGGCAACCTGTCGCCCACCCAGGTCGCCCGTCTGGCCGCGGCCATCGCAACGCTCACCGGCGGTTCAGACAACGGCCCGCTTGCCGCAATCCGCAAGTCCCTCGGTCTTGACGCGATTGACATCAACACCGACGGAGAGAACGGCCCCTCCGTCTCGGTCGGAAAATACATCAATGACAATATCTATCTGGGCGTCGAACAGGGAACCGGATCGAACTCGAGCCGCGTCAAGGTCGACATCGATCTCGACCGTGGCCTGAAGGTACGCGGCGAAGTGGGCGCAGACGGATCCTCGAAAGCCGGTATTTTCTTCGAACGCGAGTATTAGGGTGCGGACCCGTAAAATTGTGCATACACCGAATTAAATCCACTTCGCATTTTTGTCAGGGAAACGGCATGTTCGCGTCGTCGTTCGCTCTCCATGCGACAAATCGACCACCCGCTGTTGCGACCCGAGGTCTTCTCATGCGAGGTTACCGGCCATGACCCAGACACAAAAACGAATTGCTCCGTCCCATATGACAAACTCCGTTTATTTGGCGCCGGAGGCAGCCGAGAGTAACAGGAGTTCAGTCATGTCCAGCAGCAGCAGCGACTACACCTTGGGTGAGCGGATCTGCAAGGCCAGGGACACGGCGGGCCTGTCCACCGCACAGCTTGCGCGCCGTCTCGGCATCAAGACCGGCACCCTGCAGAGCTGGGAAAGCGACCGCTCCGAACCGCGTTCCAACAAACTGGTTCTCCTGGCCGGTGTCCTGAATGTCAGCCCGACCTGGCTTCTGGTCGGACGGGGAACGCCGCCGGTTGCCGAGGAAGCTGGCGGTACGGATATCGACAGCCTGCGGGTCGCGCTCGACCGCCTTCACCGGCAAGCCCAGGCGCTCACCGACGAAATCTCCGTTCTGCAGGAACGTCTGTCCGGGGTCTGATTGGCTTTGGCCTTACCGGCCGCTCCGCCGCCCCTCTCACAGTAACGCAGTAAAATGGCTCGCCGCGTCCGGCGGGCCAGACTGTGGGCTGTGCGCCCCCACGCTCCGGCGGCGTTAGCTGCCGTACCAAGTCCTGCCAAAAGGGCTTGCCAGAGCCTTCGCCTGCCCCCTATTTCTCTTGTTACCCGTTCAAGCATCAATCGGACGTCTATCCGTCCAAGACTTCCAGGAGACATGAATGTCTTTGAACACTGCACTCTTGAAACAACAGGTTTACATCGATGGAACCTGGCTCGATGCGGACAGCGGAAAAACGCTTGACGTTACCAATCCGGCCACCGGTGAAACAATCGGCACAGTTCCCTTTTGCGGTCGCGCGGAAACCGCAAGGGCAATTGCCGCCGCTGAAATGGCGTTGCCGGGCTGGAAGGCGCTGACCGCCGAAGCACGCGCCAGCCACATGCACAAATTGTGCGACGTCATCATGGACCGGATCGACGATCTTGCTGTCCTTCTGACCACGGAAATGGGCAAGCCTCTGGCCGAAGCAAAGGGGGAAATCGCACTTGGGGTGAAGTACATCCGTTTCTTCGCGGAAGAAGGCAAACGGATCTACGGCGACACCATTCCCTCGCCCTGGCCTGACCGGCGCATCCTGGTGACGAAGGAACCCGTCGGCGTCGTCGGTTCGATCACACCCTGGAACTTCCCCAATTCCATGATCGCCCGCAAGCTCGGCGCCGCCCTTGCCGCCGGTTGCACCATGGTGATGAAACCCGCCGAATTCACGCCCTACTCCGCCCTCATCTACGGCGTCATGGCGGACGAAGCCGGGTTGCCAAAGGGCGTGGTCAACATCGTTACCGGCGATGCCCCCGCCATCGGCGAGGAAATGTGCGAGAACCCGGTTCTGCGTAAAATCACCTTCACCGGTTCGACCAGGGTCGGCAAGCTGCTCGCTTCCAATGCCGGCAAGCACATGAAGAAGATCTCCATGGAGCTCGGCGGCAACGCCCCTTTCATCGTGTTCGACGATGCCGATCTCGACCGCGCGGTCGAGGGAGCGATTGCCAGCAAGTTCCGCAACTCCGGCCAGACCTGCGTCTGCGCCAACAGGCTCTATGTCCAGGCAGGTGTCTACGATGCCTTTGCCGAAAAACTTAAGGCCGCGATTGCAGCGCAGCTCAAAGTGGGCAATGGACTGGAGGCCGGCACCACACAAGGTCCGTTGATCAACGAAGCGGCTGTCGACAAGGTCGCAGATCATGTTGCCGACGCATTGTCCAAGGGCGGCAATCTGCTGACCGGCGGCAAACGCCCCGAGGGCCAGGGCACCTTCTATGAACCGACCCTGATCACCGGTGCGACCAGCGACATGAAGGTCGCCCGCGAGGAAACCTTTGGACCGCTTGCCGCACTCTTCAAGTTCGAAACCGAGGAAGAAGCGATCCAGCTGGCCAACGACACCGAGTTCGGTCTTGCCTGTTACTTCTACACCGAAAACCTCGGCCGCAGCTTCCGTGTGATGGAACGGCTTCAGTATGGACTTGTCGGCGTCAATGAAGGCGTTATCACCACGGAAGTCGCCCCTTTCGGCGGTTTCAAGGAAAGCGGCATCGGCAACGAAGGCTCCAAATACGGCCTCGATGACTATCTGAATGTGAAATACAACTGTATCGGAGGCCTGGGGCTCTAGGCTCCGCCTGTCCCAGCCTCAGCGGCTGCACGGCCGGCCTGTCAGGCCGGCCGTTTGTTTTTCATGCCCCGAGATGGCCGCCGACCGTCGGAGCTCGGTCGCATTTCCCGCCTGTCACACCAGCGACATCAGCTCTCTCTCGACCGCGCGGAAGACCTCGACATGGTCGATGTTCATCTGTTCGATGCCGCAGCGGACAGCCTTTTCGAAAACGGACCGGTCGGCCCCGCCATAGAACATCTGGGTGACAAGCCCGGCCAACTTGGCCTCGGCAACGAGATCCGCATTAAGATCGTCTTCGTGAAACTCCAGGATGTGGGCATCCTG
>NZ_JBNKYW010000078.1:0-27289 GCF_050301095.1 Roseibium sp.
CGATATCGGTTCGAATGGTCCCGAGTGGACGATATGGTCGGGTGAAACTCGCAACTGAACGCCCTGGTGCAAATCCCCCCATTGCCCCGGGTGTCACTTTCCCCTAAAAGACGCCGCAGAATTCCTGAGAATCCCATCAGATTTTGAAAGCGGAGAAGCGGAGCCCCATGGCGCGCCAGTTCATCTATCACATGCATGGCCTGTCCAAGGCCTACAACGACAAGAAAGTCCTCGACAATATCAACCTCTCCTTCTACCCGGACGCCAAGATCGGCATCCTGGGGCCGAACGGGGCCGGTAAGTCGACGCTTCTGAAGATCATGGCCGGCCTCGACAAGGAGTACACCGGCGAGGCCTGGGCCGCGGAAGGTGCGAAGGTCGGCTATCTGCCGCAGGAACCGCAGCTCGACAACACCAAGACCGTGATGGAAAACATCATGGAAGGTGTCGCCCACAAGCAGGCGAAGATCGACCGCTACAACGAACTGATGATGAACTACTCGGACGAGACCGCCGAGGAAGCCGCCCATCTTCAGGACGAGATCGACGCGCAGGACCTGTGGAACCTGGAAAGCCAGGTGGAAATGGCGATGGAAGCCCTTCGCTGTCCGCCGTCCGACGCCAACGTCGAAAACCTTTCCGGCGGGGAACGCCGCCGCGTCGCGCTCTGCAAGCTGCTGCTGTCCGAGCCGGACCTGCTGCTGCTGGATGAGCCGACCAACCACCTGGACGCCGAGACTGTTCATTGGCTGGAGCGGCACCTCAGAGAGTTCAAGGGTTCCGTCCTGATCATCACCCACGACCGCTACTTCCTCGATAACGTCACGGGCTGGATCCTCGAGCTCGACCGTGGCCAGGGCATTCCTTACGAGGGCAACTACTCGGTCTATCTGGAAAAGAAGACCAAGCGCATGGAGCAGGAAGGCCGCGAGAACATGGCCCGTTCCAATGCGATTTCCCGTGAGCGCGAGTGGATGGGCATGAGCCCCAAGGGCCGCCAGACCAAGTCCAAGGCCCGTATCCGCGCCTACCAGGACCTCGTCGCCATGCAGGAAGAGCGCATGCCGTCCATCGAGCAGATCCTCATTCCGGTGGGCGAGCGCCTCGGCGCCAACGTCATCGACGTGGAGGGTGTCTCCAAGGGCTTCGAGGACCGTCTGCTGATCGACAACCTCACCTTCAAGCTGCCGCGCGGCGGCATTGTCGGCGTCATCGGACCGAACGGTGCCGGTAAATCCACGCTCTTCAAGATGCTGACCGGTCAGGAAAAGCCGGACAGCGGCTCGGTCACCATCGGTGACAGCGTGCATCTCGGCTACGTCGACCAGTCCCGCGACGCGCTCAACCCGAACAACACGGTCTGGGAAGAAATTTCCGGCGGCGCCGAGGTGATCTACCTCGACGGCAAGGAAATCAACTCCCGCGCCTATTGCTCGTCCTTCAACTTCAAGGGCCCGGCTCAGCAGGCAAAGGTGGGCGATCTCTCCGGCGGTCAGCGCAACCGCGTGCATCTGGCGAAAGTCCTGAAGAAGGGCTCCAACGTGCTGCTGCTCGATGAGCCGACCAACGACCTCGACACCGAGACGCTGGCAGCCCTGGAAGACGCGCTGGAAAACTACGCCGGCTGCGCCGTCATAATCTCGCACGACCGTATGTTCCTCGACCGCCTGGCGACGCACATGCTGGCCTTTGAAGGCGACAGCCACGTGGAGTGGTTCGAAGGCAACTTCGAAGACTACGAAAAGGACAAGGTCCGCCGCCTCGGCGCCCATGCCGCCGACCCGCGCCGTATCAAGTACAAGCCGCTGACCCGCTAAAGGGGCAAGGCTTCGGAGAAACAAAAAGGCGGTCCAATTGGACCGCCTTTTTTTGCGACCATCGCCAGAAATCGTCATCCCGGACGCAGCGCAGCGGAGATCCGGGACCGGAGAGCCGGGAACCGACGGTTTTGAATTGAAAAACGAGGAACCGTGGCTCTCCGGTCCCGGCTCACGCTTCGCTTGGCCGCGATGACGAAGGACAGGAAAGCCTCTGCTGGAAGTGCCGGGTAGTCCGCCAGCCGGCTTGGCTTGAAGGCAGGCCGCATCCGGCAAACGTGATCAGCGACTCCAGTCCGGCCATCGCCACCGCCCTATATTCTCCGTGGTATCTCAGTCTGGAGGAAACGAGATGACCAAGACGGCGCGAAATCTTTTTCTGTCGGCAGGGATACTGTCCGTGCTGAACTTCGCGATGCCGGTTCTGTCACAGGAGGAAAAGCCGACAAAGGCGGTGGGGATTTCCGTGCCCCGGACCAACACGCTGGAGCTGGGCGGTCAGTTTCCGGAACTGGAAGGCTACCGGCTCCAGATTCGCACCATCGTGCTGCAACCGGGCGCGCATTCCTTCTATCACAACCATGCCAAACGCCCTGTCGTGGCCTATCTGGTGAGCGGCGATTACACCGAACACCGCGACGGCGAGGGCACGGTGGCGCATGCACCGGGCGAGCAATGGGTGGAAGACAAGGACGTTGCCCACTGGTCGGAGAACCGGGGCCAGGAGACGGCTTATCTCGTCAATGTCGAGGTGTTGCGGCCGAAGAAGAAATAGCCGGTCTTGCGGCGGGCGAATGCAGGCAGGTGCGGGTCAGAGCCCTGTCAGGTGTTTCAGGATGTCTTCAGAGCTGCTGGTGATCGCGCTGGAAATATTCTTCAGTTCCTCGGTAAGGGCGCCGAACTCCTTACCGTAGGGCCCGGCCTTGTCCGCGGAGATTTTGGCATTGAGGGCGATCATTCTTGAAAACTTCGAGGCGCGCTGAATCTCCTGGAGTGCTGTCATGACGCGCTTGGCCTCTTCCTGGCGTTTGTCGCGGCGGCGCTGCATTTCCTCGGCGAAATCCTCTTCCAGGGCGGCAACGATGGCCTGGAGGGTCTGAAGCAGGTCCAAAAGCACGAATTCGGAAAACCGGTCGAAAACGGCACGGTCCGGCGCGCTGTCTTCGGAAAGCGCTTGCATGTGGTCATGCGCTTCGCTGAGAAACCTGTCGATGACCGCGCGGCCGGACGTCCGGTCACCGGCGTCCAGAACCTTGTTGATCCGGGTGGAAACGAGTTTCGGCAATCCGGCGGTGTCGTCGCCGTTCAGCAGAAGCCGATAACCGGAGTCGAAATCCTCAAGTGCCTTTTCCAGCATGTTCCAGAGCAGCCCTGGAACCGGAGCACCGCTTTCGATATGGCCGGACATGGCAAGAAACAGAAAGCCGATCCGCTGGGACAGCATGCGCTGCCGGCCCGCGATATTGATCAGTTTGCCATATGCGTCTTCGCTCAGGTCCATCCGACGAACTTTGAACAGTGGAGGGGCGATTCGTTCAATGAAAAGGATGCGGCGTTTTTGCGCTGCACCAAAGCGGAAAACTTGAGCATCGTGCCTAAATTCTGGCGTGTGCCACAGGACACCTGATCAACTCTCTTTGGTGTTGGAGTTTGCCCAACCGATTTGAAGTCGTGATCTTTCCATCAAGGAGATTTGGTGGTTCGCGCAGGCCGTCCGGGCTAATACCGGTCGGGCCTGGGGCGTTTCCAGGCAGGATTTCAGATTGGAGATTTCACAATGGATCAGGTTTTGACCTTGCAGAAGGATTTTGCGGTATCGGCGAAATTCAGGGTGTCCGGCAAGGTCGAGGGTGTTTTCAGAACCGGTTCCGAAGAGAGATTCGAAACCTTCCCGGCGGACGCGCTCGAATTGACCTTCAAGGGCATCCCGGGCGACCGGCACAGCGGCTTCACGCGGCGGTCCGGTGCGCGCGAGCCGTGGTATCCGCGCGGTACGGAGATGTGCAACGAGCGGCAGATCTCGCTTCTGTCCGTGGAGGAGCTGAGGCTGATCGCGGAGCGCATGGCGCTTCCTGAAATCCTGCCCGAATGGATCGGTGGCAATTTCCTGCTCTCCGGTCTGCCGCACCTGACACGGATACCGCCGCGCACAAGGCTTGTGTTCGAAGGCGGCGCCGTTGTCCGGGTGGACGGCGAAAACCTGCCGTGCCGCAGTGCTGGCGCTGGTGTCGGGGCCAACTATCCGGATCGGGAAGGCCTGGATCTTCTGTTCCCCAAGGAGGCAAGGGGGCTGCGCGGTCTGGTCGGGTATGTCGAAAAGCCGGGGACGGTCCGGGCAGGGGAGGGGGTGACGGCCCATATCCCGGAACAATGGATTTACGAAACGGTCTAGGCGGTTACTCTGACGCCAGCAAAATCCGATTCCTGCTCCCGAAGGAGAACTCAATGCTGCCGATCCACCATATGGTCGACGAAGCCCCTCAGCCGGTCGCGCCGTTTTCCCACGCTGTCGAGGCCGACGGCTGGGTGTTCGTCACCGGTCAGATGCCGACCCTGCCGGACGATCCGGACGCACCGCTGCCCGAAGGCATCGAGGCCCAGACCGTGCGCGTCATGGAAAACCTGAAGCTCGTGCTTGCCGGTGTGGGGCTGGGTCTTGAAAACGTGACTTTCATCAGGGTCTATCTGACGGAGTTCAAACGGGATTATCAGGCGATGAACGAGACCTACAAATCGTTTTTCCCCGCCGGCAAATTGCCCGGGCGCACCTGCATCGGCGTGTCGGGCCTGGCCGTCGATGCCCTGGTGGAAATCGACCTGATCGCCCGCAGGCCCTGAACCCCCGCACCCTCAAACCGTTTCGCTCAGCTCAGGTGAATGGAGTTTTCCTCTTCGACGGGATCGAGCCGTTTCCGGCAACCCCAGGTCTCCAGCACCGCGTTCATGTCGTCCAGCACGAAATAGCGCGCGGCATCGCGGTCGTAGCCGTCGTCAAGAAGCGTGTCGTAGTCCGTCAATGCGTGGCGGATGTGGCTGGTGGTTGCCTGCCAGAGGCAGATGGTCGGCGGCAGGTGGCGCAGATGACCGGACAGCGCGACGCTCAAAATGGCTTCTGCATCGGCCATCGGGACCCGGGGCAGCAGGACCCTGAGGGCCTTGCGCATTTCCTTCTGCCGTTTCGTTCCGCCTGTCATGACGTTTCCTACCATGACCCGGACGGAGGAGGAAGCGGCGGTTGGTGTCATGAAGCGGACAACTTCAGCGCATCAAGCTGCGTGGAAACGGACAGGGGAAGCCCGGCCACCTTGTCCGTTTTGTCCACGCTCTCGCGGATGACGTCATAGGAGAGCGCGCCGCTGAAAAGGTCTCCCTGTACAAGGCGGCATTGCAGTTTTTCAACCAGATCGAGTTGCCCCCGCGTTTCAACGCCTTCCACCACGCACAGCATCTGCAGGGACCGGCACATTTCGATGATCGATCTCACGACCCCCTCGTCGGCGGGATCCTCTATGCCGGCGAGAAAACTCCGGTCGATCTTCACGCAGTCGATCGGCAGGCGGTGCAGATAGCCAAGGCTGGAGTAACCCGTGCCGAAGTCGTCCAGCGCGGTCTTGGCGCCGGCCGTCTTCAGCTTCCGCAGGCTTTTTTCCGCCGCGTCGTAGCTGCTGATGACGGCGGTCTCGGTAATCTCGAAGGTCACCATCTGCGGGGGCAGCTCGTGCGAGCGGATGATTTCAAGCAGGGTGTCGACCGTGTCGGGAGACGTGATGTCATGGCCCGACAGATTGAACGCAAGGCACAGATCGCCCGGCAGCGCCTTGATCTGCTTCAGAGCCTTCGCAAAGAGGAAGGGCGTCAGGTTGTGAACAAAGCCCGTGCGCTCGGCAATCGGAATGAAACGGTCTGGCCGAACCTCTCCGAGGCTAGGGCTGTGCCAGCGCGCCAGGGCTTCAAATCCGATGATGGTCCGGTCCGGGAGCGAGACGACCGGTTGGAAGTGAACCTCGAATTCCTCTTCCAGGTTGGCACGTTGGAGCGCCGTTTCAACGGCCTGCTCCGAACGCATCAGGGCTTCGTGAGCCGCAGAGTAGATTGTCGAACGCCCCCGGGAATTGGTTTTGGCGTGATAGAGGGCATAGTCAGAGCGGCCGAACAGCACTTGCGCGGTGGTACCCGCCTGCGGATAGAGCGCAAGGCCGCAGGACGCTCCGACGGAAACCTGAAGGTCTCCGATCTGATAGGGCGCGCTGAGCAATTCGCAGATCCGGTCGCCTGTCTTCGTGGCTTCATTCGGGTCGCCGGGACACAGGAAACCGAATTCGTCACCGCCGAGGCGGCAGATGACGACATCCGGCAGGGACAGAGTATTGAGACGCTTGCCCACTTCGCCAAGAAGCTGGTCGCCCAGTTGATGTCCGTAGGTATCGTTGATCTGCTTGAACCGGTCCAGGTCGACCACGCCAACGGCAATGGTCGACTGCTCCGCCTTGGCCTTGCCGATACGTGTCTCAAGTTGACTGAAGAAATACCGCCGGTTCGGCAGGTTTGTCAGCGCGTCGGTCTGGGCCAGCCGTTCATTTTCCGCGTTGAGCACCTCCGTCTCGGCTTGCGAGCGGACCAGTTTGCAGAAACTTCTATGGTTGCGGAACACAACCTGCAGAACAACGACGCAGACCAGAAAGATGTTCATTGCGATTGCGGTATAGACATCGTTGTCCTGCCGCAAATAGTAGACGAGATAGGGAATGGTGACGACAGCCATGACCAGGACAGCTGCCTGGGGCAGGTTCGTCAGGCAGAAGATGCAGCCGATCACCGTGATCGCGATGAAGAGCGCGATATGGCCGCGTTCTTCCGGACCTCCGTAAGTATCCAGGCTGAGCGACCAGGTGATGTAGATAGCGGCGATCAAGCCTCCGATCACAATGGTTCGCCTCAACCGGCGAACGGCTTCGGCGGGGGCAGGGTCCAGATGCCTTACCTTGATCCAGACAACGAGGCGGACCGCGGAGATGACCAGAATAGCGGCGAGAGCCCCGACCGTCAGATAGAAGGGAGCCACGTCATAATGCGTATAGGAAACAGCGACGGCATTGACCATCAGCAGCGCATAGAGTGAGGGAATCTGGGTTTTCAGTTCGTTGTACTGGGCGCGTGCGATATCCGGGTGCCGTGGATCGACTTTCATCCACCTGATAAATGCCCGAACTCTTTTCATCGCGACCTCCGCCTGGAACTCGTATTATGGAAGGATATTCCCAAGATTAAAAACAGTTAAAAACAAGACTTACCCACGGTAAATTTAACGAACGGACAATGTATTACGTTGCGTAAGTGAAATCTAATTTCAGGATCGTGACGGAAGTTTTCTGAAATTGAGCGGCTCTAAAAATGGTTTTCGATTTTGAGTTCGCAATTTGGAATAAATTCTCCATTTTTTGAATTTGGAATTCTTCAATTAAAAGTAATTTTCCGGGGAGATGTAAACTTGAGGTTATGTTGGCGGTGGTTGGTCAAGGCCGCTGGGCTGGGTCACAATTGTTTTGGTGGGTATCGGTCCGCAGACCCGGCGGCCGGTCTCATGCGGGGAGAAGTGAATGCAATAAGAAAAGGGAACTATTTTTTTATGCGCGGTTTGCGTTATATAGGTGTTCATGGCTGACCGTACACGAACCAGACTCCTGAATGCGCTGAAATCCTCCGGCCCGCAAACCGCTGCGGATCTGGCCATGGGACTGGACGTCACTTCCGTGGCGGTCCGTCAGCATCTGGATGGTCTTTTGAGTGAGGATCTTGTTGCCTTCGAGGACATCAAGGGCTCCGTCGGACGGCCCAAGCGTCTTTGGGAACTTACCGCCAAGGGGCACCAGCAGTTTCCGGACAATCACTCCAATCTCGTTTTGGGGCTCCTTTCCGGTCTCAACGACATCTTCGGCCAGGAAGGCCTCGACAAACTGATCTCCCACCGGGAAGCCCGCAGCCGGCAAGCCTACGACCAGGCCCTGAACGGGGTATCCAGTCTCGCTGAACGGGTTCAGCTGCTTGCGGATCTGCGCAGTCAGGAGGGCTATATGGCCGAGGTCGAGACAGATGGCGGGGGCTTCAACCTGATCGAGAACCATTGTTCCATCTGCGCCGCTGCTACCGCCTGTCAGGGCTTCTGCCGCTCCGAACTCAATCTGTTCAAGGAAGTCCTCGGACCGGGGGTCTTGGTAGAGCGGTCCGAGCATCAGCTTTCCGGCGACCGCCGCTGCGTCTACCGGATCGAACCGCGCAATTGAAGTGCGGCGCGACGGTATTGGCAGGTCATCCGGCCAGATCGCGTTGCGGTCCGGTATTCTTCGATTTTGACAAGGAGTTTGGCGCGTGTCAGTCGCAAGGCCGTTTCTGGCCCGCTGGATCGAACGGTATTTCCAGCCCTTTGAAGCACATCTGAAGCCGCTGGACCTACCCGTCACGCCGCTGCCGGACAAGGGACCCTTGCATCTGGTCTGGCACTTTGCGCTGATGTTCCGCTGGCAACTGGTGATCGTGTCGGTTCTGGCGATGATCTCCTCGGGTCTGGGGCTCGCCGGTATCTGGGCGATCGCCTATGTTGTGGACGGTGTCACGGAAAACGGCGCGCAGGGTTTTCTACAGGAAAACACCCGGTTCCTGGTCGGCATATTCGTGCTGTTCGTGATCCTTGATCCTCTTGCCTTTCTCCTGCGCCAGACCTTCGCCTTCCAGACCGTGCGCATTCTTCTGCCCGCCGCCATGCGCTGGCAGGCCCACAAGGCGGTCGAGTCGCAGGATATCGCCTTTTTCGAAGATACCTTCGCCGGTCAGGTGGCAACCCGCATCGCCCAGGTGACCATGTCGGTTCACCGGCAGATGATGCTGGCAATCGAAACCATTCCGTTTCTCGTCATCCAGTTCGGCGGCTCCTTCGTGCTTCTGTTGGCGCTGGCTTGGCCCCTGGCCATTCCGGTGATTGTCTGGATCTTCGCCAATATCCTGGTTGCCTGGATGGCCATTCCCGCCTACCTGCAGCGCTCGGCCCGGGTCGCTGCGGCCAATTCCAGGGCCACGGGAGCGATGACGGACGTCTACTCCAACATTGCCATGGTAAAACTGTTTGCGGCCGAGGATTCCGAGGCCGGTGCCATCCGTCAGGTCATCGGCGAGACCATCGACACCCGCCACAGCGAAAACCGGTCCTATATCCTGACCGACAGCAGCGTCCATTTCCTGAATGTCCTGATGGTTCTGAGCGTTGTTTCCATCGGTTTCTGGGGCATGTCTGGCGGCTGGGTCAGCATCGGCGATTTCGTTGCCGGCCTGACGGTGACCCGCTCGCTCGCGCATGCCTCGTCCAGTTTCATCAACGTCGGCCAGTCCATCACCAGCACGCTCGGCACCATCAAGGACGCCATGCCGATCATGACCAGCCGCCCGGCGATCACCGACACCCCCAATGCCTCCGAGCTCAAGGTCGGTGCCGGGGAAATCCGCTTCGAGAATGTCTCCTTTTCCTACCAGGAAGACCGCAAGCCGGTGCTGGAGACATTCAACCTGACGATATCACCGGGTGAGCGTGTCGGGCTGGTTGGGCTTTCCGGCGCCGGCAAGTCGACCGTGATTTCCCTGCTGATGCGGCTTCGGGACGTTTCCGCCGGCAGCATCCTTATCGACGGGCAGGACATCCGGGACGTCACCCAGTCCTCGCTCCGGCGGCAGATCGGCGTGGTGACCCAGGACATTTCCCTGCTCAACCGGTCGATCCGCGACAACATCCGCTACGGCAGGCCGGAGGCGGGCGACGACGAGATCCGCGAGATCGCAAGGGCGGCTGAAGCACTCGCCTTCATCGAGGAACAGAAGGACAGCAAGGGCCGGAGGGGGCTCGATGCCCATGTGGGCGACCGGGGCGTCAAGCTCTCCGGCGGGCAGCGTCAGCGGATCACCATCGCCCGGGTGCTCTTGAAAGACGCGCCGATCCTCATCCTGGACGAGGCGACCTCTGCCCTCGACAGTGAGGCGGAACTTGCCATCCAGCAGAACCTCGCCCGCATGATGGAGGGCCGCACCACGCTGGCGGTCGCCCACAGGCTGTCGACGATCGCGGCCATGGACCGGCTCGTCGTCATGGATAAAGGCCGGATCATTGAGGAAGGTAGCCATCGCGAACTGCTGGCAAAGGGCGGGCTTTATGCCGCCTTGTGGGACCGCCAGTCCGGCGGGTTCCTGGCCTTGAATGCCGCGGAGTAGTTTCCAGCGTAACGGCCCGTCAGATTAACTCTACCCGGAGTTTTTCCTTTGGCCGCCGCTCCTGACAGCCTATATCAGCCATGTTCTTTACATGAGTTGAGCTGTTTCATGTTTACTCGTTTAAGTTATTTTGCCGTTTTGCTGTTTGTCGCAGCCGCAGGTGCCGGCCCGGTCCTGAATGCCTGGTCCCAGACCGGTGGAGGAGGGCGCCCCGAGAGGCTGATCTACAGGGAGGATTTCGAGGGACGCCAGCCTGACCTGATGCTGGGAGGTCAGATCGGGTTCGATACGGACTCTTCGTGGCTGGTCAGCGTTGAAAACGGCAGACTTGTTTTCTTCAACGACAGCAATCCGAAGCAAGCGCACTATGATTACATCAAATGGGTACGCTTCGAAGGCACGGACGAGCTTTCCCTGACAAAAGACGGGTCGATGGCAGTTACCGTCACGCCGGAAAACACCGGGCCGGGCGGAGCAGGTATCCTGATCGCGACCGGACAGCGTGGTGACTACTGGATGTTCACGGTGAGCCGGGAAGGCCAGTACCATCTGCTCCGGAAGCAGAATCGCAAGCTGGAACTGGCCTACAGCGGCAATCATGAAGCGCTGGCGGAAGAAGCCTCGAACCGGCTTGCCTATGCCTTTGAGGGAAACCGGATCGTGTTCTACGCAAATGACGCCGAGATCACCCGCGTGCCCTTCGATCGCAAAAGGGAAGGACACTCCGGGCTTGCGCTCGCCGCCTATGGTCTGGGCCGGTTTCTGTTTGACGACGTTGAGATATCCGGCAAGCGAAGCAACTCCACTGCACAGCCCGGCATCCGCAGAATGAAGGCAACCGGTGCCGGAAATCCTGCCGCAGGTCAGAACTGCAAGGAGGCGCAAGACTGCACCAGGTGGGTCCCGCACAACAGGACGTTCTAAGGTACGGACCCATTAAATTGTACGTTCAGGTCGATCTGGAAAGGACAGTATCCAAGGCGGGAAAGCGCAAGGAAACCTGGGTGGTTTCCTAGCTTTCTCAACGCAGGAGGCAGTTCTTTCCAGATCGATCCGAAGGACGCCAATCGGGCTTTGAACAGCCGCGTCAAATCCTTTGCACCATGCGCCAGCATGATTCTGCAGGCTTTTCCTTGCTCTTTTGCACCCGATTGACGCCTGAATGCACAATTCCATGAGCCCGCACCCTCGGGTACGGATCCGGAAGCAGTGCTTGCAGAAAATGCCCGCGCCTGTTGATTTTCCGAAAGTCGGCTGACAATACTCCCGCATGGACAAAAGGGAACGCGCAGATCTGTTTCGTGAACGCCTGTCGGAGGCCTTGCGCAGCCGGGACATGAACCGCAGTGATCTGGCGCGCGGTGCCGGGCTTGACCGCTCGACCGTATCCCAGCTCCTGTCGGAGGACATGCCGCGCCTGCCGAATGGTCAGGCGCTGGCCACCATTGCAACTGCGCTCGGTGTCTCGTCCGATTGGCTGCTGGGTCTGTCGACACACCGGGGTGCGGCGGCGGAAATTCTCGATCAGGCGGTGCAGGTCGCCGAAACGGAGCGTCATCCGGTGGACGAGCATCTGCTGGCCTGGTTCCGGGACGCGGTCGGTGCGAAGATCCGCCATGTTCCGGCCAATCTTCCCGACGTTCTGAAGACCGAAGCTGTTCTTGCCTATGAATATGCCGGCGAAACACTGCGCACGGCCGATCAGGCAATTACCGGAACTCGCGACCAGCGCGCGCTTCTGGGGCGCGCGGAATCCGATATGGAAATCGCCCTCTCCAAGGAAGCCCTGGAAGGGTTTGCCCGCGGGGAGGGGCTCTGGGCCGGCTTGCCGGCAGAGGTTCGCCGGGAGCAACTGGAGGTGATGGGCCGCACGCTGGATGACCTCTATCCATCGTTGCGTCTGCATCTTTTTGGCGCAACCGACCGTTTCTCCGCGCCTTTCACCGTTTTCGGCAAGAAGTGGGCGGCGCTTTATCTCGGCCAGCGCTATCTCGCCTTTTCAAACACACGCCACGTCCAGCTCTTTGCAGGCCATTTCGACGATCTTGTCCGCCATGCGCTCGTGCGGTCCCATGAGGCTGGTGAATTTGCAGCAGATCTGGCGGGAAAGCTCGGGTAACCGGCTCTGCTCCATGATTTTGCCGCATGGCGCGGCTAGGCGAAGTCATCCAGAAATTTACGGGTGACATTTATGACAATGAATTTTCTTCGCCTTGTTGCCGCCACTGCTGTTTCCATCTTGCCTTTTCTCGATCAGGGCAGTGCAGCGGCATCAGACTATGTGATCCTCAAAAGCGCCAGATACGAGATCCATTTTCCGAAAACAGGATGGCAGCAGCTGGAACCCGCCGCGCATGAACCGAATACGCTGATCCGGGTTGGCGCTCCCGGCAGCAGTGGCATCGCCATGCGCTGGTGCACTGTGGCCCGCACACCGTTTCCCGGGGGAACCGGCGCTCCTTTCCGGGACGAAGTCGCCAATCCCGCCGTGGTGCCTGCGTTCAAGGCGCGATTTGAGGCCGCCATGACGCAGGCGGGTGGCGAGAACCTTGCAACGAAAATCGAACTGATCGAGCAAGCGGGTTATCCGCTGTTTCGGGGAACGGCCAAGGGAACCTTCCCGTTCGGCGCAGGCGGGGAGAGACTGGAGACGGAACTGCGCGGCATCAGCGCGGTGGCAACAGACGGTGTTTACGCCTTGCGCTGTGCCTTCCACCCGAAGCTGATCGAACGCCCGGCGGAAGAGGTGCTTGCCCAGATCGATTTCATCCTGAGCAGTTTTGCCCTCACGGAAGAGTTCCGGCTGCCGCTTTCTCCTGTCGGCCGGGTGATTGGGAACACGAACTGACGACAGCGTCGTCACTTTCCGGAGAAGTGAAAGACCCGGCATCTTTGCCGGGTTTTTTGCTTTGTTCGGACATTGGAAGATCTCCGGAACTGGCGCTTGGGAGCGGAATTGGCTTGCCTCTCTGCAAGGGCGGCTCAGGTCACTGATCCGGGAAACGACCCTATGCGCCGGAGCCTGAATCACGAGCTTTCTGCGGGGTGTATGAAAATTTTATGCATATTTTCGCGTGTGAAACCTTGAAATGCAAAAATGTTTGTCTACATTTGTAAACAAATGGATACATACGTTGACGATCAGGTGCATTCATGCCCAAGAGCATTCCGATAAGCGTTAGGCTCAGCGACGATGATGTTGAGTTTCTTGCGAAGTATGAGGTTCAGGGCGCTCGCACGCCCAGTGACAAGCTGCGCGAAATTCTGAGGCAGGCCCGCGAACGCGAGAAGGGTTTTCAGGATGTCGATGCTTGCGAGGAGCTGTTGCGGTCGATGATGCGGCCGGCGGAACGCGGGCTGCGGCAATTGCAACGGGAGCAAGGTATCCGGTCCGACTTTGTCATCAAGTTGTATGAACGTCTGCCGGACATGTTTGCCGAGCTGATTGCCGCGGCTCCGGGGCCGGAAGACGAGGCGAAGGAATTGAAGAGATTCGAGGAGAGGCTGGCAGCAGAGCTGTTTGCCTTGATCGAGGAGATTTTCAATCTTGGGCTGACGACAAAAAGCAGGACATATGATCCGGATCTGATGGACCGGAAACTGGAGCCGCTACTGGAAATTGCCCGTCTCCTGGATCGGAAAACGCACTCCGGTTCCTGAAGAACAAGGCAGTGTCTGATTGATCAGTGCCGCGCGAGAAAATACTAGTCGACGCGCGGCAGTTGAAGATGAATTATTGCGAACACCGGTTCGGCCTTCGGAATTCGGCAGCCCGGTTCGCGAAGATGTCCGATGAAAATGGGACAAATGGTACTCTCGCAACAGAAAGGTTGGACAGATGGCAGAAGGTCTTGTTGCACGTGTGAAGCGTCTCGTTTCCGGCGGCGTGAACCAACTGGTTGACACCATTGAAAATACGTCTCCGGAAACCGTCATGGCGGAAGCGATCCGCGAGGTCGACCGTGCTGTCGACCAGGTGCGCGACGAGTTGGCTGGCGTTCTGGCCAACAAACACCTGGCGAATACGCGCCTGGGGGAAACCGCGACGCGGCACGAGGAATTGCAGGAGCAGATTGCCCTGGCCGTGAAGCAAGGCCGCGACGATCTCGCCGAGGCGGCAATTGCCCGCCAGCTAGACCTGGAAGTGCAGATCCCGGTGCTGGAAGCGGCGGTGGCCGACGCCGGCCGCGAAGAAAAGGAACTCGAAGGCTATGTCGGGGCCTTGCAGGCGCGCAAGCGGGAAATGGAAGCTGAACTGGACAACTTCCGCCGGGCTCAACAGAAAACCGCGGCCGACAGCGCAGCGGCCGGTGAGGCTGCGCAAAAAGACAGCGTAGAGGGCAAGTCCCGCAAGGCGGAAGAGGCTTTCGATCGCGTTCTGAAAAGCACAACGGGTCTGCCTGGAGGCGCAAGGGCGGACAAGGCGGATGCGGTCAAGCTGGCTGAGCTCGAGGATCTTGCCCGGAAGAACCGTGTCGCGGAACGGCTTGCGGCCCTGAAGGCAGCGGCGAAAGACGGTTGATATGATCGAGTTCATTCTCGCGGACCAGAACGCCCCTTTTGCGGTTTCACTTGGCCTGATGATCGCGATCGCGGTTGCGGAAGGTGTCGGTTCCCTGATGGGACTGGGACTGTCGAGCATGATCGACAGTCTCCTCCCGGAAGTCGATCTGCCGGACGTGGATGTTCCGGACGTTGAAGTGCCTGACTTCGATGGGGATGTTTCGGGAGGGGCGCTTCATCACGATATCGAGTTTGCCGGTGCCAGTGCCGATGCCGGAACCTCGGCGACCGGACAAGGCGTGTTCAGTCAGATACTCGGATGGCTGTGCATTGGCCGGGTCCCTGTGCTGATCATTCTGGTGATCTTTCTGACCGGCTTCGGGCTCGCCGGATACGTGTTGCAAAGCCTGGTTCAAACGATCAGCGGCTGGCTGCTTCCCGGCATCGTCGCTTCGGCGGGAGCCTTCGCCGCAGCCCTGCCTTTCACCCGCGTGTCGGCACTTGGACTGTCGAAGGTGATGCCCAGGGACGAAAGCGATGCTGTCTCGCGGCGGACCTTTGTCGGCAAGCCGGCCAGAATTGTGCAGGGCAACGCCAAAAAGGGACTTCCGGCGCAAGCCCGTCTGCGAGACCAGGCCGGCCAGAGCCACTATCTGCTCGTGGAACCCGATGTCGACGACGAGGTCCTGGAACAGGGCACGGACGTCATCATCGTGCGGCAGCAGGGGGCTCATTTTACAGCAATTAGAAATACCAACACCACTTTGACCGGCACCGGCGAATAACGCCCGCCACGACAGTTTTCAGAAAATAACTCAGGGAGTAGATGGTCATGGACCGTTTCATAGGTATAGGCATCCTGGTCGGTATCGGCTTTGTTGCCCTCCTCGCCATTGGCTTGATCTTTTCGCGGCTATATCGCCGCTCGTCGAAAGAAGTATCCTTTGTGCGAACCGGTTTCGGCGGTCAGCGTGTTGTCATGAATGGCGGTACGCTTGTGCTTCCGGTTCTTCACGACATCATTCCGGTCAACATGAATACGCTCCGGCTGGAAGTCCGGCGATCGAACGAGCAGGCCCTGATCACCAGGGACCGCATGCGGGTCGACGTGCTGGCGGAGTTTTACGTCCGCGTTCAGCCGACGATTGAGTCCATTGCAAATGCCGCCCAGACACTCGGCCAGCGCACCATGAAACCGGAAGCTCTGCGCGAGCTGGTGGAAGGCAAGTTCGTCGATGCCCTGCGTGCCGTGGCCGCGGAAATGGCCATGGAGGAACTCCATGAGCAACGGGTGAATTTTGTTCAGAAAGTGCAGGCGGCCGTCTCGGAAGACATTCTGAAAAACGGCCTGGAGCTGGAATCCGTTTCCCTGACGGGGCTCGACCAGACCAACCGGGAGTATTTCAATCCGGAAAACGCCTTTGATGCGGAAGGTCTGACCAAGCTCACCCAGGCCATCGAGGAGCGCCGCAAGAAGCGCAATGACATCGAGCAGGAAACCGAAGTTCAGATCAGGCGGAAAAACCTCGAGGCACAACAGGAAAGCCTGCAAATCAGCCGGGACGAGGAATTCGCCAAACTCGAGCAGCAGCGCGAAGTCGAGATCCGCCGTGCGGAGCAGGCGTCGCTGATTGCCAAGCAGCAGGCCGACCGCGAGCGGGAGGCCGAAGAGGCAAAGATTCTTGCGAGCCAGAAGGTCAAGGAAAAGGACATTGAGTCCAATCAGGTGGTTACCGAACGTCAGATCGCCATGGACCAGCAGGTACGTGAGCGTGAGATCTCAAAGGAACGGAGCGTCGAAGCCGCCAATGTCGAAAAGCAGAAACTGATCGAGCTGGCTGAGCAGGACCGCGACATTGCGGTTGCGGCGAAGTCCCGTGAAAAATCGGAAGCCGAAGCTCTGGCGGACGAGGCCCGTGCGATTGCCGCCAAGGCAGCGGAGCAGGTCACGACGGCCCGTGAAACCGAGGTCGCCGAGCGTGACAAGCAGATCGAACTGATCGAAGCGCGCAAAGCCGCCGAAATGGACGCGGTTGCCATCACCGTCGCGGCAGAAGCCCAGAAGCAGGCTGCGACGGACCAGGCCGACGCCGTCCGTATCGGGGCAGAGGCGGAAGCGGCCCGTTTGCGGATTGAAGCCGAAGGATCGGCAGCGGCTGAAAAGCTGCGCGCTGAAGCACAAAGGGTCCTGTATGAGGTCGAGGCCGCCGGACAAATGGCGATCAACGAGGCGGCAAACCTCCTGTCGCCGGATCAGATCGCAATGCAGGTCCGCATCAGGCTCCTGGAACAGCTGCCTGAAATCATCGCGCAAAGCGTCAAGCCGATGGAGCAGATCGATGGCATCAAGATCATCCAGGTCGATGGCATGACCGGATCGGGAGGCGCGGTGGCAAACGGCGGGAGCACCAACGGCTCAGGTGGCAATCTCGCCGATCAGATGGTGTCCTCCGCGTTGAAATACCGCTCCCAGGCGCCCCTGCTGGACGCCATGATGAAGGAGATCGGTCTGGATGGCTCCGGCCTGAACGGTCTGACGGCCGGGCTGTCGGAGGCACCGGCTGAGGTCACCGACGGGGAAACGTCATCAGCGGAATCGGCGCCTGCGGAAGCGCCGGCTGCGGTAGAGACCGCCGCCGATCTGACCGCCCCGGTTCCGGAAACGGGCGAAGCCGCTGATAATCAACCCGCGTCCTGATATCGCCCCTATGGCCCCGGCGGGATTTCCGCCGAGCCCCTCTTTTTCGACGTGGTGCCGCGTACCCTGCTAGGCGCCCATCAGTGATGCGGCTGGTGGTGGTGCATGGCGCGGGCGGCGGTCATGGTTTTCGACGGATGGAAGCTGTCGGCCTCGGCCATGTTCCAATAGGTCGAGTAACCCTTAATGTCGTGGGCCTGATCAAGCAGGGAGCCCTTTCTCAGCCAGGTCAGGGCTGCGCTTGCCGGCAGGATTTCGCGCTGGCCTTCGCGGACATAGAAATGCTCCGGGCGGAATTCCCCCGGATGTTCCAGGCCTGCCGCGGCAGTAAATGCCATCAGCGACTTGAGCGTGTTGCGGTGAAAGTTGGCGACACGTTCTGCCTTGTCGGGCACGATCAGCGCCTGCTGGCGCTTGGGGTCCTGGGTCGCGACACCTGTCGGACAGCGGTTGGTGTGGCAGCTTTGGGACTGGATGCAGCCGACGGCGAACATGAAACCGCGCGCCGAGTTGACCCAGTCCGCGCCCAGGCACATGGTGCCGGCAATGTCGAAGGCACTGATCAACTGGCCGCTGGCGCCGATCTTGATGTCGTCGCGCAGGCCGGCGCCCACCAGGCAGTTGTGAACGAAGGACAGGCCCTGGCGCAGCGGCGTGCCGAGCCGGTTGGCAAATTCCACCGGGGCCGCCCCCGTGCCGCCTTCGGCCCCGTCCACCACGATGAAGTCCGGCTTGATGCCGGTTTTCAGCATGGCTTTCACGATGGCCATGAATTCCCAGCGGTGGCCGATGCAAAGCTTGAAGCCGACCGGCTTGCCGCCGGAAAGCTCGCGCAGCCTCCTGATGAAGTCCAGGAGTTCCAGCGGCGTTGAAAAGGCGGAATGCGAGGCCGGCGAAATACAGTCCTCACCGACGGGAATGCCGCGCGCCTCTGCGATTTCTTCAGTCACCTTCGGTCCGGGAAGAACGCCGCCATGGCCGGGTTTGGCGCCCTGGCTCATCTTGATTTCGATCATCTTGACCTGCGGGTCGGCGGCATGCTTGCGGAATTTCTCCTCATCGAAGGTGCCGTCGTCCGCCCGGCAGCCGAAATAGCCGCTGCCCAGTTCCCAGACGAGGTCGCCGCCACCTTCCCGGTGATAACGCGAGACACTGCCTTCGCCGGTGTCATGATAGAAATTGCCCTTTTTCGCCCCCTTGTTCAGCGCCAGGATGGCATTGCCCGACAGCGAGCCGAAACTCATGGCGGAGATGTTGAACAGCGAGGCCGAATAGGGCTGCGTGCAGTCCGGTCCGCCGATGGTCACACGAAGGTCCATGTGGTTTTCCGGCCGGGGGCAGATCGAATGGTTCACCCAACTGTAGGCACCGTTGTAGACGTCCTGTTCCGTGCCGAAGGGCAGCACATCCTCGATATTCTTGGCCCGGTCATAGACCATCGAGCGGCGTTCGCGGGAAAAGGGTTTTCCGTCCTGGTTGCTTTCAAAGAAATACTGTCTCAGCTCCGGCCGGATGGCCTCGAACAGAAACCGGAAGTGTCCCGTGACGGGATAATTCCGCAAGACGGAATGCCTGGTCTGTTGGGTGTCCCAGTAGCCGATGGCCGAAACGGCGGCGAAGGCAAGGAAGGGCCAGACGAAATGACCGGAAACGGCAAACATCAGCACGAAGCTGAGAAAGGCGGCAATGAGACAAAGTACAAAAACGAGATAACGGGAGGGAAACACGGGGGCGGTGACTCCTCTGACAACTTTCCACTAGTTGTGTCAGGCCCGGCCGCAAAAGGAAAGAGCTGCGATACCGCTATCCCGCCTGACGGGGGAATGACGCCGGATATCGCATCTGATATCGCGCCAGCTGGTCGGCGGTTCCCTTGGCGCCGGGTTCCGAAGCCATGAGGCGAGCGGCCCGTTCCGCACCATCCCTGAAGGTCGGCATTTCGAGATCCTTCAGGGCACGGGCAAGGTTTTCGGTGGTCAGTTTTTTCTGGCGGATGGGCGCCGGACCTGCTCCGATCCGGTGCACACGGGCGCCCCAGAAGGGCTGGTCGGCAAAAACCGGGCAGACGAGTGAAGGCTTGCCCCAGCGCAGCGCTTCGTGGGTGGTGCCGGCCCCGCCGTGATGGACGACGCCCGAGCAGCGCGGAAACAGCCAGCTGTGCGGCGCCTTGTCGAGAAGATGGATCTGTTTCGCCATGCTTTCATCCAGCGCCGCTGCCGTAAGGCCGCCCCAGCCGGTCGCCAGGATCGCACGCTGGCCGGTCGTCCTGAGGGCGGACAGAACGATGCCGGTCAGTCCGGTTGGATCCCTGCTCGGCATGGAGCCGAAACCGAGGTAGACAGGCGGCGGTCCTCCTTCCAGAAAGGCTGCGAGATCCGGGGGAGGCCGGTAGGACGGGTCCGGTTCGGTGAACCAGTAGCCGCTTTGCCAGACCTCCGCGCTCCAGTCTCCCGGGTCCGGGACGAGGGCTTTCGAAAAAGCCTGCAGGTTGAGTGGCCTGCCTCCAGGCGGCAGATGGCCGTCCATCAAGGAGCCAGACTGGGCAAGTTCGGCTTGCGCGTCATGCTTCAGGGACTTGAGCACGGGCGCAATGCCGGCGCTCATCAGCCTCCGGAAGAAGCCATAGCTCATGGCGTTCAGGCCGGGCCCGAGATTCGGCAGGCCGAAGAGCGGGACCGGAAAGGCCCGGGTTCGGGCGGTGACCGGTTGCAGGGCTGTCGGCAGGGCCGGAACGTTCAGTCGGCGGGCAACAAGTGTCATCGCCGTCGCCTTCAGATTGAACAGGATCAGGTCCGGCTTCTCCTCAAGCCCTGTCTGCCACAACATTCGAACGATGTCCCGTTGCAGCCGGACGCTTTTCCGGGCCAGCTTGATGGCACCTTTCAGCGAGAACAGGGCTTCCCGAACCTCCGTGTCCCTTAGAAGCGCCTGATAGTCGATGGGCACGGGACGGGCTCGGGCTCCGGCGGCCTCGATCATGGCGTCGAACCCTTGTCCCGTCGAGAGAACGACCTCCGCCCCAAGGTTCACGAGTTCCTTCGCGAGCGCCACATAGGGCTGGGTGTCGCCGCGTGTGCCGAGCGAGGCAATCAGGACCTTCTTGCCGGAGAATGCCATGGATGGACCTTGGTGAACGGAAAAGGACGGGCGGGCCCCCTTCAGATGGCGGGCGTAGCGGGGATTTGCAACCAGAAAGCCGATCGCCTAAGCAAGAAGCCCCACGCAGGAGAGAGAAAACATGCAGACCACCTTCTCCATCCGCACCGGCGGCCAGGGCCTCTATGAGTTTACCCGCGCCGTCAGGGGCTGGCTGTCAGAGGAGGACGCGGGCGACGGTCTGTTGACCCTGTTCGTACGCCACACGTCCTGCTCGTTGTTGATCCAGGAAAACGCAGACCCGGATGTGCAGACGGATCTGAAGGCCTTCTTTGCCCGGCTGGTGCCTCCAACCGATCATCCCTCCATGAGCTATCTGGTGCACACATACGAGGGACCGGACGACATGCCGGCCCACATCAAGGCTGCCATGATGCCGGTCTCGCTTTCCATACCGGTGTCCGGCGGCCGGATGGCGCTGGGCACCTGGCAGGGGCTCTACCTTTTCGAACACCGGGATCATCCGCATCAACGGCAGGTCGCGGCGCATTTCCTCGCAGACCGTTGAGACTGGTTGTCCCATGCCCATTGGTTGCAAAGAGGAAATTTGAAAAAGTGTGACGGTTGTCACATCGAATCCGGTCGTCTCTTCTAGATTGAAAAAACTCTTCCCGAACCTGCCGCTCGCGCAGAACGAACACCGGAGCCAACCTGATGAGATACCTGATCCTCGCCGCCGTGCTGTTTGCCGCAACACCGGCCCAGGCGGACAACGACCCGAACCGGCCGACGGACAGGATCGCCGCGGACCTCGGTATCGGGGAAGCGGTCTTCATAGCGTGCTTCAAGCCGGTCAATCCGGAGCCGTCGAAATATCCCAGCGGCGCGCAGCAACGGGCCAACAAGGCCATTCTTCTGCCTTGCCTGCAACAGGCCAACCCGGCCATCACCAATGATCGTCTTGACGCAGTGATGGACAAATACCGGCCGGAAGGCGCGTTCCGGCAATAGGGTACAACGTCGGGTACGAATTCCGTGCTCCTGACTGTCGAGACGCCGGTCAGACGATCTCATCCTGAGGAGCGGGTTTGCCCGCGTCTCGGGGTGAGGGGAAAGTGTGGATAGGTTCGGCGACGGACCACCCGGCCCTTTCACTTCCTGAGGGCCGGAAGCCCGACGCCGGTACTTTCGAAGCCGCCGTCGGAGGCAATGATCTGCCCGGTGACGTAGCTTGCCTGCTCGGAGACGAGAAAGGCGATGACCTCGGCGATTTCCATCTCGCTGCCGTAGCGGTTGAGCGGAATGGCATCGTGATAGGCGTCGATGATCTCCTGGCTGTGCACGGCCATGGCCAGTTTTGTGCGCACGGGCCCCGGGCAGACGCAATTGGCGCGAATGCCGTATTCGCCGAGTTCGGCGGCCTGCTGCTTGGTGAGCTGTATGACGGCGGCTTTCGACGTGCCGTAGGCAACCCTTAAAGTCGAGGCGCGCAGCCCCGAGATGGACGCGATGTTGACCAGCGCGCCGCGGGTTTCCTTCAGTGCCGGTATCGCCGTCTGGGAAACCAGAAAGACACCGTCCAGATTGGTCTCCATCACGCGCCGCCATGTGGCAAAATCCGTTGCCTCGATCGGGCCGAACTCGGCAACGCCGGCGTTGTTGACCACCGCGTCGAGCCTGCCGAATTCCAGTGAAATGGCGGGCAGCGTCTCCTCCACCTGGGCCTGGATGGAAACATCGCAGAGGAAGGGAGTTGCCCCTTCAAGCCCGGCCGATGCGGACATCAGCTCGTCGGAATCCCTGTCCAGCATGGCGACGCGCCAGCCTCTTTCCAGCAGGAGCTTGGAAGTGGCAAGGCCGATGCCTCTGGCGGCACCTGTGACAAGAGCAACTTTACTGGACATTTTCCCCCGCTTGGCAGCGTGCAAGTTTCGCGAATGATTTGCGCCACGCTATCAGGCGGCTCATCGCATGGAAATGCAAACCCGGATCACACCACCGTTGTCCCAAAGCACTTCGTTCTTGTCGTTGATGCGAAAGGCATAAACGCCTGCCGGATCGGTCGCCCTGACTGCAAGGGCAGCGAATTCGGCAAAGGGAACGATGCGTCCGGCCTGATCGCGCACCAGCATTTCACCGAAGGCATAGGACTGGTCGAACTTGTAGCCGTAGAAGGGACCGAGTTTCTTCGCATCCTCCCCGGAATAGCCGCGCGGGCCGACAGGCTTGAACATGCCGTTGATCACGCTCCACCCACCGGAATAACTGACACGGCGTATCTTGCCGGCGGGTAAGGCCAGCTGTTGCCAGCCTTTCTTCGATTGCACGTCGATACAGTAGTCGGCGGCCTGGGCGGCGGCGGGAACGAGGCAAAGCAGAAAACTGGCGTAACGGGCGAAATACATGGCCGGATCCGTGTTCAAATCGGCCCCAGAAAACCTTGGTCCGGCCCCAAGGTCAAGCTGTGCGTCAGTCGCTTGCGTGGCGAACGTTTGCGTAAGGTGCCGACATTACCTTTACGTAAACGTTTCATACTATCTTGAAATTCGTGCCAGGGCACCCCACATCTACTACGAACGATGAGGGTCGTTCCTCCCCAGACTGGCGCCGGGCTTGCAACAAGCCACGGCGCCTTCTTTTTTGATTTTCATGAACTTGAAGAGTGCGGGGTGCCGTTGTCGGTACCGGATCCGGGCATGTCTTCCGGAAAAAAGTGGCCCGCGCCGTCGGACGGGGACGACGCGGGCGCGACACCGGCCTGAAAAGGAGGGGCTCAGGACACGGTGTTTTCGGCGGCTGCCAGGGTGGCGGCAATCTGATCTTTGAGGTGGAGGCGTTTTTTCTTCAGGTCTTCCAGAACCTCGTCGGAAGCCGGGGCCACATCTGTCTCGATGCGGTGAATCTCACGGTTGACGGTGTGGTACTCGTCCGCCATCCGGGCAAAGTGGGGATCGTTGATCTTCAGGCTGTGCAATGCCTCTGCGGCATCCGGAAATTCTTCGTGCAGTTCGTGTGGAACGTGGCTCATTCTTGCCTCCTTTTGAGAGCCACAAAGTGCAGTCAACCGGCGCCTTTCACCTTGAGACAGATCAATCCGGACCGCATTTGCGGCAAGGAATTTCACACCGCACCGCGAAAGCCGAGACCGAGCCGGTGCCGGGGAAAGCTTCTATGGGGAATGGGAGGGGTCCGGAAGTCGATGCCGCAAAGGCTTTGTCGGCAGAGCGACAAATGCAGGTTCGGTGGTGTTCGCCGAAGTCACTCCATGGAAGTCAGCGGTAGATGCCGGGCGGCGTCACATCAAAGTTAGTGACGCTCGTTTCACATTCTGGGTCGCGGCGTCGATTTGCGCTGTCGCCGAGGAAATCGACTGCATGTTCGTGGTGATCAGTTCCACGCCTTGGGCCGCAGATTGCATGTTGGACGAAATGTCGTTGGTTACCGCGGTCTGTTCCTCCACGGCGGATGCGATGCTCGACGCTATGTCACCAATATTGTTGATCACGGCCATGATGGCTTCGATCGCTTTTACCGCCTGTTCTGTCGTTTCTTGCATCATGCCAATTTGACTGGAGATTTCCTCCGTCGCCTTGCTGGTCTGCGATGCCAGGTTCTTGACTTCAGAGGCGACAACCGCAAATCCCTTGCCTGCCTCTCCGGCCCGCGCCGCTTCAATGGTCGCATTCAAGGCCAGGAGATTGGTCTGGTCCGCGATGCCGTTGATCAGCTCGATAACGGAGCCGATTGTCTTGGCGTCATCCGACAGTCCAGACATGATTTCGCCCGAACGTTCGGCTTCCTTCACAGCATCCTGGGATACATTGAGCGCGGTTTGCACTTGACGGCTGATTTCCTGAATGGACGCCACCAATTCTTCAGCCGCCGCCGCAACGGTCTGAACGCTCGAGGAGGTTTGCTCCGATGCCGAGGCTGAATTTGTAGCTTGCTGGGTCGTCTCGGAAATCGCGTTGGCAATCTCCGCAAGGTCCCTGTCAATCCGTTGCTGCACTTCTGCCCTGCGATGGCGTTCCATGACCTGTGCGGTTCTGTCCGTTGCGAACTTCACGACCTTGAAGGGACGTCCGGCGGCATCCAGGATTAGATTGTATGTCGCCTGAATCCAGACTTCCTTCCCGCCTTTCCCTATGCGTTTGAATTCGTCAGACTGAAACTTGCCGGCTGCAAGATCGTCCCAGAAGCGACGGTATTCCTGGCTGGCCTTGTACTCCGGTTCCACAAACATGCTGTGATGTTCCCCCACGATTTCGTCCAGCGTATAGCCCATCGTGGAAAGGAAATTTTCGTTTGCGTACTGGATGGTTCCGTCAAGATCAAAATGAATGACAGCCTGAGACTTGTTGATCGCGTTTAGCTGACCTTCGAAGTCAGCATTGCGTTTCTTCTGTTCAGTTATGTCGGTGGCAATCTTGACCACCTTTACTACCTGTCCGGCAGAATTGCGCACCGGATTGTAGGACGCCTGAATCCAGACCTCCTTGCCGCCCTTGCCAATGCGCAAGAATTCAGCTGCCTGGAATTCACCAGCGTTCAGGTTGCGCCACAACTGCTTGTATTGATTGCTCCTGGCGTGCTCCGGATCAACGAACATGCTGTGATGCGCGCCTCGGATTTCATCCAGTTCATATCCCATTGTATCTAGGAAGTTTCGGTTCGCCGTCAGGATCGTCCCATCGGGTTTGAATTCGATCATTGCCTGTGACCGGCTGAGCGCATCCAGGGTTGCCTGGAGAGTGTTATTCAGAATCCGAAACATTCCTGCTTCCCCCAAAAGATCGACTTTTAGTTAGTTATGCGAGGTGAAGTTAAGGGAAAATTACTTTAGGTGAATGTTATCAAGAAAAAATGCCATAGTTACTTTATTTGGATCCCTTGATCAGATCTTTTTCTGAGGTTCTGCATCAAAATTCAAGTGTAAATGTGGCGAAAATAAATTCGGTTTGTTTTTGCGGTACTGTGTCAATATTTATACTTTTAGTTGTACCTGTCGGGGTGTCGTTTGGCGGAAAATGTCAAATTTTCTACATAAAGAGACAAGATGAAATGATTCCTATTAAGCGCATTATTAACTCTTGCCGCCGCCTTGGGGCAGGCAGTCAATGCGAATTTGCTGCAACCTTCCAGTGGCACAGCAAGTAATTGAAAGAACAGGCCAACACCGATTTGCCGTTTGGGATGGGGGGTACGACGCCGAGGGGAAAATACGACCGGGACAGGATGTACTGTTGCCAGGCCGGAAACCCGATTCAGGTGAGGTATGATTGAAGCTGTCTTTTGGAGGGCAGCCTGGCGGGGGACAATCTCAAGGTCGCAGACCGGGAGTTGATCGAAGCTTTGCGTCCCTCTGAACGAGCTCACATATTTCGTACCGCTTGGAAGGCGTCCTCAGGCTCTCTTGACTCTTTTGTATTGCTCGACGGATCGCCTCTGTTGTTGTGGCGCTGCCGTGTCCCCGAACGCAACCTTCCATTCGGGAGAAAAGACCGAACCATCAAAATCCGGGATCAAGCCTCTAGCTGGCGGCCGGGGACAACTTGATGATCTTGCCATCTTCCGGGAGTTCCTGCTTTTGCGCCTGCTCTTCAAGGTAACGGGCGAAATCGCCAAGGGGCATCGGTTTGGCAAAATAAAAGCCTTGGGCGAACTCGACTTTCTGCTCCTTGAGAGAAGAAAGCTGTTCGATGGTTTCCACGCCCTCGGCGCACACTTTCAGATCATGGGCGTCGGCGATGTCCAGAATGGCATGCAGGAAGGCGCTGCGGGCGCTGTCCGCCGAAGTGCTCAGGTCTTCGATGAACATCTTGTCGATCTTCAGCAGGTCGGGTTTCAGGGCGTAGATCTGCGCCAGGTTAGAATAACCGGTGCCGAAGTCGTCGATGGCGATCTGGCAGCCGATGCCGCGCAGATAAGCCAGCGACTTGGCGATGCTGGTTCCTTTCCCGATGCCGGTCTCCAGGATTTCACAACAAAGGGAGATGCCTGCTTCATTCGCGGCGGTGAAGACCGGTGATTGAACAAGTGCCTGGATTTGCGTGTCGTCCAGATCGGCCTGAAAGAAATTCACCGAGACCTTGAAGCCCGGACGGCTGGCAAGAACGGGGCGCAAATCATCCAAGGCCCTGGATATGATGATTTCGGTGAATTCCCACGTCAGGTTCTGATCCTGTATGAGGCCGATGAATTCGTCCGGCATCAGTTTTCCGCAAGAATCCTGAAATCGGGCGAGCACCTCACAACCCGCGCAGGTCATGCCGTCAAGTGTCAGGATCGGCTGGTAGTAGGGTTCGAAGCCCGCTCCACCCTTTGCAATCGCACGCCGGACGCGTCCCCTGGCGCTGCGCCCTTCCAGCACGGCCCTGTTGACCCGTTGATAAACGAGGAAAGCGGCGAAGACGCTGAACAGGCCGAAAAGGCCGAGCAAGGGCAGAGTCTGCCGGAAAACCTGCTCAATCGGGATCATCGTCAGGTAGCACAGCCGCGGATCCCCGGGACCGCAGGCGAGTCCGTAGGTATCCCCGAAAACGGGGCCCCAGTTCTCGCGGTATTTCTCCAAAAGACCGTCGTCGCCGTTAAAGTGATACAGCGCAGAAAACGGCGTGTTGGGAGAGGACGCGAAAAACTGCTCCGAACCGGCCTCCTTCAAACCTCCCGTCGGGGCGAAGGTCAGCCCGTAGCGCCCCTTCTTTATGATCGTGACCCGATCGACGGTGTCGACCGCCTCAAAGGGAACCCGGTACCAGGCTTCGCGGCCGTCCGTGAACAGTTTCGCGTTCAGCGGAGGTCCGAAGTCATGGGGAACCGGCAACCGGCCGAAACTGGTCGAGCAGGAGGTCTTCGTGCCACCGTCAGGGAAAAACCAGACGTTGATGATTTGCCTGTCGTTGTAGATGAGCGTGTTCAGCTGACG
>NZ_JBNKYW010000079.1:0-18696 GCF_050301095.1 Roseibium sp.
TTCACACAAATTCTGCAACAGCGTCCCGCCGGAACAGCCCACCGCGCTGGTCATGACACCCTCAGGGTGCCGGCAAAACGGCACGAATTTCCGGATTAGGTGTTTCGGCGGAACGCACAATCGTTTTAAAACGTCAGAACAACAAAAAAGAAGGCCGGCCTTTATGGGAGCCAATCAAGACAGTTTTGCGCAAAAGCATCGGTGGCTGAGGGGAGAATAGGTGCTTTATTATATTATTCGCCGGATACTGATGATGGTCCCGACGTTGTTGGTGATCAGCTTTCTGACTTTTTTCATCATCGAACTGCCGGCAGGCGACTATTTCTCCAACCAGATTGCCGCCCTCAAGTCCACGGGCGAACAATCCTCCATCGCCAAGCTTGAATTCCAGCGCAAGGAATTCTCGATGGATCGGCCCTTTTTCGAGCGCTACCTGATCTGGGTCGGCCTCTGGCCGGGCCCACATGGCCTCGACGGTCTGATCCAGGGCAACTGGGGCTGGTCGTTCGAGTTCGACAAACCGGTCGATCAGGTCATAGGGCCAACGCTGCCTCTGACGGTGGTGCTGAATTTCGCGACGATCCTGTTCGTCTACGTGGTGTCCTTCCCGATCGGGATCTTCTCCGCGACGCGGCAGTATTCCTGGGGAGACTACGGTTTCACCTTCATCGGCTACATCGGTCTGGCGACGCCCAACTTCCTGCTTGCGCTCATTCTGCTTTATTTCTTCAATCGCTGGTTCGGCCTGTCGGTCGGCGGGCTGATGGATCCGCAATATATCGACCAGCCCTGGAGTGTCGCCAAGGCAACGTCCGTGCTGGCGCATCTGATCGTGCCGACGATCGTCATCGGAACCTCGGGCACTGCGGCGATGATCCGCCGCCTGCGGGCCAATCTTCTTGACGAACTGCACAAGCAATATGTCACCACCGGGCGAGCCAAGGGGCTGAAGGAGACCCAGCTCCTGATCAAATATCCGCTGCGCATGGCCATCAATCCCTTCATCGCCGACATCGGCAACCTGATCCCCTCGCTGGTGTCGGGCTCCGTGATCGTGTCGGTGGTGATGAGCCTGCCGACCGTCGGGCCGGTGCTGGTGTCGTCCCTGCAGTCCCAGGACCAGTTCCTGTCCGGCTTTATCCTTCTGTTCGTCGCCGTGCTCACGCTGATCGGCATGCTGATATCGGATCTGCTGCTGGCGGTTCTCGATCCGCGCATCCGGCTCGGGGGGAGGGCCTCGTCATGACCATGGAGATCAAGGACGGGACGCCCGTCCGCGAAGTGGAGCATTATGTCGATCCGGCACCGTTCAATCCGACGGTCGCCAAGGAAATGACGCCGGAGCAGGAACGCTTCTTTCAGGCCTCCCAGTGGAAGATCATGTGGTGGAAGTTCAAGCGCCACAAGATTGCCGTCTGGTCCGGCGTGGTGCTGATCCTGTTCTATCTCTGCGTCCCCTTTGCCGAGGTGATCGCGCCCTATACCGCCAACAGCCGGGACAGCCTGCACCTCTACGCCCCGCCGCAGCCGGTGCATCTCTTCCACGAAGGCAGTTTCGTCGGTCCGTTCGTCTATGGCATGACGTCGGAAATCGACATGGAAACCATGCAGTGGGTCTTCACGAGCGACACCAACAACGTTCAGAAGATCCGTTTCCTGTGCAGTGGTACGCCTTACAAGTTCTGGGGACTTTTCACAGCCAGCTTCCACCTCGTCTGCCCGGCGGAAGGCGGAACCATGTTCCTGTTCGGAACCGACCGGCTTGGCCGGGACCAGTTCTCCGGTCTCATCTACGGGGCACGGCTGTCCCTGACCGTCGGCCTTGTGGGGGTGACGATCTCCATCGTGCTTGGCCTGTTCTTCGGCGGCATCGCCGGTTATTTCGGCGGGTTTCTGGACAGCGTGATCCAGCGCATGATCGAGATCCTGCGCTCCCTGCCGGAGCTGCCGCTGTGGATGGCCCTGTCGGCGGCGCTGCCGGTCACCTGGAGCCCCGTCTGGATCTATTTCGGCCTGACCATCATTCTGGGCCTGCTCGACTGGCCGGGGCTTGCACGTGCCGTCCGCTCCAAACTGCTGTCCCTGCGCGAGGAGGAATATGCCAAGGCGGCGGTGCTGATGGGCGCAAAGCCCGGCCGCGTCATCACCCGCCATCTGCTGCCCGGCTTCACCAGTCACATCATCGCATCCGCCACGCTGTCGGTCCCCTCGATGATCCTGGGCGAAACCGCGCTGTCCTATCTCAACCTCGGCCTGCGCCGTCCGGCCGTTTCCTGGGGCGTGCTCCTGAACGAGGCGCAGAACATTTCGGTGGTCACTGTCTATCCATGGCTGATGGCGCCGGTGCTGCCGATCATCATTGTGGTTCTTGCCTTCAATTTCCTTGGCGACGGTTTGCGCGACGCGGCAGATCCCTATAAGTGATGCATCAGAAAATTTGGAAATTCCGGTGGGTCTTGCCGACCCGCCTTTAAGTTTGGGAAGTGACAATGTCGAAGAATGCCTCCACCGCTGAAGGTTGGGACGAGGAATATGAAGCCGGCCGCTGGGCCTTCCTGCGCTCGCTGCCCGAAAGCGGCCGCTATGGCATCATCGGCATGTGGCTGACCCTGACGAATTCCATGGATGAAGTGCTCGACATCGGCTGCGGCGAGGGCCTGCTCTATGAACGCCTGCAGCCCATGGGCATCAAGCGCTACGTCGGCATGGATCTGTCCCCGGCCTCGCTCGAAATCGCCAACGTCGATCCTGCCATCGCGTCCTTGAGGGCCGGCGACATGCACACCTTCGAGGCAGCGCCCGGCGAAACCTTCTCCGCCATCGTCTTCAACGAAGTCCTGCACTTTGCCGACGATCCGGCCGCCGTTGTTGCCCGCTATGTGCCTTTCCTTAAGGAAGACGGCGTCATTGCCCTGTCCATGTATTCCCCGAAAAAGCCGGAATCGGGTGCCAACAAGCTGATCGCCAAACTGTGGGAAGCCACCGATGACGACAGCAAATGGGAAGTCCTCGACGACTACCGCCTCGTCTCGGACAAGAAAGGCGTCACCTGGCGCATGCGGTTGGTGAAGCCGGTTCGGTAAAGGCAGATCCGACCCTAAGGTTTTTATTTGATTTCGACCTCATCCTGAGGAGGACCACCGGGTCCGTCTCGAAGGATGAGGTCGTCGTTGTTGAAAGGCCTTTTCTTTAAAGGCCACTTCATCTGTTACCCCGGCAACACCACGATCGTTGACTTGCCGCCCCTGTTCCGGAGAGCATGGACCTCGGCGAGGGCCGGGTCTTCCCGCCAGGCCCTGGCGGCATCCGTGTCGGGGAAGGACAGCAGGGCGACAATGTTCGGTACGTCGTTGGCGGCTTCCAGAACCATAGGCTCCGGGTCAGCGGCGATCACGCTGCCACCGTGTTTGGCGAGCGCTTCGGCGGCCCTTTCGCGGTAGGCGCCTAAAGTTTCCCTGTCGGTCACGGTAATCATGGCAAGGGCTTGAACGGTCATCTCGAAATCTCCTTCTTCTGAGATACAGAGACGCTACCGAAAAGTGTGCTTGCGAAAAATTCTTCAATTCCGGAACCGCGATGTGCAAATATGCACAAGCTATGGACAACTGGGATGACTTGAAATTCGTGCTCGCCGTTTCCAAGGCGGGCAGCCTGGCCAAGGCCGCCAGAAGCCTGGGGGTAACGCACTCCACTGTCTCGCGCCGCCTGTCGGCGCTGGAGGAGCGCATGGGCACGCGCCTGTTCGACCGGCTGCCGGAAGGCTTCACGGCAACGTCGGCGGGGCAGGAGGCGGTTGCCGCAGCCCGTCGTGTTGAGGCGGAGGTGCTGGCGCTCGACACCCGCATCCTTGCGCAGGACGCGGAGCTGGAAGGACCACTCCGGGTGACCGCCGCGCAGCTGATCTTTCAGGCCCAGCTTGCCGAGATCATCGCGCGCTTCAAGGAACTTCATCCACGCATCGACGTCACCATGAATGCCGCCAACGAGGTGCTCAGCCTGCACCGGCGCGAGGCCGACATTGCCGTGCGGGTGACGGACAAGCCGGACGAAAGCCTGTTCGGGCGCCTTGCCACAGGACAGAACCGGTGTTTCTACACCTCGAAGGATTATCTGAGGCAGAACCAGGACGCGCTGATGGAAAGCGCGACAATGAAGCCAGTCAAATTCGTTGCCTTCAAATGGTGGGGCAGCACTCCGCCGAAAACCTTGCGGGACCGGTTTCCGAACGCCGAGGTTTCAACGGTTTCCGACGACATGATCGCCATGCATGCGGCCGTCAGGGCGGGAATGGGCATCGGCCGTCTGCCCTGTTTCCTGGGCGATGCCGATCCGGCACTGGTGCGCCTGCCGGGCATGGAACCGTCACGCTATTTCGACATCTGGATCCTGACCCATCCGGACCTGAAGAACGTCGCCCGCATCCGCTCCTTCCTGAAGTTCGCCGCGGATGCCTTCAAGGCAAACAGCAGTTTTTATCTCGGCAAATGAAAAGAATGTCCCGGACGGCAGTGGATCAGATCCAGCGCCGCACCCGCGTGCAATAGTCCTTGTAGGCATCGCCGAAGAGTGCCGTCAGGGCTTCCTCTTCCGGTTTGATCTGGAATTCGGTCATGTACCAGACAAAGGCGGGCACGATGACCAGCGCCGTCAGACTGCCCCAGTAAACTGCGAGCGCCAGCAGCAGGCAGAGCAGGCCGAGATACATCGGGTTGCGGCTGATGCGGTAGATGCCGCCGGTTACCAGAACCGTTGCTTTCTCTGGCGCCATGGGGTTGACCGTCGTCTTCTTCCGGGCGAAGGCCAGAACAGCCCGTCCGCCCGGAATCAAACCGGCAAAGGCCAGAAACAGGGACAGGAATGTTTGCCCGGGAAAGACAAGGCTGGACTGCGGCAGGAGCCATGCACCGGCGTAAAGCAGGATAGCGGCAACGGCAAAGACGGCGACCGGCGGAACTTTAAGGCGCATTCTGTTCTCATGTCTTCTGGAGTTCGATCGGCTGGCCGTGGGGCGTGGCCCGTGCCGCGGCGTCCCAGGCGGCCTGAAGGTCCGCCAGCTGGCCTGGCCCGGCAACGCCCTTGTCTGCCAGAAGTTTCTCGAAGGCTTCCAGCCAACGATCGTAATATCCGGAAGTATCCCCGCTGCCATCGCCGTCCTTGGCCAGTTCAGCGCCGAGGGCTTCGGCCCATTCGCTCCAGCTGAAGACGCCGGCCTGATGGGCCTGGAGCGTCAAGGCAAAGACCTTGGCTTCCCAGGGCGCGCTGAAGACCGGAGCGCCGTCCTCGTCGAGCGGAAGGCGCGGTGTCGATTTGACGTTGTCAGGCAGGGTCAAGATAGGGCTCCCAGAGATCGATGCGAAGCGTGAGGCCTGGATCGCTGTCGGGGCCCCAGATGTCCGTCCCCTTGAAGAGGACGCCATAGAGCCAGGTGGGCTGCTCGCCCTTGCCGTGCGCGTTGGTATCCGGAAAGACATGGACGCCATGGACCGCCTCGATCACCCCTTCCACATCCCGAGCATAGCGGGGCAGGCGGGTGTGCGTTTCCGGATGCATGCGCCTGGTGCGCACCCGGTCTCCCACCGCAAAGCGTGCCGGGTTTTCCTCGGGCCTGTCCACCGGACCGCCCTTTGAAAGGGTGGCGGCGACGTCGTTGGCCTTCAGGACGCGCTTGACCGGCTTTGCAGGGCCGAGAGACTTGCCGGCTTTAAGCTCTTCCTCGCTCACCAGACCCGCCGCAAGCACCAGCTTTTCAAGGCCTCTTGTCCAGATCTCGTAGTAGCTTGAGGACAGATAGACGGCCGGCGGCAGGGTCTCGCGCGCATGGCGTGAGGCGTCCAGCGTCCAGGAACCGGTCGCCCCCATGGCCAGTGTCACCGCAAAGGCGCGTTCTTCCCACGGGGAATGAAAATTGGGCTCGTTTTCTTCCAGTTCGATGGGGCCGAAGCCCATTTGGCCGCCAAGATCCTGTGCCCCGTTCATGCCGCGCTCTCCAGTTCGGACGGAGAAAGCGCAAGGCCGGTGCCGATCATGCTGTTGCGGGTAACAAGCTCCACAAGCTTCTCCTCGCTCCAGCCCTCGGTGCCTTCCGGGCGTTCCGGGATCACCAGATAGCGGACTTCGGCGGTCGAATCCCAGACGCGGATCTCCTTGCCGTCCGGCAGGCTCACGCCGAATTCGTCGAGCACACCGCGCGGGTCGCGCACGGCGCGGGAGCGGTAGGGCGCGGATTTGTACCAGACCGGCGGCAGGCCGAGCACGGTCCACGGGTAGCAGGAACACAAGGTACAGACTACCATGTTGTGGATCTCCGGCGTGTTCTCGACCGCCACCATGTGTTCGCCCTGACGGCCGGTGAAGCCGAACTCGGCAATGGCGGCCGTGGCATCGGAGAGGAGCCTTTCCCGGTAGGCCGGGTCGGTCCAGGCCCGCGCCACCACCCTGGCGCCGTTCTTCGGTCCGATCTTTGTTTCATAGGTCTCGATCAACACGTCCAGTGCGGGCGGGTCGACATAGCCTTTTTCGGTCAGGAGCGTCTCGAGCGCGCGCACGCGCAATTCGATGTCGCTCAGCTCGGAATGGTCGTGATCGTGCGGGTGATCGTGGTCGTGACCGGACATGAAAGGCTCCAGATAAGGTGAGGGCCACATATGAGAACGCAGACGCCGGCCTGTCAATCTTGGCAAACGGAACCGGTGCCGCCCGGTTGAATAAAATGGTTACAAACGTAACTATTGATCTAGATCAAAGTGAAATTCTGGATCGGGTATATAGTTACAGATGTAACTAATTTGGAGGAGCGGTCCAATGAAGATCGAGCAGATGCATCACGTCGCATACCGTTGCAAGGACGCCAAGGAAACCGTCGAATGGTACGGCAAGATGTTGAACATGGATTTCATTCTGGCGATTGCCGAGGATCATGTGCCCTCGACGCATGATCCGGATCCTTACATGCACATCTTCCTGGACGCCGGGAATGGCAACGTGCTCGCCTTCTTCGAACTGCCGACCAAGCCGGAAATGGGCTTTGACCCGAACACACCGCGTTGGGTCCAACACATCGCCTTCAAGGTGAAGGACCGCGACGAACTGATCGCCTTCAAGGAACACCTGGAAAAGAACGGCGTCGACGTTCTGGGTGTCACTGACCACTCGATCTTCCATTCCATCTACTTCTTCGATCCGAACGGCCACCGCGTCGAGTTGGCCTGCCCGGATCCGGAAGAAGACAAGCTGCTGGCAAAGCTGGACGATGTGAAGTGGCAGATGCTGGAAGAATGGTCGAAGACCAAGAGGGCTCCGAAACACGCCGAGTGGCTTCATGCCAAAGAGCTGGCCGATGTGTGACCGCGACGAATGCATAAACTGCGGTAACTGCCGCTCCATCGAAGCTGCACTGGCGGATCTGGGAGGACAGCCTGATGTTTCAAACCTATCAATATCCGGAATACAAGTACCGTCAGTCGGAGGAGCAGCAGACGGGAACGGTCAAGCGGCACCCCGTGGTGGTGATCGGGGCCGGCCCGATTGGCTTGACGGCCGCGCTTGACTTTGCCCAGCGGGGCATTCCGACCGTCGTCCTCGACGACAACAACACCGTCTCCGTCGGCTCCCGCGCCGTTTGCTACGCCAAGCGGCCACTGGAGATCTGGGACCGGCTCGGCTGCGCCACCCGCATGATCGAAAAGGGTGTCGAGTGGAAGATCGGCAAGGTCTTCTTCCAGGACGACCTTGCCTACACTTTCGATCTCCTGCCCGAGGGCGGCCACAAGATTCCCGCCTTCATCAACCTCCAGCAATACTATCTGGAGGAATACATGGTCGATGAATGCGCGAAGTCGAACCTCATCGACCTGCGCTGGAAGCACAAGCTCGTCAGCCTCAAGCAGGACGGCGATGCCGTCGCGCTGACGGTCGAAACGCCGGACGGCATCTTCAAGATGGAGGCGGACTGGGTGGTTGCCTGCGACGGCGCCAACTCCGACACCCGCAAGATGGTCGGCGCCGGTTTTTCCGGCCAGTTCTTCCAGGACCGTTTCCTGATCGCCGACATCATCATGAAGGCGAACTTCCCGACCGAGCGCTGGTTCTGGTTCGACCCGCCCTTCCACCGCGGCCAGTCGGCCCTGTTGCACAAGCAGTGCGACGATGTCTGGCGGCTGGACTTCCAGCTTGGCTGGGATGCGGACCCGGAAGAGGAGAAAAAGCCGGAGAAGATCATTCCCCGGGTCAAGGCCATGCTCGGCGAGGACAAGGAGTTCGAACTGGAATGGGCTTCCGTCTACCAGTTCGCCTGCCGGCGGATCGACAATTTCCGCTATGGCCGGGTGCTCTTTGCCGGGGATGCCGCCCACCAGGTGTCTCCGTTCGGAGCGCGTGGCGCCAACACCGGCGTGCAGGACATCGACAACCTGGGCTGGAAGCTGAAGCTGGTGCTTGACGGCGATGCGCCCGACAGCCTGCTCGACAGCTATCACGAGGAGCGGGCCTTCGCGGCGGACGACAATCTTCTCAACTCGACCCGGTCCACGGATTTCATCACGCCCAAGAGCGAAGCCTCGCGCCGCTTCCGCGATGCCGTGCTCGATCTGGCCGAAGTCTGCGATTTCGCCAAGCCGCTGGTGAACTCCGGCCGCCTGTCGGCTCCGACGCCCTATGTCGAAAGCCCGCTGAACACGGATGACGAATCGAGCTTCAGAGGCCGCATGAAACCCGGCACCTGCTGCTCGGATGCACCGGTCAAGGTGAACGGGGAAGACGCCTGGTTCCTCAATCAGATCGGCGATGGCTTCACGCTGCTGGTCTTCGGCGACGATGAAGCCAAAGAAGTCACCTCAGGCAACGTCAAGGCGCGTATTCTGCGGGTCGGACGGGATCTGCTGGACGCCGACGGCAAGCTGGCCGAGCGCTACGACGGCGAGCCGGGAACGATCTACCTGATCCGTCCGGACCAGCATGTCGCCGCCCGGTGGCGCTATTTCAACGACAACAAGGTGGAAACCGCCTTGAAAACGGCGATGGGAGGCGCGTGAGCCATGTACCTGAACCTGACACGGAACCTGGCAGATCCAGATGGCTTCTACGAGTATCTGGTTACCAGCCAGCGTCACATGAGCGATGAGGAGGCCAACCGCATGAACGCGCGGCTGATCCTGATCCTCTCCAACCATATCGGCGATCTGGACATCCTGAAGGCGGCCATCGACTTTGCGGCCGATCCAAAGGCGGACCATAAGAAAAGCGCGGCCTGACGCCGGACATCATCCTGATCAAGGGCGGCTTCGGCCGCCTTTTTTCCTTGAACCTCTTCAGGGGCGTCATCCCGGAGGCAGCGAAGCGGAGATCCGGGATCGGAGAGCCGATACCCTCGTTTCCCATAACTGACTTTTGTGGCTCCCCGGTCCCGGCTCGAGTTGCGCTTCGCCGGGATGACGCCGCTGCCTGTCCGACGCAAAAATCGTCCTCAATTCATGTTGCCATTTGTAAATCACCGCGGCGCAGCAGGTGATGTTCCTGCTGACACCTTTGTGTCTTGCCCTTAAATCTCCCCTGGGGGAATCTCCGCCAAGCCGTTTTGCATTCGCCGCATCCGGCGGCACACTGGAGGCAGGTTTGATGGCGCTGGAGGCAGAGGTGAAGATCGGGCTGGGCGGCGGGTGCCATTGGTGCACGGAAGCCGTCTTTCAGGCAATTGCGGGCATTTCGAAGGTCGAGCAGGGCTTCATCCGCGCCGACCCGCCGGAGGATGCCTGGTCGGAGGCGGTTGTCGTGACCTTCGACCCGGTTGCGCTGCCCTTGGAAGCTCTGATTGAAATTCACTTGCGCACCCATTCCAGCACCTCGCACCACAAGATGCGTGGCAAGTATCGCAGCGCGGTCTATGTCTATGACGCCGGCACGGGCGTGAAAGTCGGCCGTACCTTGCGGAAACTGCAGCACGGTTTCGAAGCGCCGCTGGTCACCAGGGTGCTGACACTGGCCGCCTTCAAGGCGTCTGACGAGCGCTTTCGGAATTACTATGCCAAGGACCCCGAACGCCCTTTCTGCAAGACCTATATCGACCCGAAACTGGCCCTTCTCAGGAAAGAATACGGCGCGTCGCTGCGGCAGGCGCCAATGGCTGCGGAGTAAGAGCACGTTTCTGTTCACCCCTCGTCATACCGGATCTGCCCTCGGCAGCGCCTCGCTCGTCCGGAATGACGGGGCGGACAGGGGAGTGGTACTTTGCCTGACCGTTTGTCGAGTTGCTCGTCTCTGGAACTCACGGATGCGGATGCGGAAATCCGTGCCGCTCCGTCAGCGCAGCAAGGATCGCGTCCTTGTCGTTGATGAAACCGCCGTCACCGAGCACCAGCACCGGCAGGCTCTGGTTGTCCTCGCCAAGCAAGTCGGCGACTTCCCGCCGGGGCCTCGGCCAGGGAATGCGCCGGACATCAAGCATGGGCGCAAGACCTGGAAACGACGCCAGCACGCCTTCCATCAGGGCGCAGTGCCAGCAATAGAAGGTCTTGCCCGGATAGACCGGGTCTTCGAAGCCGGGTGCAAGGAGATAGAGGGTGTCTTTCATTCTGTCTCCGGTAAGCTCTGATCTGCGACAGGTTATGGTCAGTTTGTTGCCGCGAAGAGGTCCTTCACCTCAGGCCATTCCGCCCCTTCGTGATGGGCGGCGATAGCAAAAAACTCGTCCAGAAACTCGAAGCAGCCTTCGTCGTGGGCGAGGTGATGGGTGAGAAGTCCGAGTGGTTCGCCGCCTGTGTTCCGCCGCCGCGTCAGTTGCAGGTCGAAGCGCAGGCGGGCGCTTTCCCAGCCGATGAAGCGGACCTGCTTTTTCCATTTCAGGATGTCGACATGGGACTGGATCTGACCGGTACGCGGGAAGTTGTGCCAGGTGAAGGTGGACAGCCCCGGCACACCTATACCCGGCAGGCGGCGGGATATTTCCGGGTCGATCCGGTTCCAGGGCGGCACCATGGCTGGAATGAATTTTTCGCCGAAGAGCGTTTCCAGCCGTGTCTTGCCTTCACGCAATTGGGCCAGCAGTTCGTCCGGGTCGCGCCGGGAGCCGAGCTCGGCGGCCTTCTCGCCGAGATCCTTGCGCTGAAAATTCCTGTGCTGCCAGCCGTGTTGCAGGACGAGGGCGTGTTTTTCCCGCTCAAGCCGGTCGGCAAGAGCCTGGGTGGCGTCCTTCGGAATGACCGCCAGGGCAAGGTCGACTCCGTGCCGGTTGGCGATTTCCAGCATGCGGTCCAGCGCCGGGGTCGGCTCGACGGCATCGTCGTCGCGCCACCAGAACCGGACTTTCCGCCCGCGCTCCGCGAACCAGTCGAGATGCGTTGTCAATTCGTCCTTGAAACGCTGCAGGTCAGCTTTCATCCGTTCCGGTCTTCCAGGTCTTTCAGGAGAATATCCGCGCTCCTTTCAGCTCCGCCAAGCAGGACCTCGTGAGAACTGCGCGGCAGCGCCAGGGCGTCGTCGATGGCGGCTGCGAGGCGTTCCGGCGTCAGGCCCGCTTCCGGTGTGACCACCGCCCGGCCATGAGCGGCAAGCGCGTCGGCGCGCTGTCCCTGTTCCGTCTCGTTGACTTGCGCGAACGGCACGAAGACCGCCGGTATGCCTGCCGTCAGAATGTCGAGAACGGTGTTGTAGCCGGCCTGGCTGACGGACAGGCGGGCGCGTTTCAGCAGTTCGGGAAAATCCCGGCGGGCGCGTTCCACGATGACGCCGTCGCCGGCACTCTTCCGGTAGATTCCGAAGGCGTCGTCTGAAATGTCATGGCCGATCAGGATGCGCCAGGTGGCGTCCTCCGCACGGCGGCAGAGGGGCCGGGCTTCGAGGGCCGCGGAAAGAAGGCCTTCCGCAACCGCGCCGCCGCCGCAGGAGATGACGATCTCGTCCTCACCGTCGCTGCCGTTTGCCTGTGGGCGCTTGTCGCCGCCGACGTAGCCCGTGTAGCGTACGAGGTGGTCCACCCGGTCGGCAAAGGGGAAACTGTCGGCCAGCCGGACGAAGTCCGGATCGGAATGGATCAGGATACGGTCGTAGTATTTCAGCGCCTGGGACGCCATCCATTCCTCTTTCCAGAGTTCCTTCTTGCGCACCAGGATGTCGCGGATCGAGGTGGCGACCAGGGGCGGCGTGGCGCGGGCTTTTGCGCAATCCAGAAGGGGCGTCAGTTCGAGATCGAGCTGTCGGCGGCCGAACGGATAGTTCTCTGTCAGAAGCAGGTCGTAATCCCTGGCTTCAAAAGCTTGAATCGATTTCTCAACGCGGCCTGTTTTCCAAGCCTCGTCAATATCTTCACCGTTCAAAGTGACAAGGCGCTTGAAGGCGGCGTCCGGGCTCTTGCAGGCTGGGAGCTCGATGATTTCAAGCGGTCCGGTGTCCAGGGTCGGCGGGATCCGGTTGCCGCTGGCGAGTGTCACTTCCACGCCCCTGGCAGCCAGCGCCTTGCCGATGCTCGCCGCCCGGACAACGTGTCCCGTGCCAAGGAGGTGCTGCACATGGATGAAGGCTTTGTAGCTCATGCGTCAGAACTTTCCGCGGCGGCTGTGGTTTTTCAGGGCGCTGCGCAGAAAGCTGTCCAGCCGTACGGAACCCGCGGCAAGGGAATGATGATCGGCGATATGCCGGCGGGCGGCCTGGCCCAGGCGGTCGACAAGGGCCGGATCCGCGATGACACGTTTCAGATTGGCGGCAAAGGCCTCCGCATCGCCCTCCGGCGACAACAGTCCGGTTTCACCGTTACGGACGATATCCGGCACACCGAAGGTGTCTCCGGCTATGACGCCGATACCGGACGCCTGGGCTTCCAGAAAGACGAGGCCGAAGGCTTCCCGGATGGCGGGCCAGACCAGAAGGTCGTGGAGGGCGTATTGGGTGGGAAGGTCTTGAGCCTCCAGTGCGCCGAGCCAGGTTATGCGTTCGGGTGGAAACCGGGCGAGGACAGGGTCTCTGTTGGGACCGTCGCCGATGATGGTCAGCTGCCAGGGAAGGTCCCGAAGTCGCGACAGGGCATCTGCCAGAACCTCATAGGACCGTGTCTTGTCGCCTTCCCGCATCATGCCCACCGCCAGAAGCTTCAAGGGGGGCGCGGCGAGCGGTTTGGGAACCGCACCCGCATCCTGAAACGGAGCGGCGTCCACAAACGGCAGAAGCACGGAAAGGCGGTCCTGGGGAACCACGGCTCCAAGGCATTCCGCATCTGCGTTGTGGAGCGCCGCGACGGCGTCCGCCCGGGCAAGTGCTGCATCGGCCGCGGCAAAGCCATAGGCCCAGTCGCCCGTCCTGCGTTTCGGTGCCCGGCTCGCCTCGACAATGGCGTATGGCAGATCGAACCGGTCCGCCAGCACCGGGCCGATCCAGTCGGGAGCCTTGTGATAAAGGTGATAGGTCAGGAACAGGTCAGGCCTATAACCCGTGCGCTGCCAGTCGTCCGCGATCCGGTCGGCTTCCTCCAATGCTTGTCCGTGGACACCGGCCTGAATATCTTCACCGCCGTCCTTGCGCCAGGACCGGAAGCGGCTTGCAACGGTCACTTCATGTCCCGCCAGTTCCAGGGCCTTCACGATCAGCCGTCCCATGGTCCGGTCGCCGGACGGGACCGGATGGTCGAGAGGCTTCATCGGAGCGGTGAAGGCGATTTTCATGGAACACCTTTTGGTGAGGGGAGCGGCGATGATCCTATAGCACCTTGCGAAACTTGTCGGCCAGCCGGTCGAGGCCCGGATCGGTAGAAAACGAAGTTCGCACACGTTTTGCAGCTGCGAGCCCCAGGCTCCGGCGCCGGTCGGGGGACTGAATGAGACTTTTCAGCGCTGCCGCCAGTTCGGCCGGGTTGCCCGGCTCCACCAGAACGCCGGTTTCATTGTCCACGATCAGTTCGGGGATGGCCGATACCCGCGTGGACAGGCAGCACAGCCCCATCGACTGGGCTTCCATAAGCACGTTCGGCAGGCCGTCCCGGTCTCCGGTCTTCGCCAGCTTGGAGGGCAGCACGAAAAGATCGGAAGCCTGACAGGCCGCAATGACTTCTTCCCTCGGCTGGGCGCCGCGCCAGGTGATCCGGCCCGAAAGTCCAAGCGCATCGGCTTGTGCCTTCAGTGGTTCGGCAAGTTCACCGCCTCCGACATGGGTGAAGTGCCAGTTCAGGCCATCCGGCAAGGCAGAAAGTGCGCTGAGAAGATCGTCATAACCCTTTTTCTCCACCGCCCGGCCGACGGAAACCAGCCGCACGGGGTCCTTTTGTCCGTCGCGCGGGGACGGCGTGTCGGACGGCTGCGGGAAACCGGTGAAATCGAGGCCGTGGTAGAGGAGCTCGATCTTGTCCGGATCGTCGCAGAGGCCTTTCAGGAAGTCCGCGTTGACGCTGGTGCAGGTAACTCCCCAGGCCGCGTCGTTGATCTTGGTCTTCAGATCCCACTCCGGGCTGGTCCAGATGTCCTTCGCATGGGCGGAGAACGACCAGCCACGTCCCGAAAGATGGGCGGCATAACGGGCAGCCGAACAGGGGGTATGCAGGTAGTGGGTGTAGATCCAGGAAATGTCGTCGGGCAGTTCGTGGGCAAAGACGCAGCCCTGCGCCCACCGGCGTTGCCGGTCGGCGTTGGGCTGGCGGGCGAAGTCGGCCTCGAAGAGCGCCCTGGCGTCCTCAAAGGTCGGCTGTTTCTCCGCCCAGCGTTTGGCGCGAGCGACGCGCGCCGGGTCGTCCCTGACGTATTCCGGCAGATACATCACCTCGGCTGAAATCTGGCGGTGAAGCTCGTGAATATAGGGATCGTAGGGCTTGCGCAGGGCAACGATCAGAATGTCGATTCCCCGCCGTTCCAGTCCCAGGATCTCCTGGGCGATAAAGGTCTCGGACAGGCGCGGATAGCCTTTGACCACAACGGCGATACGGGACATCGGTCGGCTCTTGAACAGGAATACGGATGGGCGGGACCGGCTGGCCGGTCAGAAGTTGACCAGCTTGCGGTCGTCTGCGGCAAGTTGCTCTTCGAGGATTTCGCCGACGCGCGTGGAAATGGCCTCCAGGCCACCCATGAGATTGTCGACGCCGGCAGAAGACGGTGGCGCCATGTCCGGCAGCGCCGAAAGCGCTTCCGCCATCAGGTCGGGGTCCGGATACCGGTCGATGGGCAGCACCTTCAGAAGACCGTTCTCCTCGGCGCGTTCCGCGCGGATGGCCTGTTCCCGGCGCGGGACAACGCGCGGTACCATCAGTGTCGGCTTGTTGAAGGACAGGATCTCGCAGAACGTGTTGTAGCCGCCCATGCCGACAATTGCGGTCGCATTGGCAAGATAGGGCTCGATCTGCGGTGTGAAGCGGATGATCTCGACATCCCTGAGATGTTCCGCTCGTTCGCTGAACTGCTCGGCTGCTGCTGCCGGCATGAAGGGCCCAAGCACGATCAGGGCGGGAAACAGCGGGCGTTGGCGGGTTTCATAGGCACGCATCACCCAGTCGACCATCTCGACGCCGTCGCCGCCACCGCCCGGCGTGACCAGAATATAGGGTTCTTCGCCAAAGGGCGTCGGAGCGGGTTTGTCCTTGGCCGAATTCGGCAGTTCCCGGCGCAGATATCCGGTGTAGCGCAGCTTGTCCCGCACGCCGGCCGGCAAATCGATCCCTTCAAGCGGATCGCAGATACCTTCCGGGCCATAGACCCAGATTTCGTCATAAAGATCCTTGAGCGCGGGATAGACGTGCTTGCGGTCCCATTCTTCCTTCAGGACGGACGGGTCGTCCATCACGTCGCGCAGGCCAAGCACAAGGCGGGTACCGGTTTCCTTGAGGGCTTCCAGGGTCGGCAGAACCTCGCCGCGCAGGCCGAGGGGCTCCTTGTCGACGATGAAGATGTCGGGGTCGAAGACCTTCGCCGTGTGTTCGATGATGGACGAGCGGATGGCGAGCGTATGGTCGATGTTGATGTGCAGCGAGAGGGGCGTGTATTCGCCGTTGCGCAGCTTGATGACGCCCGGAATGCGGACAAAGTCGACACGGCTGCGGAACTCGAAGCTGCCGATGATCGGCGATCCGGACAGGATCAGGACGGACAGCGTCTTGAAATCCCCTACGAGCGACTGCGCGATCGCACGGCATCTCCTCAGATGGCCGAGACCGAAGGAGTCATGGCTGTAGATCAGGATCTTCGGCGAATTGGAACTCATACTGCCCCTGAATTTGTAATGCTGCCCGGTGGGCCTTATGTCTCAATTTATCGGCTTTTGTCACCTGCCTTGTGGCAAGGCGTGAAACTTTCAGCAAGGAATGATCCGATGACGCTTTCAAAGTGCTTGTTGCAAATGCTAATCCTGGCTGGCACATCGCATTGTGATCGTTAATATACCAAATATGATCTGCTTGAACATGTTTGATCCATGTCTGTTTGGATGAGCTGATGGAAAAAAGCCTTTTTAGCTTTATTTGGAGATACAGCGCCCGGCAGCAGATCTTTATCCTCATGGTCACCGTGTTGACCTACCCGGTGGTCTATTTCCTGCTCGAATTGCCGAAACTGATCGTCAACGACGCCGTCCAGGGGGTCAATTTTCCCCGCACCGTTCTGGGGTTCGATTTCGATCAGGTACCCTATCTGGTGCTGCTCTGCTTTACGTTTCTGACGCTCGTGGTGGTTTCCAACGGGCTGAAATTCTACCTGAATGTCTACAAGGGCCGCCTGGGGGAGCGCATGCTGCGCCGCCTGCGGTTCGAACTGTTCCAGCGGGTCCTGCGTTTCCGCCTGCCGCACTTCAGGAAGGTGAGTTCCGGCGAGATCATTCCCATGATCACCTCGGAAGTGGAAGACGTCGGCGGCTACATCGGAGAAGCCTTCGCTTTGCCGGCCTATCAGGGCGGCATGCTGATCGTGCAGCTCGGCTTTATCTTCATGCAGGACCCCTTGCTGGGTCTGGCCGCCGTCAGCTCCTATCCGATCCAGGGCTATGTCATCCCCATGCTGCAGAAGCGGGTGGTTCTCCTGTCACGGCAGCGCGTCAAGAACGTGCGCCTGATCGCGGACAAGGTGGGCGAAAGCATCACGGGGGTTGCCGAAATCCATGCCAACGACGCCTCGGCCTGGCATTCGGCGGACATTTCCGACCGTCTCTATGAGAACTTCAAGATCCGCTACGAGATCTTCAATCGCAAGTTTCTCATCAAGTTCCTGAACAATTTCATGAACCAGCTGACGCCGTTCTTCTTTTACCTGATCGGCGGGTATCTGGTGATCCAGGGCAATCTGAGCATCGGCGCGCTCCTGGCCGTGATTGCCGCCTACAAGGATCTGGCGGGACCCTGGAAGCTGCTGTTGTCCTTCTACCAGATGACCGCGGACGTCAGCGTCAAATACCAGACCGTGGTCGAGAATTTCGATCCGCAGGATATTTACGAGACGGACAGGCTGACGGCGGACGAGACCGTCGAACTCCACGGAGACGTCCGCTTCGAAAACGTCAATTTTTCCGGCGGAGCGGCGGGGCAGGAGGTCATGGACATCAACCTCACCGTGCCGGAAGGCAAGGCCTGCGCGATTGTCGGCCCCGACGGCTCCGGACGCTCCGAGGTGCTGCAACTGGCGGCCGGCCTCGTATCTGCCTCGAGCGGCAAGGTCTGGATCGGGGATCACAATCTCGACCATCTGACGGATTCGACGCTCGGCCGGCAGATCGCCTATGTCGGCGGCGCGGTCCATGTGTGGACCGGAACGATCCGGGACAATCTTTACTACGGACTGCGGCACAGGCCGCTGGTTCCGCCCCAGCGTGAGGGGGAAGACCTCAGGCTATACAAGCGCCGGGTCTCGGAGGCCAAGGAAACTCACAATCCGGTCTACGACCTGTCCGCCAAGTGGGACGACTTCGCGGCTGCGGGCGTGGACGGCTCGGACGGGCTCGACGAGAAGGCACTTGAACTTCTTGCCGCCGTTTCTCTCGACAAGGACATCTATCGCCTCGGGCTGCAGTCGCGGTTCGACCCGTCGATGAACGACACGTTCGCTGAAAAGATCCTGAACGTCCGCAAGGATCTGGCGATCCGGATTGCGAGCGAACCGGCGATCAGCGGTCTCGTCGAACTGTGGCACCCCGACCGGTTCAATGCGAGCGCGAGCCTCGCCGACAACCTCTTTTTCGCCGTCCCTTCGGACCCGGAAATCACCATGGACCAGGTGCCGGATCTGGAGGAAGTGAAGGCGTTTCTTGTCGAGACCGGGTTTGACGAAAAGCTGCAGCAGATTGGCCTGAAAGTGGCTGATACCATGCTGGAGCTGTTCGCCAATGTGTCCGGAGACAGCGGTCTTCTGGGGGCCTATTCGTTCATCACCCAGGATGAAATTCCGGAGTTCGAGCGGATCGTGCGCATTGCCAAGTCCGAGCAGCAGCGTCCCGGCTTGAGCGAAGCGGACAGATCCAGACTCCGGGGGCTTGCCTTCAAACTGGTTCCGGCCCGGCATCGTCTCGGCGTCATGTCAGACGAACTGCGCGACGAGATCATCGCCGCAAGGAAGCAGTTCCTGGAGCGTGTGGTAAAGAACAGCGAGAGCTTCGTTGCCTTCGATCCGGATGTCTATCTGCCGCCTCTGACGATCGAGGACAATCTTCTTTTCGGCCGCGCCAGGGTGGACCGCAGGGATGCCCGCCGGCGTATTGACGACGTCATCCGCGCGATTGTCGAGGAGACAGGGTTGCGGCAACCGATCATTT
>NZ_JBNKYW010000080.1:0-11351 GCF_050301095.1 Roseibium sp.
ATGTGTCCGCCGAACTCCTGCACGAGGAAGCGGTGGCTGCCGATGTGCCCGTGTCGCTCGCCACGGTCTACAACACGCTGCATCAGTTCACCGAGGCAGGCCTTTTGCGCGAAGTCGCAATCGAGGGCAACAAGACCTACTTCGACACCAAGGTCTCCCATCACCATCACTTCTTCATCGAGGGCGAAAACCGGGTGATCGACATCCCCGGCGAAGGCGTCGGCCTTGGCCGGCTGCCGGAAATTCCCGAAGGCATGGAAGTGGTGCGCGTCGACGTCGTCGTGCGGGTGCGCGAGAAGCGCTGATCAGGACCGGACCGCGCCGCCGTCCGCTTCTCCGGACGTCCAGATGTAATAGTTCGAGATCGAGTCGAAGGCGGCGAGATACCGTTGGCCATTCGTCACGAATCCGATCTTTGTCAGAAGGTTGCCCGAGCGCGTGTTTTCAGGATCGGTGATCGCGCACAAGGTCTTGAGCTTGAGATCCTTTTGAACGAATTCCAGCACGGCAAGGCCCGCTTCCCGGCCGAAGCCCTTGCCGCGATAGTCTTTCAGAAACGCAAACCCGAGATCCGGATACTCGAGTTCCTCGCGCATAACGAGGCCGCAGGTCCCGACCGGCTCGCCGGTTTCCTTCAGTTCCACCAGCCACAGCCCGAACCCCTGCTCGGCAAAGCGCGGCAGGGTCTTTGTTCTGATGTGCTCCGCCGCGGCTGCGTCGGTGCGGATGCCGTGATCGCGGATGAACCGGATGTAGTCCGGCTCATTCATCATCCGGCAATAGAAGGGGGCATCTTCCTCGCGAGGCAACCGGAAGCGCAGCCTTTCGCTGACCGGATAGGACGCTGTCATAGGTTTCATGAGTTCGCCTCCTTTTCGACCTGCGCCCTTGTTCGAACCGCAATGTCCGGGATTGCGTCGAAATGTTCCTTTTCCGGGCTCTTGCAAAGGTCATAGATCACGCAGCGCTTGCACTCCGGCTTGCGCGCCTTGCAGATGTACCGGCCATGCAGGATCAGCCAGTGATGCGCATGCAGGGCAAATTCCTTCGGGACCGCTTTTTCCATCGCCTTTTCCACGTCGAGCGGCGTCTTGCCGGGTGCGATGCCGATCCGGTTGCCCAGCCGGAAGAGATGGGTGTCGACCGCAATCGTCGGATGACCGAAAAAGATGTTGAGCACCACGTTGGCCGTCTTGCGGCCGACGCCCGGCAATTTCTCCAGCGCTTCCCGGTCCTCCGGCACTTCGCCGCCATGATCGCGGATGAGCTGCTCGGAAAGCAGCATGACGTTCCTGGCCTTGGTCTTGAAAAGGCCGATTGTCCGGATTTCCTCCCGCACGCGCTCTTCGCCGAGCGCGACCATCTTTTCCGGCGTGTCCGCGATCTGGAACAGATGCTTCGTCGCCCGGTTCACGCCGACGTCGGTCGCCTGGGCGGACAGCACCACAGCCACCAGCAGCGTGTAGGCATTGATGTAATCCAGTTCGCCCTCTGGTTCCGGATTGTCCGCATGGAACCTTTGAAAGATCGCGAAGGTCTCCGCCTTGTTGTAGCGCGACCGTTTCAGCACTTTGCCGGGGTTGTCGACCGACGGGCCGGCCTTGCGGGGCTTTGGGGTGGATTTGGCGGACCGGGCTTTGGTTTTGCCGGAGGGAGGGCTCTTTGCTTGCGTCATGATCTCTCTATATTCTGAGGATATGAGCGAGAACAATCCGAAACCCGAGCGGGAAGAAGAATTGCCGGATCTGGACCGGCCTTTTTTTTCTGCGGTGCTGACCCCTCACCGGTCGCTGGGCCCGACGGGTTTCATGATCCTCATGTGCGTTTTCGGTGTAGTCTGTTTTTGCGCCGGCGTCCTGTTCCTTCGGATCGGCGCCTGGCCGGTCTTCGGGTTTTTCGGCCTCGACATTGCGCTATTGTGGTTTGCCTTCCGGCTGAACTACCGCTCGGCCCAAACCTTCGAGGAAGTCGTCGTCTCACGGCAGGAAATCGCCGTCCGCAAGGTCGGACCGGGCAAGAAGTTACAGGAATACCGCTTCAATCCCTTCTGGGTGCGGCTGACGGTGAAACGGCTCGAGGATGAGGGCGTCGTCAAGGTGTCACTCGTCAGCCGGGGGGAAACCGTCGAACTCGGCAATTTCCTCAATCCCGACGACCGCACCAGCTTCGCGGGCGCCATGGCGAACGCCTTGGCGATCGCAAAGGCTGGAGGCGTTTAGGCGGCGTCTTCGGCAGGCCGGGGCTGAACCCTCAAGGTGGCAACAAGCACCATCAGGGCCAGAACCGAGGAAAACGCCGCCACAAAGAGAACGCTCTGGAAGCTGGTAGCGCTGGCGATGAAGCCCATGGATACGCTGCCGATCAACCCGCCCAGGAACAGGCTGTTCATATAGACCGCCGTTGCCCGTCCCGGCCGGTCTGGAGCGAAGCTTTGGACGAAGCTGATCGCAACGCCCGCGAACAGTCCGTAATAAGTGCCTTCCAGAACGGAAACCGCCAACGCCTGCCAGAGCGTCGTGACCTGAGAAAACAGCAGCATGCTGATCGCGGCAAGACAGGCGGCAAGCATCAGCACCTGACGGGTGCCGATCCGCTCCGCCAGACGGACGGAGCCGAATATCACGAAGATCTCCAGAAGGCATTTGACCGACAGGGACAGACCCGGCGCGGACCCGGGAAGACCGGTTTCCTCGACGAAGAACAGCGGCATGGCGGAGACGAACAGGGTGTTGGTGATGACGAAACCCAGACAGGTGAGACCAGCCACTGCAAGACCCCAGTTCACGGGCTCACGGGCGCCGGTTTTGATCCTTGTGCGGGTGGATCGGAAGTCCCTTGGAACGACAGTATGCCAGAGCAGCAGATAAATCAGGCTGATGCCGAACGAGCAGGCAAAAGCGGCGGGAAACCCGTATTGCGTTGCCAGCGTGAAGGACAGCGCCGGTCCGATCATCCAGGCGAGCGAGACGGTCATGCGCAGCCATGAATTGACCCTGGCAACATCCATTCCAGCGGTTTCTGCATTCAGGCGGCCAAATGTGAAGATGACGCCGGACCCCATGTTGGCAAGGCTCATCAGCGGCGCGATCATGAGCGACAGCATCAACAGGCTCGAGACCTGCGTCAGCAGCGCGGTCAGGGCCATGAACGCGCAAACGGACATCAGAAGCAGACGCCGCACGGGAAATCCGTGATCCAGCCGTTCGCCGGCCCAGCGGGTGGCAATGAGCGTCAGGGGCAGGACAAGTCCGGTATAAAGGCCCACCTGCCAGGGCTCGGCGCCAAGGCCTTCGACGATGAAAAAGCTCATCAGCGGAATAATGCCGGAAACGCCAAGGCTGTGGGAAAACTGAAGCAGCAAAATCAGCAACGCCTGGCGCGGCAGTTGCGGCAGATAATTCATGTTTGTTCGCCGGAGAAAGTCAGGATCCAGAAGGAAAGTCCAGCCTAGTCCTGTTGCTCAAATCAGTCACGAGCTTTTTCATGGAAATGCAATCAGTGGATGTGATCAGCTGCGATTTGTTTCATTTTTGGAACAAGTGGCCCATCCTTCGTGACGGACCTGAAGGTCCCACTCGGGATGAGGCCGGGGTAATTGTCTGGCGAAATGGCGCAACACTTTGCTCCTCATCCTGAGGAAGCGCGAAAGCGCTGTCTCGAAGGATGGGCCGCAGGCTCCCGAAAGAACCCTTCCACGTCAGCCTTCCCGCCCCACCTGAAGCGTCTTGAGGCGATAGAGCGCTTCCAGCGCTTCGCGCGGCGTCATGTCGTCCGGATTGAAGTCCTCAAGCGCTTCCAGGACGGGATCCGGTTCTGAAGAACCGGTGGCGCTGGGCGTGGCCGGTGTCAGGCTGGCAAAGAGCGGCAATTCGTCGATCAGGCTCTCGGCCGGTGAGCGGCGGTCCTGTTCTTCCAGCTGGCTCAGGACCTGCCGGGAGCGTTCGACCACGGTTGCCGGAAGTCCGGCGAGTTTTGCCACCTGAATGCCGTAGGAGCGGTCAGCAGCACCGGGTACAATCTCGTGCAGGAAAATGACGTCGCCCTTCCACTCCTTGACCGACACCGTGGCGTTGGAAAGGCGCTCCAGTTTCGCCGACAGCGCGGTGAGTTCATGGTAGTGGGTCGCGAACAGTGCCCGGGAGCGGTTGACTTCATGCAGGTGCTCGATCGTGGCCCATGCGATCGACAACCCGTCGAAGGTTGCCGTGCCCCGGCCGATTTCATCGAGGATGACGAGAGAGCGGTCGCTCGCCTGGTTGAGGATCGCCGCCGTTTCGACCATTTCCACCATGAAGGTGGACCGGCCGCGCGCCAGATCGTCGGCGGCGCCGACGCGCGAGAACAGCCGGTCGACAACGCCGATATGCGCCTCGGTGGCCGGCACGAAGGCACCCATCTGGGCGAGCACCGCGATCAGGGCGTTCTGGCGCAGGAAGGTCGACTTACCGGCCATGTTCGGACCTGTGATCAGCCAGATATGACCGATATCCTCATCCGCGTCGGGCCCCAGATTGGCGTCGTTGGCAACGAAACTGTCGCCGCCGGACCGCTTCAAGGCCCGTTCGACGACCGGATGGCGGCCACCCTTGATATCGAAGGCCCGGCTGTCGTCGACATGCGGGCGAACATAGTTTTCGTCCTGGGCGAGTTTGGCGAGCGCGGCGGACACATCCAGGATGGAAAGACCCTGCGCGGCGGCCTTGATGGCCTCGCCGGCATCGATGACCGCCTGGGCCAGCCGTTCGAAAATCTCCAGCTCGATGGCAAGCGAACGTTCACCGGCGCTGGCAATCTTGGATTCCAGATCCGCCAGCTCGGTGGTGGTGAAACGCATGGCGCCCGCCATGGTCTGGCGGTGAATGAAACGGCCGGGATCGGCCGTCAATTTTTCCGTCTGCGCGGTCGGTGCCTCGATGAACCAGCCGAGCACGTTGTTGTGCTTGATTTTGAGTGATCTGAGACCGAGCTCTTCCGAATACTCGGCTTGTAGCCTGGCGATCACCTTGCGGCTTTCATCGCGCAGCGACCGCAACTCGTCGAGATCCGGATTGTAGCCCGAGGCAACGAAGCCGCCGTCCCGCTTGAGCAGGGGCGGATCTTCCATGATCGCCGTCACCAGCTCCGAGCCGAGGTCGTGCGGGGCCTGTTCGAGGCTGGCCCGTGCGGCGGCGACTTCCGCCGGTATGGTGCCTGCGGTCGTGCCGGTCTGGTCAAGCACGGCACGGGCGGCTGCCAGACCCTGCGCGATCGACAGAATATCGCGCGGTCCGCCCCGGTTCAGCGCGATGCGCGAGAGGGCGCGGGCCATGTCCGGCGCGCCCTTCAGCGTCTGGCGCAGCCCTTCGCGCATGATTTCGTTTTCCAGGAAAAACGCCACCGCATCGTGCCGGTGGCCGATGGCTTCCACATTGACCAGCGGACCGGCCAGGCGGCTGGCGAGCAGGCGCGAGCCGCCACCGGTTACCGTCCGGTCGATCGTCGCCAGCAGCGAGCCCTGTTTTTCGCCGGAAAGTGTGCGCGAAAGTTCCAGGTTGGCCCGGGTCGCCGGATCGATCAGCATGCGGCCGGTGCCGGCCTCCCGAACGGGCGGGTCCAGTGGCGGGCGTTCGCCGAGCTGGGTCTTCTCCACGTAGGCGAGGATTCCGGCGGCCGCCGACAGCTCCGCCCGGCTGAAGGTGCCGAAGCCGTCCAGGGTCTTGACGCCGAAATAATGCGCCAGCCGGTCGGTGGCCGTCGAACTGTCGAAAAACGCGCGCGGAACCGGCGACAGTGCGCCGCCGGCCTGCTCGGCGAGCAGCCTGAGCTCGCTTTCCTGCAACAGATTGTCCGCCAGGATCAGTTCGCGCGGGCTGACCTGCGCCAGGTCGGCGGCAAGGCGCTGGTGGTCGGTTTCGGAGACCTGGAAGGAACCGGTCGACATGTCGATCCAGGCAAGACCGTAGACTGCGTCCCCCTCCAGCGAGCCGCCCTTGAGCCGTGTCAGTGCCATCAGGTAGTTGTTGGCGCCCGCATCCAGCAGCCGTTCTTCCGTCAGCGTTCCGGGCGTCACCAGGCGGACGACGTCCCGGCGGACCACCGACTTCGAGCCGCGCTTCTTGGCCTCGGCCGGATCTTCCGTCTGTTCGCAGACCGAGACCCGGTGCCCCTTGGCGATCAGCTTCTGCAGATAGTCGTCGGCGGCATGCACGGGAACGCCGCACATCGGGATGTCCTCGCCCTGGTGCTTTCCCCGCTTGGTCAGCGTGATGCCCAGCGCCTGGGAGGCGATTTCGGCGTCCTCGAAGAACAGCTCGTAGAAATCGCCCATCCGGTAGAACAGCAGGCTGTCCGGATTGGCCGTCTTGATCTCGATGAACTGGGCCATCATCGGTGTGACTTTGCTGTCTGCCGGGGCCGTTTGTTGTGCGCTTTGTCCACTCATGTCCGATACGTAAATCAACCGGCTTTTGAGGGGAAGCGCTTCAAGGCAGATAAGTCGGTCGATCCAAAGGAGAAAATGCAGTCTGGATTCGCTTGGCCGCGTTGAAGGTGTTCCACCAAGAGCTTAGGCCATCTTGGCTTGAGGCTTCATTTTCCAGCGGATAAGGTCAGTCAGCACGACACTTGAGATCGTGATCGAGAGGAAACGCCCGCATCATGTCCGCCGACAAGAACTCGTCCAAGCCGAACGTCAGCTTCACAGACCAGGAAGCGCTGCAATTCCACCAGGAAGGCCGGCCCGGCAAGCTGGAAATCGCGCCGACCAAACCGATGGCGACACAGCGCGACCTGTCGCTGGCCTATTCCCCGGGCGTGGCGGTGCCCGTCAACGCGATCGCCGAGGATCCGAGCCGCGCCTATGACTACACCACCAAGGGCAACATGGTGGCGGTGATCTCCAACGGCACGGCCATCCTGGGTCTCGGCAATCTCGGCGCGCTGGCCTCCAAGCCGGTCATGGAAGGCAAGGCGGTGCTGTTCAAGCGCTTTGCCGATGTCGACTCGATCGATCTTGAAGTGGACACCCAGGACGTTGAGGAGTTCATCAATTCGGTGCGCTACCTCGGGCCTTCCTTCGGCGGCATCAACCTGGAGGACATCAAGGCGCCGGACTGTTTCATCATCGAGCAGCGTCTGCGCGAACTGATGGACATTCCCGTCTTCCATGACGATCAGCACGGCACGGCGATCATCGCCGCCGCCGGCCTGATCAACGCCCTGCACCTGACCGGCCGGGACATGAAGGATACGAAAGTGGTCTGCAACGGCGCCGGTGCGGCGGGGATCGCCTGCATCGAGCTTATCAAGGCCATGGGTATTCCCCATGAAAACGTGACCCTCTGCGACACCAAGGGCGTGATCTACAAGGGCCGCGAGGAGGGCATGAACCAATGGAAGTCGGCGCATGCCGTCGAAACCAAGGCCCGCACGCTTTATGACGCCATGAAGGGTGCGGATGTCTTTTTCGGCGTGTCTGCGAAAGGCGCGCTGACCCCGGACATGCTGCGGGTAATGGCGCCCAACCCGATCATTTTCGCCATGGCCAATCCGGATCCGGAAATCACGCCGGAGGAAGCGGCCACAGTGCGCGACGATGCCATCGTGGCAACCGGCCGGTCCGATTATCCCAACCAGGTCAACAACGTGCTTGGTTTTCCCTACATTTTCCGCGGTGCGCTGGATGTCCAGGCCAGCACGATCAATGACGACATGAAGGTCGCCTGTGCTCACGCGCTTGCCGAGCTTGCCCGGGAGGAAGTGCCGGACGAGGTGGCCGCCGCCTACCGGGGCAACCGGCCGAAGTTCGGCCCGGAATACATCATCCCGGTGCCCTTCGACCCCCGCCTGATTCACACGATCCCGCCTGCCGTTGCCCAGGCGGCGATGGATTCCGGCGTCGCCCGCCGGCCGATCGTCGACATGGAGGCCTACAAGAACCAGCTTTCCTCAAGGCTCGATCCGGTGGCCGGTACCCTGCAGCGGATCTTCACCAAGGTCCGCCGTCAGCCGAAGCGCGTCGTGTTCGCTGAGGGCGAGGAGGAACCGGTGATCCGCGCGGCCGCAAGCTTTGCCTCGCAGGGACTTGGCGAAGCGATCCTGATCGGCCGGGAAGACGAAATCAAATCCATGGCGGAACATGCCGGCGTCGACATCAACCGCTCCGGCATCTCCATCCAGAACGCGCGGCTTTCCAACCGCAACGCGGATTACGCCCAGTATCTTTACGCCCGCCTGCAGCGCAAGGGCTACCTGCTGCGCGACTGCCAGCGCATGGTCAACAACGACCGCAACTACTGGGGCGCGATCATGGTCGCCCGGGGCGATGCCGACGCCATGGTCACGGGTCTGACCCGAAATTATTCCGTTGCTCTCGACACCGTGAAGGCCACCATCGATCCGAAACCCGGGCATCGCATCATCGGGGTCACCCTGGCGCTTGCCCGTGGCCGCACAGTGCTGATCGCCGACACGGCGGTGATCGACATGCCGACCTCCGAGGAACTTGCCGATATCGCCGAGGAAGCGGCCCATGTCGCCCGCAGACTGGGCTACGAGCCGCGTGTTGCCATGCTCGCCTATTCCACCTTCGGCCATCCGAGGGGCGAACGCTCGGAAAAGGTCATCGAGGCGGTGAAGATCCTCGATCGGCGCAGGGTCGATTTCGAGTACGACGGCGAAATGGCCGCCGACATCGCCCTCAACATGGACCGCATGGCCTCCTACCCGTTCTGCCGCCTGTCCGGCCCGGCCAATGTCCTCGTCATGCCGGCTTTCCACTCCGCTTCCATCTCCACGAAGATGCTGCAGGAACTTGGCGGCGCCACGGTCATCGGCCCGCTCCTGGTCGGCTTCGACAAGCCCATCCAGATCGTGACCCAGGGCGCCAAGGACAGCGACATCGTCAACATGGCGGCGATTGCGGCGTTCAACGTGACGTGAGGTGTGAGGGGGCGGCGCTGCGCTGCCCCCGGTGCAATCTTATATGTTAGTTGATTCGCTCGGAAATAGTGCCACGATGCCTGCTTGGCTGAAACATACATCGTTGATTTTATTTACGTTTATTTCCACTTATTTGGTGTTGCTCTTAAACAGTGTTTTACCGCAACCCCTTGGGGGGATAATTCTCCTTGCTGTGTGTTTCATTATAGGCGCTTGGGCGATCTGGAGTCTTAATCGTGCCAAAACCCGAGAAACGAAGTAGAGCGGCAACAAGTTGGCCCCGTCCCGGATAGACGCAAAGACCAGAGAAACGGCAAAAAGACTGCGTCTCGACCAGACGAAGGGCGAAAAGCTTCTTTGGAGAGCACTCCGGGAATTGAAAACCGATGGGATTCATGTCCGTCGGCAAGCGCCAATCGGTCCCTATGTCGCGGACTTTGTCATCTTTTCGAGGAAGCTGGTTGTTGAGATCGATGGAGATGTTCACGGACTGCCAGAACAACAGGAGCACGACAGACTGCGGGATGACTGGCTAAGGTCGCAGGGATTTGATGTGCTTCGATACTCTGCTCTTGACGTTGAGGAGAACCTGGAAGGGGTCGTTCTGGATATCAGACGGAAACTTGGTTTGGCCTGATGGGACACCCCCACCCCTAACCCCTCCCCACAAGGGGGAGGGGGATTCCGCTCCGCCAAGAACCAACGTCCTTTTCACAAGGATGGCCGTGATCCGCGAAAGTCGCAAAGTCTGAGGCGAAGTTCCCCTCCCCCTTGTGGGGAGGGGCTAGGGGTGGGGGTTCATGGCAAACAGCCAATGCTTTTGCCATTCCCCTTTTGACAAACCCCGTTCCAGGCGCGATACCTCGAAGCCATGTCGAATGTAAAAGTCAAAATCTGCGGTCTCAGCACCGAGGAAACCATGGAAGCCGCGCTGGAGGCTGGGGCGGACATGATCGGACTGATGTTTTTCCCGAAGAGCCCGCGCCATGTCTCCTTGAGCGATGCCAGCAGGCTGGTGGACATGGCCCGTGGCCGGGCTGAGATCGTCGCGGTCACCGTCGATATGGATCTCGACGGACTGTCGCGGATCAAGGAACTCGTGAACCCCGATATCTTCCAGCTGCACGGCAGTGAAGCGCCGGAGGCCTGCGCCGCGGTCAAGGTGATGCAGAAGACCAAGGTCATGAAGGCAGTCTCGATCTCCGAGAAGGCGGACCTGGAAAAGGCCCATTACTACGCCACTGTGGCGGACTGGCTGCTGTTCGACGCCAAACCGCCCAAGGATTCCGAAATTCCGGGCGGAAACGGCATAGCCTACGACTGGACGCTTCTGAAAGACCTTGACCTCGGGAAGCCCTTCATGCTTTCCGGAGGACTGGATCCGTCGAACGTTGCCGAGGCCATCCGCCTGAGCGGAACCAAGGCAGTGGACGTCTCCTCCGGTGTCGAGCGGGAGCGGGGCGTCAAGGACAGCAATCTTATTCGCAGCTTTATGGCGGCGGTCAGAGAGGCCTGATATTCGGGCTCCCCGTTATCCGGGCTCAAGGAGTATACGCGTGAACGACATGGCGAACAGCATCCGGACCGGTCCGGACGATCGCGGGCATTTCGGCATTTTCGGCGGACGTTATGTTGCCGAAACCCTGATGCCGCTGATCCTGGACCTGGAGCAGCACTACAAGGACGCCAAGAACGATCCGGCCTTTCAAGGCGAGATCGAGACGCTGAACAAGCATTATACCGGCCGTCCCTCGCCGCTTTATTTCGCCGAGCGCCTGACAGAGGAGCTTGGCGGCGCGAAGATCTATTTCAAGCGCGACGAGCTGAACCACACCGGGTCCCACAAGATCAACAATTGCATTGGCCAGATCCTGCTCGCCAAGCGCATGGGCAAGACCCGGATCATCGCCGAGACCGGTGCCGGACAGCACGGCGTGGCAACCGCCACGGTCTGCGCCCGCTTCGGCCTGCCCTGCGTGGTCTACATGGGCAAGACCGATGTGGAACGCCAGAAGCCCAATGTCTTCCGCATGAAACTTCTGGGCGCGGAAATCGTGCCGGTGACCGCCGGTGCCGGGACCCTGAAGGATGCCATGAACGAGGCGCTGCGCGACTGGGTCACCAATGTCGAGGACACCTATTACCTGATCGGCACCGCGGCGGGCCCACATCCCTATCCGGAGATGGTGCGCGATTTCCAGTCGGTGATCGGCACGGAGACCAAGGAACAGATGATGGCCATGGAAGGCCGCCTGCCGGACATGATCGTCGCCGCCGTCGGCGGCGGATCGAACGCGATCGGCCTGTTCCACCCGTTCCTCGACGACAAGGACGTGCAGATCGTCGGCGTCGAGGCCGGCGGCAAGGGTCTGGACGGTGAAGAGCATTGCGCCTCGCTGACCGCCGGTTCGCCCGGCGTGCTGCACGGCAAC
>NZ_JBNKYW010000081.1:0-3997 GCF_050301095.1 Roseibium sp.
AATCGGCCGCATGGCCCGTTGCATCGAGGTCTTCAAGGAAAGCTCCGTCGAACGCGAACGGCTCGCGGCCGAACGGAAGGTGGGCCATATCGCCCGCGAAAAACGCGAGAAGCTGATCGACTCGCTGATCGCGGCCTTCCGCTCCGAAGCCCAGACGGTGCTGGAGCTGGTGGAAACCAACATCGCCCGCGTCGAGGAAGTCTCTTCCGCGCTCAACGAGCGCTCCAATTCGGCCTCCGAGCAGGGGCAAACGGCGGTGGCGACTTCGGAGAACGCCTCCTCCAACGTACAGGCGGTGGCTTCCGCGACCGAGGAGCTGAACGCCTCCATCTCGGAGATCTCCCGGCAGGTCGAGACCACAGCGTCCATCGTCGCCCGCACCACCACGGCGGCGCAAAGTTCGAACACCAAGATTTCCGGTCTGGCGGAAGCCGCCAACAAGATCGGCGACGTGGTCTCGCTGATTTCCGAAATCGCCGAACAGACCAACCTCCTGGCCCTCAACGCCACCATTGATGCCGCCCGCGCGGTCGATGCCGGCAAGGGCTTTGCGGTCGTCGCCTCGGAGGTCAAGTCGCTGGCCGGCCAGACCGCCAAGGCAACGGAGGAAATCTCGGCGCAGATCGCGGCCATTCAGGCCTCCACGACCGAGGCGGTCGACGAGATCGGCCGGGTGTCGGAATCCGTCGAGGAGGTCAATTCCTATACAACCACGATCGCCGGCGCCGTACAGCAGCAAGGCGCTGCGACCGGCGAGATCTCGCGTAATGTTGCGGAAGCCGCCGACGGCACGCGCAGCGTGGCCGAAACCGTGGCCTCGCTGAACGAGGGCGTTGCGGAAAACTCCGCTGCCGTCGGCGACATGCTGACCGCGACCATCGAGATGAAGCAGCAGGCCGAACACCTGCGGGCTTCCGTCGAGAAATTCCTCTCCGAGGTTGCGGCCGCCTGATTGCAGGCATAATTACTTCCAGGGAATGGGCCTTCCGGTCAGACGGCCGGGAGGCCCAAAATTTTTGCAAGAGGAAAATGCCGTGACTGAGTGGCCGGATCTGGCGGGACGCCTGGACGCGGAAAGCCATGTACTTCCCGTGCGGGTCTATTACGAGGACACGGACTTCACGGGCATTGTCTATCACGGGGCCTATGTGCGTTTCTTCGAACGCGCCCGTTCGGACTTCCTGCGCCTGATCGGCATTCACCACAAGGAACTGGCAGACGGAGACCACGGTGTGTCCCTTGCCTTTGCCGTGCGCACCATGACCCTCGACTTCCGCAAGCCTGCCCGGATCGACGACATTCTGGAAGTGCGTACCGGCCTTGCCGAATACAGGGGCGCCCGGGTCCGGCTGGATCAGCGGATCTATCGGGACGGCGAGTTGCTGGTATTCGCGGACGTTACCGTTGCCGTGATCACCTCAGAGGGCCGCCCGACCCGGCTGCCGCAAATTCTGGCGGACAAACTTCTTGCCCATATGCCGGACGAAAGGCCCATGGATTGAACCACTTGAGGCCAAGTTGCCGCCGCCCGTCCCTTGACCATGGCAAAACACTTTAAAAAGAAAATTCCGCGTTAAGCTTGCGGTAACCTTAATTGATTCCTTTAGAGAGGGACTTGTTTGTTTGGCAAAGTCCCAGTTTTGACAAAATCAAACGTCAGAGAGGCGGCAGGTTAGAAGGGCCGTCCTCCTGATTCCGGCTCACGCTGGCATTGCCGGGCCGGTAATGCCGGACACCTGAAAGCACATCGGCGTCACACGGCCTAGAGGTCACTGAGTTTATGGAAACACTTGTCCAATCGACATTGGAAGCGCCCGCAGGCGACATCTCGTTCTTCTCCCTGTTCTGGCAGGCGCATGTCGTCGTCAAGATCGTCATGCTGGGGCTCATAGCCTCTTCCGTGTGGTGTTGGGCGATCATTGTCGACAAGGTCATGCTGATGGGGCGCACCAAGCGGCAGATGACCCGGTTCGAAACCGTGTTCTGGTCCGGGCAGTCCCTCGAAGAACTCTATGGAACGCTTCACAATCGCGTGAACTATTCCATGGCGGCCCTGTTCGTTGCCGCCATGCGGGAATGGAAACGCAGCCACGAGGGCGCGCGGCCTGCCATCGGCAGCCTGCAGCAGCGGATCGACAGGGTAATGGACGTGACCATTCAGCGCGAGGCGGACCGGCTGGAAAGCCGCCTGCTCATTCTGGCGACCGTCGGCTCCGCGGCGCCCTTCATCGGCCTCTTCGGCACGGTCTGGGGCATCATGACCGCCTTCCAGGCCATTGCCGCCTCCGAAAGCACCAACCTTGCCGTTGTCGCGCCGGGCATCGCCGAAGCCCTGTTTGCGACCGCGCTCGGCCTCCTGGCTGCTATCCCTGCGGTTATCGCCTACAACAAGTTCTCCTCCGATGTCGGCAAGGCGGTGTCCCGCATGGAAGGCTTTGCCGACGAATTCTCGGCGATCCTGTCGCGCCAGATCGACGAGAGGGGCTGAGCCATGGCCATGCAGGTCGGAGCCGGACAATCGGGCGGACGGCGCGGGCGGCGCCGGCGGCGGCATGCGCCCATGAGCGAGATCAACGTCACGCCGATGGTCGACGTGATGCTCGTGCTTCTGATCATCTTCATGGTGGCCGCGCCTCTGCTCACGGTCGGGGTGCCGATCGACTTGCCGGAAACCCGCGCCAAGGCGCTGGAAGGGGATACGGAGCCGATCACCATCTCGGTGAATTCCGCCGGTGAGATTTTCATTCAGGACACCCCCATCGCCATCGACGAAGTCGTGCCGAAACTCGAGGCGATCGCGGCCAACGGTTATGACGAGCGCATCTATGTGCGCGGTGACCAGGATGCCGACTACGGCACGATGATGAAGCTCATGGGACGGATCAACGCGGCCGGGTTCAAACGACTTGGTCTTGTCACTCTGGAAGAACGGGACTCGTAACGCGTCATGCGCGCAGGTCTCATCGCGTCTTTGGCCGGTCACACGGCCGTCTTGCTCTGGGGCTTGATTGCCTTTCCGGACGCGGAGAGCTTTACCGTGCCGCCCGTGGATTCCCTGCCGGTCGAACTGGTGCCCATCGAGGAACTCACGAAGCTCAGGATCGGGGAAAAAACAGCCGAGATCCGGGAAGTGGCGGCCGTACAGCCTGCCGAGAAACCGTCTGAGGAATTGCCGAAGCCGGCGGACAAGCCAGGTGAAAGCAAGGTAGAGCAACCCGCCCCGCCGACGCCATCGCCTCCACCGCCGCCTGCTCCCGTGCCCGAACCGACACCGGTCGCCGAGCCGGAGCCAGCACCGGACCCCGCGCCGGCACCGGAACCCGAACCTGCTCCGAAGGCGGAGCCCGCGCCCGCGCCCGAACCGGTGCCGCAGCAGCAGGCAGCCCCGGCGCCCCAGCCGATCATCACCAAGGTTGCGCCGCGCTCCAAGCCGACGCCGCCGAAGCGGGCTCCCGAGCCGCCGAAGGACGATTTCAGCAGCACGCAGATCGCGGCCCTCCTGAACAAGGTCGAGCCTGCGAAGCAGACAGGTCAGACGTCCCAGGAACAGGCTTCGCTCGGCTCCCGCAAGGGGCAGGAGAACGTGCGGATGAGCCAGTCGGAACTGGATGCTCTCAGAGGCCAGGTCGCACAGTGCTGGAGCCCGCCGGTCGGCGCGGTCGGTGCGGAAGACCTGAAAGTCCGGGTTCGGTTCAACCTGTCACAGAACGGCGAGGTTTCAAGCAGTCCGGAGGTCATGAACTCCAATGGAAACCCTGCTTTCCGGGCGGCGGCGAGCAGCGCGGTACGCGCAATCATGCGCTGTCAGCCATATTCTCTGCCGGTCGCAAAATATGAGGCCTGGCAGGAAGTGATCATCAATTTTGACCCGAGAGAGATGCTCGGGGGATAGTCCGGCCGGGCCGGACCGATTGTCGACAAGGGAGCTGTTTTGCTCATGCGTGGAGTTTTGAAAAAACGTTCTGTTTCAGCCCGCTGGAAGGTCTTGCGGCTGTTT
>NZ_JBNKYW010000082.1:0-21894 GCF_050301095.1 Roseibium sp.
CTAAGCGGCCTTGCCTATCTGCCCGGACATTTCGGCCGGGAAGCGCAGGAAGATCTTCTGGAGCGGATCCGGGCGATCGTCGCCGAGGCGCCACTGTTCCAGCCGGTGATGCCGAAAACCGGCAAGCCGTTTTCGGTCCGGATGAGCAATTGCGGGCTGCTCGGTTGGGTCTCCGACATCAAAGGCTACCGCTATCAGCCGACCCATCCGGATACGGGCAGGGACTGGCCGGAGATGCCCGCTGTATTGACGGACCTCTGGTCGGAGCTTGCGCCGGACGCACCGGAGCCGGAAGCCTGCCTGATCAATTTCTACGAGGCGGGCGCAAAAATGGGCCTGCATCAGGACCGGGACGAGCAAACCTTCGACGCGCCTGTCGTTTCCGTTTCCCTTGGCGATACGGCCACCTTCAGGATCGGAGGGCTTAAACGCAAGGACCCGACACAATCCTTCCGCCTGCAATCAGGCGACGTTGTCGTGCTCGGCGGCGAGGCGCGGCTCGCCTTTCACGGCATCGACCGGGTGCTTAAAGGCACCTCGACGCTTTTGAAGAACGGCGGGCGGATCAATTTGACCCTCAGGCGGGTGACGCCTTTTGACTGAAGCCGCCTCCCTCAATGTCCTGTTCGTCTGCAGCCGCAACCAATGGCGCAGTCCGACGGCGGAGCGGGTGTTTCGAAAGATGTCCGGCGTGAACGTCCGCTCGGCCGGAACAAGCCGCGCCGCGCGTCGAACCGTGAAGCAAACCGACATCGACTGGGCGGACCTCATTCTCGTCATGGAGCCCGAGCACGCCTTACGGCTCAAGAAGGACTATCGCCAAGCCTTGCGGCCCGGGACAGTGCATGTGCTCGACATTCCCGACGACTATCAGTTCATGGACCCGGAACTGGTCGAGCTGATCATTGAGGCGGCAAAGCCACTGATCCTTTCCGCCCAGGGTTCCGCGTCATCCACTTGAGCAAAGAGCAGAAACTCATGCGTTCGACAGGACGCCCCAAATTGCTGACAAAGGCCTTCTCTCCGGCGCCGTCCCGGCCAAGCGAAGCGCGAGCCGGGACCTGCGGGCCGCAGGAACCTGTTTCGTTTGCCAAGGTTCCTGTTTTTGGCCGAAAGATCCCGGATCTTCGCTTTGCTACGTCCGGGAAGGCCAAGTGAGAGTTCGTCATTACCCTGATGCCTCCGACAGGACGCCGCTTCACCCTTCCAGATAGCTCGCCTCGAAACTGACCGGGAAATTCACCGAGCGGGCGATGTAGCAGACCTTGTGGATCTCGTGATGGATAGCGTCGGCTTTTGTGAGGTTCGTTCCCGCCGGCACTGTGATCTTCGGACGCAGGGTGGCCCGCAGAAAGCGGCCGGCGCCGCTGCGTTCCGTTTCGCCAACGGCTTCCGGTGCATCCTCATAGGCGGTCACCGCGATGCCGGCATTGCTGGCCAGATGCAGGTACCAGAGCATGTGGCAGCTGGCGAGCGCGGACAGGAGCAGGTCTTCGGGATTGTGCAAGGCAGGGTCGCCGCCGAGCAGCGGATCGTTGGAACAGGAAACGACAGGCTTTCTCGGTGTCCTGATTTCCCAGGTGCGGTCATAGCCGCGATAGGTTCTTGTGCCCTCGCCCCGGTTTCCGGTCCACAGGATCGCGGAGGTGTAGGTGTGCTCAGTGCTCATTCCGAAACTCCAAAATGTATACATTTATACATTTCTTGATTACGCGCCTCTGTCAAGTTAGTTATGAGGCATCATGAGGGAGCACCAATGTCCGCCGAACACATCGCCACCGCGTTGGAAACCGAGATCGTCGGCGGCACCTTGAGGCCGGGCGAGGAGTTGAAACAGGGCGAGATCGCCGAACGTTTCTCCGTCAGCCGCATTCCGGTCCGCGACGCGCTCCAGCTTCTGGCCGCGCGCGGGCTGATCGATCTGGTGCCCAACCGGCGCGCCCGGGTAATTAGGCTGACAACCGCCGAAATCCGGGAGGTCTACAATCTGCGTATTCTGCTGGAGACCGATTGCCTGTCCCAGGCGATCAAGCGGATGGAACCGGAAGACCTAGACAGGATTTCAATGGCGCTCGCCCATTCCAACATCGATGCGGCGACCGACAGCTGGGCGGAAGGTGACTGGGCGTTTCACCGCAGTCTTTATCTGCCCGCAGGCCGCCCGCGCCAGCTGGCCATGATCGAGGACCTGCGCCGCACCTGCCGCATTCATATCGCCGGTTACGGCCTCCTGCCACGGCGGACCGGAGAGTGGCTGAAAGACCACGAGCACATGGTGAAGGCCTGCGAGACCCGGGACGCCACGCGAGCTGTCAGGGTGCTGACGTCCCACATCGAAACAGCTTTCCAGACATTACGGGAAGAGCTTCCCAACGAGAACTAATACCGTTTCTGCGCTTCGTAATATGCAGCGAGGTCATTAAAGTCAGTTTCACTGAGCAATTTCAGCGCCTTGGACATATTGCCGTTCTTGCTGGTGTTCGCCCTTGTGCCGTCGGCGTAGCTCTTCATTTCCTTGACCAAATAGGCCGCAGGCTACCCTGCCAGCATCGGGACGGGCTGAAAGGACGTGGAGCGTGCATTGCCGTCCTGGCCGTGGCAGCGGGAGCATTGCGAAGACTTGGCCAATGTCCTGCCGTTGGCGGGATCACCTTCGGCGAAAGCCGCCTGCCCGGCACCGGCGCATCCGGAAAAGACCGCCAATTGGAGGGCAATCTTCGCTGCGGCTGGAACTGTCATGCTCAGGCTCCCCGGTCGATCCGCGATTTCCGGACGTGATTAGAGCGACCCGCTGGGCTGGCCAGTTCACCTGGCCAGCGTCCTAAAGAAGGCTCTGCACGGCCAGGACGCCCAGCGAAAGGGCGATCACCCAGAGGGCGACGCGCCCCGAGCGCGTGTGCCGCGCCTCCGCCTTGCCGATGGCCTCGGCGGTTTCCTCGTCGAACCTGAGACCCTGATGGGTCATCTTTTCCAATTCCTCCGACATGCGGCCGATGCGGTTGGCGAAGAGCGGCATGTCGTTGGCGATGCGGGCGAGCGAGGCAAGAGCATCCCCGGCATCCCTCACCTTGCCCACCGGGCCGAGATGCTCCCGGATCCAGTTGCCGACCACCGGTTCGGCGGTTCTCCACATGTCGAGATTGGGATTGAGCGAACGGGCCACGCCTTCCACTACGACCATGGTCTTCTGAAGCATGATCAGCTGGGTCTGGGTGCGCATCTCGAAGAGTTCGGTCACCTCGAACAGCTGGGTCAGCAGCCGGGCCATGGAGATCTCGCTCGCGTCATGACCGTGGATCGGTTCGCCGATAGCACGGATCGCCTGGGCGAACATGTCGACATCCTGGTCCGGCGGCACATAACCGGCCTCGAAATGCACTTCGGCAACCCGCTTGTAGTTGCGGGTGATGAAGCCGAACAGGATCTCGGCCAGGAACCGGCGCTCGCGCTTGTTGAGACGGCCGATGATGCCGAAATCGACGGCCACAAGCGTGCCGTCCACCTGAACGAAGAGATTGCCCTGGTGCATGTCGGCGTGGAAAAAACCGTCGCGCAGCGTGTGGCGCAGGAAACTCTGGATGACCATGGCGCCGAGCGCTTCCAGGTCGTGTCCGTCCTCGGCCAGGCCGTCGACGTCGGACATCTTCCGGCCGTCGATCCACTCCATGGTCAGCACGCCCTTGGCCGTTTGTAGCCATTCCACCTTCGGAACCCGGAAGCCGGGATCCCCGGCGGTGTTCTCGGCCATTTCCGACAAGGCCGCCGCCTCGAGGCGGAAATCCATTTCCATCGCGACCGATTGCGCAAGCGTGTCAACCACGGCCACCGGCCTCAGGCGCCGGGAGGGTGCGTGGAACCGTTCGGCGAGGTGCGCGACCAGGTAATAGCTCTGCAGGTCGCGCTGGAACCGGCGCGCGACGCCGGGCCGCAGGATCTTCACGGCCACCTTGCGCTCGTTTCCGTCCCGGTCACGGATGACCGCGGGATGCACCTGCGCGATGGAGGCGGCGGCGACAGCTTCGCCGAATTCGGCAAAAATCTCGTCCACCGGCCGGCCCAGTTGTTCGGAAACGGCCGCCAGGGCGTCTTCATGGTCGAAGGCGGGCAGCCTGTCCTGCAACAGCGAGAGCTCGCGCGCCGCCTCCTTGCCGACCACGTCGGCACGGGTGGCAAGAAACTGGCCAAGCTTGACGTAGGAGGGCCCGAGCTTGTTGAGCGCGTCCGACAGGCGCAGTTCCGCGCTCTTGTTCTTGACCGCCCGGCGCTCCAGGAGCCGCGCCATGGCGATGGCAAACCGCGGGCCCGCCGGCAGGTCAGGCAGGGAGACCAGGCCGAACACGCCTTCGCGCGCCATCACGAATCCAGCCCGCGCCAGGCGGAGGAGAGACATTACCGGAAAGGCCATCAATCAGAGCTTCCAGCCTGAATGCAGCGCGGCAATGCCGCCGGAATAATTGCGGTAGCTCACCCGCTCGAAGCCCGCCTCGCGGATCATTTCGGCGAACCGCTCCTGGCTCGGGAACTTGCGGATCGATTCCACCAGATAGCGGTAAGGCTCGCCGTCGCCGGTCACAAATTTGCCTATCGCCGGAATGGCGTTGAAGGAAAAGGCGTCATAGACCTTGTCCAGCAGCGGCACGTCGACCTCTGAAAATTCCAGGCACAGGAACCGGCCGCCCCGTTTCAGCACACGGTGCGCCTCACGCAAGGCCTTGGGGATGTCCGGGACGTTGCGGATGCCGAAAGCGATGGTGTAGGCGTCGAAGCTCCTGTCCGGGAACGGCAGCTCTTCCGCATTGCCCTGGCTGAAGGTGATGAGATTCGAAAGACCTGCCTTCTCGGCCCGGTCGCGACCGACACCCAGCATGCTTTCGTTGATGTCGCAGACGACCGCTTCCACCGTCTCGTTGGAGCGGCGCACGACACGGGTGGCGATATCGCCGGTTCCGCCGGCCACATCCAGAAGCCGCCAGCCGGACGCGCCCGATTTCGGCGGTGCCAGGAAGGAGACCATCGCATCCTTCCACACCCGGTGAAAACCGCCGGACATCAGGTCGTTCATCACGTCGTAGCGCTCGGCGACCTTGTGAAAGACATCGTCCACCAGGGCCTGTTTTTGCCCTTCGGCAACCCTGGTGAAGCCGAAACTGGTCGGCATGTCTTCCGGTGCGCGGCCGGATGTGCCGGTCTGTGCCTGTTGCGTCATGAATGCGCCTCCTGGCGGATGCTGTTCATTTTACCTACAAAGTGCGCCGGACCATAGTACAAGCGTCCGTCAGGCGCTATCTTCGCCGGCCATGGAAAGCCATATGCCGCAGGCCTATAGCGCGCAACCGGACCGGAGACCAGAGCACAAATGCCAGAATTACCGGAAGTGGAAACCGTCAAACGGGGGCTTGCGCCGACTTTTGAAGGATCGGAGATCGTCAAGGTCGACCAGAACCGGCCGGACCTGCGCTTTCCGTTTCCGGCCGACTTCCGCGAACGGCTGCGTGGCAGGCAAGTCACCGCGCTCTCCCGCCGCTCCAAGTATCTGCTCGCGGATATCGATACCGGCGACGTGCTGGTCATGCACCTTGGCATGTCGGGGTCGTTCCGGATCGAAAACGACACCCTTCAGGCAACGCCGGGCAAGTTCACCCATGAACGCGGCAAGGATCCCAAACACGATCACGTGGTGTTTCATCTTAGGACGGCGGACAACGCCGGCGCCCGCATCATCTACAATGACCCGCGCCGCTTCGGTTTCATGGATCTGATCGCAAGACCGCAGCTGGCCGGCCATCCCTTCTTCAAGGATCTGGGGATCGAGCCTCTCGGCAACGATCTGAGCGGCGAGACCCTGGCACGGCTGTTCGCGGGCCGGAAGACGCCGCTCAAGTCCGCTCTTCTCAACCAGAAACTGATCGCGGGACTGGGCAATATCTATGTCTGTGAGGCCCTCTGGCGAACCGGTCTCAGTCCGGTGCGCGCCGCCGGGACATTGGCGGCCAAATCCGGGCGCCCGACGGACAAGGCGGAGCTGCTTGCCGCCAGTATCCGCGCAACACTGGAGGAAGCCATCGCCGCAGGCGGCTCCACCTTGCGCGACCACACCAAGGCGGACGGTTCTCTCGGCTATTTCCAGCATTCCTTTGCCGTTTACGACCGGGAAGGCCAGGCCTGCCGGACACCGGGCTGCAAGGGAACGGTATCGCGGCTGGTTCAGACGGGCCGCTCGACCTTCCACTGCCCGTCGTGCCAGCGCTAGGGCAACCGTGCTAACCTTTCGGTCAAACTTGCCAGACCGGCGCCCGGTCGGTTAGGCATGTCGCGGAAAATCAACCGCCTGGAGCACTGGGAGCAGGCAACATGGGATATGAAAACATCCGCGTTGAAAAACGCGGCAAGGTCGGCCTGATCACTCTGGACCGTCCGAAAGCCTTGAACGCCCTGAACTCGGCCCTTGTTGCCGAACTCGGCACCGCCCTCGACGGGTTCGACGCGGACGAAAAAGTCGGATGTGTGGTGATCACCGGATCGGAGAAGGCATTTGCCGCCGGTGCGGACATCAAGGAGATGCAGCCGCACAATTTTGCCACGGCCTATCAGACGGACCTCATCACCCCGTTCGACCGGGTTTCCCGAAACCGCAAGCCGATCATCGCCGCGGTCGCCGGCTATGCGCTTGGCGGCGGCTGTGAACTGGCCATGCTGTGCGATTTCATCATCGCTGCCGACACCGCGAAGTTCGGCCAGCCGGAAATCACCCTCGGCGTCATTCCGGGTGCGGGCGGCACCCAGCGGCTGACCCGTTTCGTCGGCAAGTCCAAAGCCATGGAAATGGTTCTGACCGGCCGCATGATGGATGCGGAAGAAGCCGAGCGCAGCGGTCTCGTCAGCCGGATCGTGCCCGCCGACACCCTCATCGACGAAGCCATGAAGGCAGCGGAAAAGATCGCTGACTTCTCCCTGCCCGTCGTCATGATGGCAAAGGAAAGCGTGGACCGTGCTTACGAGACGACGCTTTCCGAAGGCGTCCGCTTCGAGCGCAGGGTCTTCCAGGCAATGTTCGCGCTGGAGGACCAGAACGAAGGCATGAGCGCCTTCGCCGAGAAACGCACGCCCCAGTTCCGCAACAAATAATCTTGCCGCTATCAACGATAAAGCCGTTGACGGCAACGCCAAGCAAGATTATAAGCAGCGCCCAATCGGTGGCGAACTTCGCCGCCGTTGTTTTTTGATCGGGTCTTACCGCCAATGTGCATCGGTCCCGATCGCCACCGGACACTAGTCCCAATTACCGATCAGGATTGAGCCCATGGCCAACACACCATCGGCCAAGAAGGCGGCCCGCAAGATTGCCCGCCGGACGGCCACGAACAAAGCTCGCCGGAGCCGCGTGCGCACCTTCCTGCGCAAGGTTGAGGAAGCCATCGCTTCTGGCGATCAGACCGCCGCGAACGAAGCCTTCAAGGCTGCACAGCCGGAGATCATGCGCGCCGCAACCAAGGGCGTTCTTCACGCCAACACGGCTTCCCGCAAGGTTTCCCGTCTTAACGCCCGCATCAAGGCGCTCGGCGCTTAACAAGCACCGTCACATCACCGTTAAAAAGACCCGGCCTCAGTGCCGGGTTTTTTTTAGCCGCGTAATTTTGTGGATGACGGAATACAGCAACCATCGCTTGCAACATCGTCAATTCTGCCATGTATGATACTGTCAGAAAATATTTATTAAAACCAACGACTTATATACATGTAGACATTTGAGAACCCAATCAAACCGGATTCGATACGAGTCAAGGTATCAGTTCCGAATTTTTTTTTGAAAAGTCGGTTTTTGGATTATGACAGGGCCCTGAGAGACAAAAAGTCATTGCGGTAAAAAGCATTTGTTCGATCACCCACAGCGGGGTGAATTATTGTCACGCTAGGGTAGAAACCGCTTGCCGGGGGGTTTCGGAAAAACACGCGGTTGCTCCTCCGGTCGCTGTCTGTATATTAACAATCGGCTGGCACGAAATGACCAGCAGGCGACCAAAAAAACGGTGCTTGGATAAACAATGAATAAGTCTAGTCTGAACGCAGCTGAGCACAAAACAAAACGCATACCGGATGAATACATTATTGTATTCAGCAACCCCGGCGCTTAGCGTCGATACGGACTAGTTCTTCTTCCAGACATTCTTAAAAGTACTTTAAATCAATAGCTCACGGCTATTGAAGGGGGCAGTTGTGTTTCATGAGGGTGGCTACGCTGGAGACTTGAGTGCGCAGGAGGCATTCGAGGGTCTTTCCAGCAACGAGCAGGCAGTGCTCGTTGATGTGCGCACGCGAGCGGAATGGTCGTTTGTCGGCCTGCCGGATCTGCGTGCGATCGGGAAGGAACCCATTCTGTCGGAATGGCAGAGTTTCCCGCCTTCGGGACCCCGTCCCGAATTTGTCGCGGACGTTTCGGACCTTTTGGCAAAAAAAGGACTTGACCAAAACGCGCCGATCTATTTTCTGTGCCGCTCCGGAGCGCGCAGCCAGGCAGCAGCGATCGCCCTGACGCAGGCCGGCTACACGCAGTGCTTCAACATCTCCGATGGCTTTGAAGGTCCGCTTGATGCGGACGGCCATCGCGGGACCCAGTCCGGCTGGAAGGCCTCCGGACTGCCCTGGATTCAAAACTAATTACCCCGCTGTTCGACGGGGTCAGGTGGCAGGAACTCTCCGGCCGCCCATGCGATAACCGTCCCAAAAGGGACTCAATAATGCTGCACAAGCAGCAAGGCGTCGAAGAACGGCTGTGGCGGACTGTTCTTCACTCAAACAGGAGGCAAATGACATGCAGGTTCAGGAGGCAGGCGGCTCCGAACAGTGGAAGCGGGTCAAGAAACAACTCCGCGCGGAACTGGGTGACGACGTATTCACCAGCTGGTTCGCGCGCGTGGATCTTGAGGAACATCAGGACGGCACCGTACGCCTGTCCGTTCCGACACGCTTTTTGAAACAGTGGATCCAGAACAATTACAATGATCAGCTGATGGGTCTTTGGCAGCGCGAGTGCGACAATGTCCACCGCATCGAGCTGACGGTCCGCAGCGCGATCCGGCCGCGGCAGACTCCGGTCAACGCACCGAGCCTCAGCGCGCCGTCGGCCTCAAAGCCGGTCACCCTGGAAAACCGCGGTGATGCGCTCGCAGACGCTTCCCAGGTGACCCGTGCCCAGGCCGCCACCGCGGCCGTCGGCCGCGGCGAGACCGCGCAGGATACCCCCCGGGACGTGCTTCAGGGCGCTGCGCTCGACCCGAAGTACACATTCGAAACCTTTGTCGAAGGCGAGTCCAACAACCTGGCCCTGGCGGCAGCGCGGCAAGTGGCGTCCGGCGGTCCGGTGACCTTCAATCCGCTGTACCTGCATGCCTCCGTCGGCCTCGGCAAGACCCACCTGATGCAGGCCGTGGCCGCCCAGGCAAGGGCTTCGGGACGCAAGGTGCTCTACCTGACGGCAGAGCATTTCATGTACAAGTTCGTCGCGGCACTGAAGTCCCAGTCGGCACTGGCTTTCAAGGAAACCCTCAGGACCATCGACCTTCTCCTGATCGACGACATGCAGTTCCTGCACGGCAAGCAGGTGCAGCAGGAATTCTGCCATACCCTGAATGCGCTGATCGATGGCGCACGCCAGGTGATCGTCGCCGCCGACCGGGCCCCGTCCGAACTGGACACGCTCGACGACCGCGTCCGTTCCCGTCTTTCGGGCGGCCTCGTCGTCGGCATCATGGAGCCGGATTTCGCGCTGCGCCGGAGCATTCTGGTCTCCCGTGTCGAAATGGCCCGCAACACCTATCCGCAGTTCGACGTTCCGGACGGCGTGCTGGACTATGTCGCCCGGCATGTGGCCTCTTCCGGCCGCGACCTGGAAGGAGCGCTCAACCGCTTGATCGCCCATAATCAGCTGACCAATCAGCCGATCACGCAGGAAATGGCGGAATTGACCCTGCGCGACCTGGTCCGGTCCAGTGAACCGCGCCGCGTCAAGATCGAAGACATCCAGCGCATCGTGTCCAAGCACTACAACGTGACCAAGGCTGACCTTCTGTCCGCCCGGCGGACACGGACCATTGTCCGGCCCCGGCAGATCGCCATGTATCTGGCGAAGGTCATGACGCCCCGGTCGCTGCCCGAGATCGGCCGCCGCTTCGGCAACCGGGACCACACGACCGTGCTGCACGCCGTACGCAAGATCGAGGAAATGGCCCGCGCGGACTATGCGCTTGCGCAGGAACTCGAACTGCTGAAACGCATGCTGGACGCCTGAACGGCCGCAACCGGCCGCCGGGGACCGCAAGCAACCCCGCCGGCCGGACCGAAAGCGTTAGAAATACACGTTATTCTACCAAAATGGGGGGCGTTCCGGGCGGACGCCCTCTTGCTTTTGACGCCGGTTAAGGGCAGTGTCTTCCCCCCGCTCCCGAACGGAGCCCAATTTGTTCATTTGGCCAGGCAGATCCGCCTGGCGTTTCACGAGTACGGAACGAGAGTATGAAAGCGACCCTCGAGCGGACCGACCTCCTCAAGTCCCTGACCCATGTTCACCGGGTGGTCGAGCGCCGGAATACCATACCCATCCTGTCGAACGTCCTTCTGCGTGCCGACGGTGGCGCAATCAATCTCAAGGCGACCGACCTCGACCTGGAAATCGTCGAATCCGTCCCGGCCATGATCGACCTGCCGGGGGCGACGACCGTTCCTGCGCATATGTTCTACGACATCGTGCGCAAGCTGCCGGAAGGCTCGCAGGTCGTGCTGGAAACCACCAGCGACAACGCCACCCTGGAAATCCGCGCCGGCCGCTCCAAGTTCACCCTGCAGATGCTGCCGGAAACCGATTTTCCGGATCTGACTGCAGGCGACTTCAGCCACGGTTTCCCGCTGACTGCCGGGGACATCCGCAAGCTGATCGACACCACGCAATTCGCGATCTCGACGGAAGAGACCCGTTATTACCTGAACGGGATCTACCTGCACACGGTGGACGCGGGCAACGGCCAGCAGTTCCGCGCGGTCGCGACCGACGGACACCGCCTGGCCCAGGCCGAGGTTCCGGCTCCGTCCGGTGCTTCCGGCATGCCGGGCATCATCGTGCCGCGCAAGACGGTCGGCGAGATGCAGAAGCTTCTGGAGGACCCGGAAGTGGAAGTGCAGATCGAACTGTCGGACACCAAGATCCGGATCACCACCGGCTCCGTGGTGCTGACCTCCAAGCTGATCGACGGCACCTTCCCGGACTACGGCCGGGTAATCCCGCAGGGCAACGACAAGGAAATGCGCGTCGACCGCGACGAATTCAAGGAAGCCGTCGACCGTGTCTCGACGATTTCCTCCGAACGCGGACGCGCCGTCAAACTGTCCCTGACGGAAGGCCGGATGGTGCTGACCGTCAACAACCCGGATTCAGGCAGCGCGACGGAAGAGCTGGCGGTTGAATATGACGCCGAGCCGCTGGAAATCGGGTTCAATTCCCGCTACCTGCTCGACATCGCCAACCAACTCAGCAGCGACACCGCGCTGTTCCGGCTGGCCGATTCCGGATCACCGACCCTCATTCAGGACAACACGGTCGACGATTGCCTGTTCGTGCTGATGCCGATGCGGGTCTGATCCGACGTAGAAGACAAGCGGAAGCAGGACAATGACAGAGTTCCGGACGGCGCGGCTGACCCGTCTGTCGCTGACCGGCTTCCGCAACTACACCACGCTCACCTTGCCGCTCACGGCAAAGCTGGTGGCTTTTGTCGGGCCGAACGGCGCCGGCAAGACCAACATTCTGGAAGCCATATCCTTCCTGACCGCCGGCCGCGGCCTGCGCCGGGCAGCGCTTGCCGATGTCGCCCGCAAGGACGGTGACGGCAGCTGGAGCGTTGCCGCAACCGTATTGCTGGACGGGATGGAAACGAAGATCGGCACCGGCCTTGCGGCCGGGACGCCGGGCCGCAAGGTCAGGATCGACGGCGAAGACGTGCGCGGCTCGGAGAGCCTGCTCGACTATGTGCGGGTGTTATGGCTGGTCCCGAGCATGGATGGGCTCTTTACGGGCCCGGCTTCCGACCGGCGGCGTTTTCTCGACCGGCTGACACTGGCCATCGATCCGGCGCATGGCCGCCGGGTCGGCGATTTCGAAAACGCCCTCAGACAGCGCAACCGCCTGCTGGACCAGGGCGGATCGGATGCCTTTTTGACAGCGCTGGAACTTCAGGTCGCCGAACTCGGGACGGCCGTCTCCATTGCCAGGAGCGAAACCGTCGGCCTGCTGACGCAGATGATCGCGGACCAGGCCGCCCAGGATCTCCCCTTCCCCCATGCCGCCGTATCGCTTGAAGGGGCGTTCGAAGCCGAGACCATCGGCCTCAGCGCCTCCGACCGGGAGGATGCCTACCGCCAGATGCTGAAAGACGGCCGCGCGCGCGACCGCGCCGCCGGACGCACGCTGAACGGCCCGCATCTGAGCGATCTCAAGGTGCAGCACGCTGCCAAGTCCATGCCGGCGGCCCAATCCTCGACCGGGGAACAGAAGGCGCTCTTGATCGGACTGATCCTGGCCCATGCGGAACTGACCGCGAAAGTTTCCGGAATGACCCCGGTTCTGCTGCTCGACGAGATCGCCGCCCATCTCGATCCGAACCGGCGGGCGGCGCTTTTCGGCAAGCTGGACACCCTTGGCGGACAGGTCTTCATGACCGGAACCGACGAGGCCCTTTTCGAAGCCTTGCCGGGCGATGCCGAGGTGTTCGAGATCAAGGACAACGGGAGCAGGCTGCTGCGTGGTGTCACGGCCCCTTAAATCCGCCGGATTCTTGTGGTTTTCCACCAGAATCCCTTCGCTGGCTTTCCGATCGCACGCGTTCGGTTGAACCCCTGCCGGAACCCCGTATAACGGGGGTAGAATAGACAAACCGATTGGTGATTGATTCGCATGAGCGACATGTCCACGTCCGACCCCAACCAGACCCCGGAAAACGGAGACGGCGCCGAATACGGCGCGGACTCCATCAAGGTCCTCAAAGGCCTCGATGCCGTGCGCAAACGGCCCGGCATGTACATCGGCGACACCGATGACGGCTCGGGCCTGCATCACATGGTCTACGAAGTGGTCGACAACGCAATCGACGAAGCCCTCGCCGGCCATGCCGACCATGTCACCGTGTCCCTCAATCCGGACGGATCCGTGACGGTTTCCGACAACGGCCGCGGCATTCCGACGGACATTCACTCCGAAGAAGGCGTGTCGGCCGCCGAGGTCATCATGACCCAGCTGCACGCGGGCGGGAAATTCGACCAGAATTCCTACAAGGTGTCGGGCGGCCTTCACGGCGTCGGCGTTTCGGTGGTGAACGCGCTCTCCACCAAGCTGGATCTGCGCATCTGGCGTAACGACCGGGAACACTTCATGACCTTCGCCCACGGCGAAGCTCAGAGCCCCCTGGAAGTGGTGGGGCCCGCCAATGGCCAGAAGGGCACCGAGGTCACTTTCCTGCCCTCACCTGAGACCTTCACCAAGACCGAATTCGACTTCGCCACGCTGGAACACCGCCTCAGGGAACTGGCCTTCCTCAACTCGGGCGTCCGCATCATCCTGACCGACAAGCGCGGCGTCGAGGATGTCGTCGAGGAACTCTTCTACGAGGGCGGGCTGGAAGCCTTCGTCCGCTTTCTCGACCGGGCCAAGCATCCACTGATCGAAAATCCGGTCACCATGATTGCAGAGCGCGACGGCATCACGGTGGAAGCCGCCATGTGGTGGAACGACAGCTACCACGAGCATGTGCTGTGCTTCACCAACAACATTCCCCAGCGCGACGGCGGCACGCACCTGGCCGGTTTCCGCGCGGCGCTGACGCGCCAGATCACCGGCTATGCGGAATCGACCGGCCTGATGAAGAAGGAAAAGGTTTCGCTCTCCGGCGACGACTGCCGCGAGGGGCTGACCTGCGTCCTGTCGGTCAAGGTCCCGGATCCGAAGTTCTCCTCGCAGACCAAGGACAAGCTGGTGTCCTCGGAAGTGCGGCCCGTGGTGGAGAACCTGATTTCGCAGACCCTGAACGAGTGGCTGGAAGAAAACCCGGCCCCGGCGAAGTCGATCGTTTCCAAAGTCGTGGAAGCGGCCTCCGCCCGTGAAGCTGCCCGCAAGGCACGCGAGCTGACCCGCCGAAAGGGCGCTCTCGATGTCGCCTCCCTGCCCGGCAAGCTGGCCGACTGCCAGGAACGCGATGCCTCCAAGGCCGAACTCTTCCTGGTGGAGGGCGATTCCGCAGGCGGCTCGGCCAAGCAGGGCCGCCACCGGGAGAATCAGGCCGTTCTGCCGCTGCGGGGCAAGATCCTCAACGTGGAACGCGCCCGTTTCGACAAGATGCTCTCCTCCAACGAGATCGGCACGCTGATCACCGCGCTCGGCACGGGGATCGGCAAGGAAGAGTTCAACGTCGAGAAGCTGCGCTACCACAAGATCATCATCATGACCGATGCTGACGTCGACGGCGCCCATATCCGGACGCTGCTGCTGACCTTCTTCTTCCGGCAGATGCCGGAACTGATCGAGAACGGCTACGTCTATATCGCGCAGCCGCCGCTCTACAAGGTCAAGCGCGGCCAGTCGGAACAGTACCTGAAGGACCAGAAGGCGCTGGAGGACTATCTCATCGCGCAAGGGCTGGACGATGCTTCCCTGACGCTGGCAGGCGGGGAAGTGCGCACGGGACAGGACCTGCACGCCGTTGTCGAAACCGCCCGCAAGATCTCCGATATCTTCGACGGTCTGCATTCGCGCTATAACCGCGACGTCGTCGAACAGGCGGCGATTGCCGGAGCGCTCAACACCGAAATCCTGCATGACAGCGGCAAGGCAGCGGAAGCTGCCGCCTATATCGCCCGCCGCATGGATATTCTGGCGGACGAGTTCGAACGCGGCTGGACCGGCGAGGCCCGGGACGACGGCAGCCTGGTGTTCAAGCGGACCGTCCGGGGGGTCGAGGAAACGGCCACCATCGACGCCGCACTCCTGGGGTCCGCCGACGCCCGCAGGCTGGCGGCCCATGCCGACCACCTGCGTGAAGTCTACGGCAAGGCCGCCGTTTTGCGCCGCAAGGATATTCCGACTGAAATCCGCGGACCGCGGGCTCTTCTCAGCCAGGTCTTCGCCTTTGGCCAGAAGGGGATTTCGCTGCAGCGCTACAAGGGTCTCGGCGAGATGAACCCGGAGCAACTCTGGGAAACGACGCTCGATCCGAATGTCCGCTCCCTGCTTCAGGTGAAAGTGCGCGAGGCGGACGATGCCGATGACATTTTCACCAAACTGATGGGCGACGAGGTCGAGCCGCGGCGCGAGTTCATCCAGGACAACGCGCTGGCGGTTGCCAACCTGGACATCTGATCCGGCTGTTCCGGCAAGAAACAAAAGAGCGGCGATTTCGCCGCTCTTTTTCTGTCTGCACCTGCTGTTCCCGGCCTATTGCAGACCGGCGGCGGACCAGGGTTTCGGCTTGCCGAAATAAAAGCCCTGAGCCGCCTCGATATCCAGCTCCTTGAGCAGAGCCGCGTCCTCGGCGGTCTCGACATGCTTTGCCACGACCTTGAGGCCGAGGGCCTGTACGGCCTTGACCAGTCCGGACAGGATCGCCGCCTTCTCCGGGGACCGGGCCACGTGCTGGGTCAGGCCGGCTTGCAGCTTCAGCCATTCGACACGCAATCCCGTCAGGCGGGAGAGGCTCGGCCAATGACCTGCAAAGTCATCGATCGCGGTCTGGCATCCGAGCTCGGAGGCAAACCTGAAGAAGGTTTCGACCAAAGCCGGTTCGCGCAGAAAATCCTTCTCCGCGACTTCCAGGCACAACCTGGACGCCTGGAGCGGGTTTACCGACAGGCGGTTGACAAGGCACTCCCGAAACCCGGGATCGCGCGCGGAGTCCGCCGACACGTTCATCGTCAATGTCTTGCGAACCGGATTCCGGTCTGCCGCGTCCAGAACCCTGTGCAGCGTCCAGGCATCGACCCTGGCTATGAACCCGGAGCGTTCGGCGGCTGAAATCCAGGCACGCGATGACAGGCCTTGTGCGCGGTCCCCTTGCAGCCGCAGAAGCATTTCGTAGCCGAACAGGCTGTTTTTCCGCAGATCGAATATCGGCATCGCGTAGAGTGCAAGTTCATTGCCCCGGAAGCTGTCCGGCTCCGGAAGGTCCGTTGCGACAGAACCGCTCCGGGTGCAGTCGCCGGGTTGAACCGTGTGAACCTGCACCGAGCGGCCACCGAAACGCTTGCCGCGAAGGCAGGCCTGATCGGCAAGTCCGATGAGTTGGCTCGCGTCCAGCTTGTTCAGGTCGAGACTGGCGCCGACAAAGGCGACGCCGATCGAACCGCCGATGGTGAAGACGCGGTTTCCCGTTTCCAGATGGATCCGGTCGAAGCCTTCCAGAATGTCCTCCGCGATCCGGAGCGCTGCCTCTTCGCTGCCTGTGAACACCGTACCGGCAAATTCGTCGCCGCCAATCCGGGCTGCGGTCCCCCGGTCTCCCAGGGTCTGCCTCAGACAGGCCGCCACATGCAACAGCATGTCGTCGCCGGCTTCGTGGCCACCAAGATCGTTCACCTTCTTGAATTCGTCCAGATCGATATAGAAGACCGCCAGACCTTCGCCGGCTTGCCGGGACAGCAAGGCCAGGTCTTGTGTCAGTGTCCTGGTGAAAGACCGCCGGTTTTCCAGCCCTGTCAGGGGATCCTGATAGGCCAGCCGCCTGTTTTCGGCAATTTCATCCGGGCTTTCGACGTTGCGCCGGAGAATGGCCATGACAGCTTGCGGCGCGCCGCCTGCCGTCAGATCCGGTATCGGGATCAGGCGCACTTCACACACGGACTGGTCTGCCGCGGTTCCGGAACCTCCGTTTTCTGCCCGTTCCGGCACATAAAGGGACCGTGGCAGGTCGTCCTGATCCGCCAGCGCCGCAATGAGGAGTTCCTTCTCGAAATCGGTATCGATGAGTTCCAGAAGTCTGCCTGCCTTGTCGTCCGGGCTTTCCGCCTCGCTGAAAATCAAGACATCATCGGGAAAATACCGCAGGAAATCCGCCGCACCGCCAGCCTCGGACAGAGGGGCTAAACCGGATTGCCCAACCGGGACCGCCGGCCCGCTGTTGTCCATGGAAACAAATTGCACAAGCACAACACGGCCACCGCCGGAAACAGCAGGAAAAGACGTACAGATCAACTGCCGGCAGAAGCCTGCGCCGGACTTGAGACTCAATCCGCCGCTCGCCTGTGCGGGCACGCCGCCAAGCGCGGCCGACAGCACCGGCTCACACCGCTTGAGGCTGGCCGCGGACAGAAAGTCGCGCAACCGTCCCGGCACCTCACCCAGGCCATGCGCGGCACAGGCCGCTTCCATACGTTTGTTGTGACCAAGCAGAAGCCCGTCGGGGCCGAGATAGACAGCCGCATGGGGCAGCACTTCCAGCAAGGAGGCATGAAAAACCGTTAGTGCATTAACATTTGCATGACCGGAACGTTCCCGCCGGTCACCTGCTAACCGATGGTTGAATTGCACCAGATCGCCCTTTCAAAAACGTCAGATTGGCGCCAACTCAAATACAACGCGCCCGCCTATCCTTAAATATTAACACAGAATTACATTAGATCCCGGCTAGGCATTTCTACCCACAACTCTTAAAATTTCTATGGTTAACAAAATATTAATAAATAAATCTACATTTCTTTTAAAATTTTACTTAAAATCGTTTCTTTCTTCCATAAAATACACAAATCCCTGCCACATTTTGATCACTCCCGCGACGTAATGGTGCCGCCGGGGAATGTTATTCCCCACCCCGCATCCAGTGCTGTCAGCTACGTATTTTCCGGTTTCCGGGCATGAAGGGGTATTCATGGGTTCACATTCGGTATCGACGAAGATCAGGCAGATTACCTGCTTGTCGCTTGCAATGTTCTGTCTGAGCGTTCCGGCTCAGGCCTCCGCCGGTGCTTTCCAGCAATGCGGCAAGGCGTCCTGGTACAAGCTGGGAGGCACGACGGCCAGCGGCGAGAGAGCCAATCCGAACGGCTTGACGGCTGCCCACCGGACCCTGCCCTTCGGTACACTGGTCGATGTGACAAATCTTGCGAACGGCAAATCAGTGACCGTGCGCATCAACGATCGTGGCCCCTATGCGAAGGGCCGCGTGATCGACGTGACCTACGCGGCGGCCAGGGAATTGGGCTTCCTGAGCAAAGGCGTCACACGCGTTGCCGTTTCCGGCCCCGCCGCACCGGCAAAAACCCGTACCGCCCGGGCGTGCCGTTAACCATACAGCGGGACAATTGAGACCCAACCTTTGCGCGAGTCGCTCCCTACATCCGATGTAAGAGGCGATTTGGGGCCTTGCATGCACGTTTTCACTAGTTTCAAGATCGACTCAGTATGAATAACGATCAGTCGCTTTACGGTGAATCAAAAAATAAAATATTTTACGGTAATGACATTCAGGAAAGATACCGCTAGAGTTGCCGCCGTGGTCGATGGGGCCACGTGCACAGTAACTTTATTCGCGCAGTCCTCGTGGCTGCGCGTTTTTTTATTTCCGCGATAAATCAACGAATTGCCTGACGGCTTCCAGGAAGACGCCTCGTATCTCGCCCACCTGGCAGACCAATCGGAAGTGCAGGTAAAAACACACTGGCATTACAGCGGTGTCATTCCGGATTGCCACATCCGGTCTCTTTTGGTCCTGCAAAGGCACCCATGCACCCGGCCTTTCCAATGCCCTTCAAACCACCTTTTCCACGAACCGCCGCCAGCCTCGAAAAGACGCCCCGATGCCGGCTGCCAACTGCTGCAGAACCCTCCTGATGCCTCCACCCGCTCACGGCCCCCGGCCTGAATACAACCTTTGGTAATTTCAAGGTTGTATCCCCGGCATCCCAACGGTGATGGAGACCGGAAAGGGCGGGCCCTTCAGGCGGGCTGCCGTTCGCAATCAAGAGCGGCCCGTCGACCCGGCTGTGGAACTGTTTCATCAGCCCCCTTGCGTCTGGCACTGCGGGGACTTGGAGCAGGACGGATTGGTCTTCAAGGACCCTTTGCGTCAGAAGTGGTCCGGTTCCAGGGAGAGCCCCGACGCCGGTGACCCGCTCAACCAATACCCGCCGTACGACGCGCCTTGCCGGCAAGCCGGCACATTCCGCCGGACAGCTTCCTGCCATTTGCAGGCGGGCCCTGGCAAGGGTGCCGAATGAGCCCAACCGGCCTGGTTCCGCAAAGAACGGCAGCTTCACCGCAAACCGCCGGTTGGCTGGCAGCTTCCACGATGACCGGGCGGCTTGTCCGGGAACTTACCGGCTTCGCGTTTCGCTCTTTCCGTTCGCCAATCCCCCCGGCCAGGTCTCGGCCTGCATATCTTGTCCAAAATCTCAGAAAGCCATTGCCGAAGTCAGCCGGATCTTGTATCAGACCCCTCTATCCGCCACGGTTTCCCCGTGGCCGTGACAAGCACCCGTAGCTCAGCTGGATAGAGCGCTGCCCTCCGAAGGCAGAGGTCACAGGTTCGAATCCTGTCGGGTGCGCCATCTAATGCCTTGAGTTAATTTAATAATTAGCTCCGCTTCCAGATGCAAATTTCCGAGTAGACAGCTGCTGGCACAACACGGGCACAGCGGAACCTATCATGGCGACCATTCGGAAACGTAACGGCAAATATCACGTTCAATTCAGACGACAGGGCTTCCCCTCGCAGACAAAGACCTTCCATCAGCTGAAAGAAGCGCAGGAATGGGCACGGTTTGTGGAAGTCAAAGCGGACCAGGGCGACCTCCCACAAAAACGAACGCCCCTCAAATCAAAAAAGCTTGGGGACCTCGTAGGCCGTTACAAACGGGAAATCACACCTACCAAAAAGGGTGCCACGACGGAGGAGATTGTCCTAACGGCATTTCTTCGCCATCCGATTTGCAACATACGCCTCGACAAACTTTCAAAGGCAGACTTTGCAAGGTACAGGGACGAAAGACTGCAACAGGTCAGCGGTACGACACTTAAGAGACAGCTCAACACCATCCGGCACATATTCAACATTGCCAAGACAGAGTGGGACTTGCCTATCGCCGAAAATCCGATCCAAGGGCTACGATTGGATGCAAGAGATGTCAGGCGAGAACGGAGGCTCAGTGAAGGGGAATACGAAAAGCTCAGGCAGGCAGCCAGAACAAGACAAATTCCCTTCATCGAAAAGATCCTCATTTTCGCGATAGAAACGGCCATGAGAAAGGGTGAGATCCTCGCGCTACGCTGGGACCAGGTTGACCTCAAACGGCGCTCAGTGACCATCCTAGAGTCAAAGAACGGCTATTCGAGAACCATTCCCTTGACACCAACAGCTTTTGCAATCTTGCAAGGAATGGGAGGGCAGCATGACAGGGTGTTCCCCATAACTGCCAATGCCTTACGGATGGCTTGGGAACGGATGCTGGCAAAGACAGATATCGAGGATCTACACTTCCACGATCTCAGGCACGAAGCGATCAGCAGGTTTTTTGAAATGGGGTTGACGGTTCCCGAGGTTGCATCGATCAGCGGACACAAGGACATAAAAATGCTGATGAGATATGCCCACGCAGGAAATCAACTGTCCGAAAAATTACAACGCGAAGACCTAATCAGAGACGATACGTGAATTCACTCTTGCCTCTGGCCTAAATGGAAGCAACATCCAATCCGTTTAGCACACCGTTACTTTTCGATTATCTAAACGCATAGTAGAGATGATTTTTGTTTTCACGCAGTTTGTTCATGTCTCCGAAAAACGTTTTTGCCAGACCATATATATCGGCCCCGCCTCCCCCGACAAAAGGTATCTTCAAGTTAGAGCGTGCAGGACCAGTTAGATTTAGCTCCCTGTTCAGATCTTTTAGTCCTTCTTCCATTTGGCTACGGTGATATTCCATTACATTCATTATTGATTTTGCTTTGGCTTCAATATCACTGTGAGCGTACAATCTCAGTATGTTTTGGAAGGGATATATCCGCCAATTTCCATGAGGCCATGTATGTCCATCAAAAGGAAACTTGGTTTTGTGCTTGATCATTTCCCTTCGTGTTTTGTCATCTGTCCTCCATGAGACGAAATCTTTCATGACAAGCCTATTGAAATACCATAAATTAATATGATTTGGACATCCTACATTCTCTGCAATATCTATAATATTATGTATCTGCTTCTTTGACGGACCCGACAAGTTATTTGCTTGCGCTTCGATGACAGAAAGTATTCTATCCAACGTTCCGCATTTCATATTTTGCACTCGACCTTCATCTGCTTTTATTTCAAATCCATCCCCATCAACAAAATCATTTACTTTGTACAAAATATCCATTGCCCACCTGAAGGGCGGCTGTTTGTCTTTTCTCCTAACTATTAAAATAGTCAGATCTATAGGTGTGCCATCTTTCCAATCGTGTTTTTTGTAAAGCTCATGAACAATCTTCAAATGCCCGTTTGCTCTCACTAAACCTCGGGCAAAATGACCATTATCTGTTCGGTAAACAATTTTTCTTCTTAGTCCGTAAGCGATTTCGTCGGCGAAAACATTAAAGTTCTCCCGAAAAACAGGCATAGTCGGCATACCCTTTGAATCGAGAGTGTCAACCACCTTAATGTAGTATTCGTCACGATTACTTTTTGAGTTTTCAGCTCTTTTTATGAATACTTTCTTGGGGGTATAGTCGCTAAACTCGCCTTTTGGTTGGTTTGACATAATCGCTCCCTCCAAAAATAATTGAGCCTGAATTTTAGCCAAAAATTATATCACACGATCCGGCACCAAGCACACGTGCTGCCTACGAAACATTTGCGACAACAGGCTGACCGCTCAGTGCCGGTTTCTATTCAGCTT
>NZ_JBNKYW010000083.1:0-12307 GCF_050301095.1 Roseibium sp.
GCTGGTGGCGCACATACCCGGCCTCAAGGTCGCCCTCCCGTCCTCCGCCTATGAAGCCAAGGGCCTCCTGAAGTCGGCGATCCGCGACGACAACCCTGTCGTCATCTTCGAGGACAAGCTGATGTATCAGGACAAGGCGCCGGTGCCGGAGGAGGAATACCTGATCCCCTTCGGCCAGGCCCACATCAAGCGGGAAGGCGGGGACGTGACGCTTGTGGCGACATCCTCCATGGTCCAGGTGGCCGAGGAAGCCGCCGAAACGCTGGCGCGCGAGGGGATCAGTGCCGAGGTCATCGACCCGCGCACCATCGTGCCGCTTGATGAAGAGACCATCCTTCGGTCCGTTCGCAAGACATCACGGGCGATCGTGATCGACGAGGGGCACCAAAGCTACGGGGTAACCGCCGAAATCGCGGCCCGGATCAGCGAGAAGGCCTTCTATCACCTTGACGCCCCCGTGATCCGCATGGGTGCGATGGATGTGCCGGTGCCGTTTTCCCCGGCACTGGAAGACCTGACCGTACCGACGGCCGCCGGGGTCGTGGAAAATGCCCGCAAGATATGCCGGGGGGAACTGATCCATGCCGCATGAGGTGATCATGCCCGCGCTTGGAATGGCCCAGGACACCGGCCAGATCCTGGCGTGGCACAAGAAACCGGGCGAAGCGGTCGCGGAAGGCGACGTGCTCTTCGAGGTCGAAACCGACAAGGCCGCGATGGAAGTGGAGGCCCAGTCGGAAGGGTATCTGACCGACGTCACCGCAGAAGCGGGCAGCGATGTTCCGGTCGGTCAGGTGATCGCACGGATTTCCGAAACGCCGAATGGAGCCGGGCAAACACCGGAGCCGCATGACACGCCCGAAGAACTTGTGACGGCTGCCGCGCCTGCGATTCCGGAAGGCCGTGAGGTGATCATGCCGACACTCGGCATGGCCCAGGACACCGGCCTTCTGATCGGCTGGCAGAAACAGCCCGGCGACGCGGTGAGCGCCGACGATGTTCTGTTTGAGGTTGAAACGGACAAAAGCACGGTCGAGGTCAACGCCGGCTTTGACGGTTTTATCGCGGCCCTGCTTGCCGAAGCGGGTGAGGAAGTGCCCGTCGGTCAGGCGATTGCAATCATATCGTCTGATAAGCCGGACAAGCCGATTGCACAAAGTGCGAAATCAGTGAGCGCCGTATCGAAACCGTCCCAGGCGCAGCCCCCGGAAGAGGAAAATCCGGCGGTTCCCGCCCAGCCGGTATCGGCTGTGCCAACAGCGAAATTGACGGCTGCCCGGCCGCGCGGTGATGGCAGGGTACTGGCCTCGCCAAAGGCGCGGCGCCTGGCACTGGAACAGGGGCTCGATCTGGCGCTTCTGGCGGAAGCCGGCCATCCCCAACCCTTCCACGTCAAGGATCTGGACGTCCTGAAGTCGCTGCCGCGTGCAGAAGCGTCCGCACAGGTCGGCATGACCCGGCGCCTGACTGCGGATGTCCCCGGAGACGCCTATGCGGAATTCGTCGGTTGGGCGTCGGATGAGATGGGATTGCGGGATGGAGGTGCCGTCCTTGCGGGACTTGCGGCGGCGAGCCTTGGGCGTGTTCCGGCGAATGTCGCCGTCGAGACCTTCGGCACACGCCAGACCTATACTGTGCCGTCGGTCTTGCTTGGGAGCGTCGTGAAGGCGGACCCGGAGGCTGCTGCCGACGTTCTCGTCCGTGATCTCAGGTTCAGCCGGATCAGTTCGCTGCACCTGGGGTCAGAAGACTGTCCCGTGATCAGCATCATGCACGAGGGCTCCGGTCTTCACCTGACCCTGGAATGTGCCGGAAACCAGCTGACCGCAATGGAAGCGGTGAACCTCCTCTCGAATTTCGCGGGCAGCATGGAGCAACCGCTTCGCCATCTGCTTTGACCCCACCTGTTCTGACCCATGGAGTATGACATGGAGTATACGGATCTTTACATTGGCGGCAGCTGGCGTTCGGGCGCCGCGGGAGAGCGTTTCGACGTTCTGAACCCTGCCACGGAAGAAGTGCTTGCCTCGGTTGCCTCAGCCGAAATCGAGGATGCCGAAGCAGCACTGGACGCGGCGGAAGTCGCGATGAGGGACTGGGCGGCACGCACGCCGCGCCAGCGCTCCGAAGTGCTTCGCAAGGCCTGGGAGCTGATGACGGCACGGCTGGAAGACTTCGCGCGCTACATCACGCTTGAAAACGGAAAGGCGCGTGCCGATGCCATGGGGGAGGCGACCTACGCCGCCGAATTCTTCCGCTGGTTCGCGGAAGAAGCCGTGCGCGCGGACGGTCTGATCACCCACGCGCCGGCTTCCGGCGCAAGGATCATGGTGCAGCACAAGCCGGCCGGACTGGCCGTCCTTGTGACCCCGTGGAACTATCCCGCCGCGATGGGAACGCGAAAGATTGCGCCCGCGCTGGCAGCAGGATGTGCCGTGATCATCAAGCCTGCCTCGGAAACCCCGCTGACCATGCTCGCCCTGATGCCGCTTCTGGAAGAAGCCGGCGTTCCGGCGGGGCTGGTCAACGTGTTGCCGTCCCGGCGTACGGGCGCCCTGGTGGACCACATGCTGCATGATCCGCGCGTCCGCGTCGTTTCTTTCACCGGGTCGACGGGCGTCGGACGCAAGCTGCTCCATTCTGCGGCGGATCAGGTCCTGAAACCGGCCATGGAACTCGGCGGAAACGCTCCTCTGATTGTCTTTGACGATGCCGATCTCGATGTGGCCGTGGAAGGGGCCATGCTCGCTAAGATGCGCAATCTCGGTGAAGCTTGCACCGCGGCCAACCGCCTCTATGTGCATGAAGCGGTTGCTCCCGAATTTACCCGCCGTTTTGCCGAGGCCATGGCCAGGCTCAAGGTCGGCGACGGCACCGACCCGACGGTGGATGTCGGCCCCCTGGTCAACGCGGACACGCGCGACAAGGTCGCCGCCTTCGTTGATGACGCGGTCGCCAAGGGGGCAAAAATTGAACTCGGAGGGCAGAAGCCGTCCGGCACGGGGTTCTATTATCCGCCGACGGTGCTCTCGAACGTTCCGGAGAGCGCCGATTGTGTCCACGACGAGATTTTCGGACCCGTCGCGGCCATCCAGACCTTTACCGACCAGGAAGACGTGATCCGGCGCGCCAACGACACCGAATACGGCCTCGTCGCCTATGTCTTCACGGGTGACATGAAGCGCGGCCTGCAGGTCTGCGAGCGTCTCGACTACGGCATGGTCGGCCTCAACCGCGGTCTCGTTTCCGATCCGGCAGCGCCCTTCGGCGGCACCAAGCAGTCCGGCCTCGGCCGGGAAGGCGGCCACGAGGGCATGCTGGAATTCATGGAAACCCAATATATTTCGGCAAGCTGGTAAGGAGGAAGAAATGTCTGACGTGATCGCTCCTCCTTCCGTGCGGGCCCTTGCCCGGCAAAAGGGCATCGACCTGCAAAAACTCGCCGGCGACCTCGGTCGCACTTCGATCGCCCGCGAAGATGTGGAAGGGGGACGTCCGGAGGCGAGGCCTGCGGGAGACACGTCCTACTGGGATGTGGACCATTCCCTTTTTGGGCCCGTCACCGAGGAACCCATGAGCCGTTTCGCCCAGGTTGCCGCGCAGAACATGGCGGCCGCCCAGGCACTCATTCCGGCGGTGACCCATCATGATCGCGCCGAGGTGACCGCGATCGAGGCATTGCGAAAGGAGCTGAGAGCCGAGGCCCAGGCGCGTGGTGCGAAACTGACGGCTCTGGCTTTCCATGTGAAGGCGCTTGCCCGGGCCCTCCGGGAGTTTCCGAAGTTCAATGCCTCCCTGAGCGCCGACCGCAAGACGCTCTATCTCAAGGACTATGTGCATATCGGCATCGCCGTCGATACCGCGCACGGATTGATGGTGCCGGTCGTCCGGGACGCGGACCGGAAGGGCCTTTGGCAGATAGCCCGTGAAATCTCCGACCTTGCGTCCCGGTCTCAGGAACGCAAGGTGCGCCCGGACGAAATGGGCGGGGCCTCCATGACGATCACCAATCTCGGCGGGATCGGCGGCACGGCGTTCACGCCGATCGTCAATCCGCCCGAGGTGGCGATCCTCGGCATCACTCGCACCGAGACGGTTCCGCAGTGGGACGGCGAGGCCTTCCGGCCCGTCCAGATGGTGCCGCTCGATCTCAGCTACGACCACCGCGTGATCAACGGGGCCGACGCGGCCCGCTTCCTCGGCTATTTCGCAGGCCTTATGGCCGATCCACGTCGCATGCTGATCTGAAGGATCCGACATGACAGAAAAACACGCTGACTTCATCGTTCTCGGCGCGGGCCCCGGCGGCTATGCCTGCGCATTCCGCGCCGCGGACCTTGGGCGAAAAGTGGTTCTGGTCGATCCGCGAACAAGCCTTGGAGGGGTCTGCCTGAACGAGGGCTGCATCCCGTCCAAGGCACTGCTGCACGCAGCAGATGTCATCCGCGAAGCGGAGGAAATGGCGCATTGGGGCATCACGCTCGGCAAGCCGAAGATCGACCTAGACGCCCTGCGGGCCCGGAAGGACGGCATAGTTGGTCAGCTGACCGGCGGGCTGGGCGGATTGGCGAAACGGCGCAAGGTCGATGTGATCAGGGGCGCGGCCCGTTTCACCGGACCGGGCAGTCTCGACATCGACGGAGAGGCCTGGACATTCGATCAGGCCGTGATCGCGGTCGGATCGTCCCCGGTCCGCCTGCCGGGCTGGCCCGAAGATGACCGCATCTGGGACTCCACGGCGGCGCTGGAATTGAGGCAAGTGCCGAAACGGCTCGCCATTACCGGCGGCGGCATCATCGGGCTCGAAATGGCAACCGTCTATTCCGCGCTCGGGTCAAAAGTCACTGTCATCGAACTTGCCGGCCAGATCGTACCGGGCGCGGACACGGAAGCCGTGAGCCTTCTGCGGGAAGCCTTGACCGCTCAGGGAGTGGTCATTCACACAGCGACCAGGGTCGCGTCGGTCAAGACGGCCAGGTCTGCCCTGACGCTCGTCTGCGAGGGAGACTTCGAGGGCGAGATCAAGGCGGACGCGGTCATCCAGTCGGTCGGCCGCCGGGCCAACGGCGCTCTGGTGAATGCGGAAGCCGCGGGCATCACGGTTACGGATCGCGGCATCATCGAGGTCGATGTGTCCTGCAGGACCGGGGTGCCGCATATCTTTGCCATCGGCGATGTCACCGGCAATCCGATGCTCGCCCACCGGGCCACGCACCAGGGGCATGTGGCGGCGGAGGTTGCCTCGGGGCACGAGGCTGCGCTTGACACCGATCTGATACCCTCGGTCGCCTATACGAAACCGGAACTTGCCTGGGCAGGTCTGACGGAAGCGCAGGCGAAGGAGGCGGGGATCGCACACAAGGTCACACGCTTCCCCTGGGCCGCGAGCGGCCGCAATCTCAGCTCAGGCGGCGGCGACGGATTGACCAAGCTGGTCTACTGCCCGCAAACGAACCGCCTGCTCGGAGCGACGCTTGTGGGCACCAACGCAGGTGAACTGCTGCCGGAGGTCATGTTGGGCATGGAGATGGGAGCGACCCTTGAGGACGTCGCCATGACGGTCCACGCCCACCCGACGCTTTCCGAAACCATCGCCTTTTCCGCGGAACGCGCGCTCGGCACCTTGACGGATCTTTGAAGATCCTGGGCTGCGGAAGAAAGCGCCAGTGCTTCGTTGTCTTGCAGCTCGGCAAAGACCACGTGCCGGCAGGAGTTGTCTATCAGCTGGTTTAAATGGTGTTGCCGGAGAGACTATAGGTCAGGAGATTTCTTGAAAAGATTAATTAAAACAATTAATTATACAGGTAAATGTATTCGGGTTGCGTTCATGTTTGTAGGCATTTTGTGGATCGAAGCGAGCGCCGATACGTTGCCGGTGATTGCGGTTTCCTAGTCATTCCTGCGTTTGAGACAGCGCACGTATCATATCCACCAGGGCTTCAACTTCAGGGTCAAACTCATCCTTGTTCGGAATGAGCAATCCGTAACGGCTCATGTGTTCTTCGAGTTGAACTTGCAAAACGCTGATTAGACCCTTTTCCAGGTAGTAGTCGGCAACGGACCTGGGCAACACGGCAAGCAGATCGCTCTTGCCCACTGCCACGGTTGTCATCAGCATCGAAGCGGTCTCAAGCGTGTAGTGAGGTGGTGGCAGATCCGCCTGGGCGAAAGCAAGGTCGATCGCCATGCGCATCGGGCTTGGACGCGGCTGCAGGATCCAGCCGTAGCCGCCGATTTCCTGAAGCGTCAGCCGATTTCTACCGGCCAACGGGTGGTCCGGAGACGCAACAACCGCAAGCTTCTCCTGCCAGAGTGGTTCGAAGCGGATGCCGCTCATGTCCAGACGCTCCACCGGCCTGCCCAGGACAACGTCCAGGGACCCGTCGTTGAGCGCGGCGATCAGGTTGTCGGAGGTTGAAACGGTCAGGCTGATCTGCGGGCCGGAATTCGAATCTATCAAGCTCGTGAGGAGTTTCGACACCTGTTCGGGCAGAGCCTCCATGATGGCGCCGAGCCGGACCTTGCCGAACTCGCCCCGCTGCATGGCCGAAAGCTGCGCCTTCAGGCGGCCGGTCTCCGAAATGATCTGGCGGGCGTGTCGTGCCACAACAACGCCGTAGGCCGTTGCCTTCATTCCACGCGGCAAGCGTTCAAAAAGAGTAACCCCTAGAGTTTCTTCCACTTCCTTGAGAAGCTTGGTCGCGCCCGGTTGCGACAGGTTCAGTTCCCGCGCCGATTCATGCATGTTCGTCGTCATTTCAAGACTGGCAACCAGCGCCAGCTGCTTGAGACGCAGGCGAGACAGGATCGCCATGTCGAAACTTCCATGCATATCGATAGATCCGCTCAGTCCGGGGCGGTTCCACTTTGCTTTATCGATCGGCCTGGAACAATCCTTCTTGCGGGCTGACACGCCGGGTTCCCTCATTTCAACGGAAATGGCATGCGGCTCGGCGAGCCGCACAATGTCGCGTTAATGCCCCCAACGCAGGACCAGCGGGTCGAGCGGCTTCAAAAGCTTCATGAGCCTTTCCCGGATTGCCGGTTGAAGTGGTTCAATCGGGTGGCGGCAGTATTCCGACCGGATTACGCCGCCTTCCACCATGGCTGCCTTGCAGGAGCGCCATCCGCATTGCCTGTTCTCGTGATTGATTGCAGGCAGGACACGCGCATAGGCATCGGCCGCTTCATCTGTTCTTCCGGCATGGTAGAGATCGATCACCGGCTTGATCTGATCAACGATCATGCCGGAGGTCATGGAGCCGCGTGCGCCGGCGTCCAGATCCGCCAGCAGGGTGATTGCCTCCTCCCCATCGAAGGGGCCTTCAATGGCTTCACCGCCTTCCGCAATGAGGGCGCGCAACTTGTTCGCCGCTTGCGGACATTCGATCTTGAAGAGTTTCACCATCTCGATCTCGCGCGCCATCTTCACCAGCAGTGGTACGGGCAAGTCGACCCCGGACAACGGCGCATCCTGTATCATGATCGGAATGCCGACGTCTCCGACCGCACGGAACTGCTCGTACGTCTGGCTGGCGTTGCCCTTCAAAAGCGCGCCGTGATAGGGCGGCATCATCATCACGATGTCGGCACCGAGATCCTTTGCCAGCCGGGCACGCTCCACAACGATCCGGGTGGCGAAATGGCTGATCGTGACGATGACCGGAACGCGTCCGGCCACGTGCTCGAGCGACAGCCGGGTCAATGTTTCCCGTTCCGCATCCGACAACAGGAACTGTTCGGAAAAGTTGGCCAGGATGCAGATGCCGTCTGCCCCCTGGTCGATCAGGCAGTCGAGGACCCGGCGCATGCCGTCTTCATCGATTGTACCGTCATCATGGAAGGGCGTCGGTGCGACGGGCCAGATTCCGGAATACTGGTTCATGGTCATTCCGCGATCTCGAAATGCTGGAGATGCTTGTCGGATATCGTGATGCCGAGACCCGGCAGATCGTCGTCTAGCTGCAGGAAACCGTCGACCGCCTCCGGATCGCCTTCGAAGATGTAGTAGAAGAGCTCGTTGCCGACCTCGACGTCGAAGACCGGGAAGTACTCGCTGACCGGGCAGTTCGTGTTCGCCATGGTCAGGTGATAGTTGTGCATCTGGCCGGCATGGGGAATGACCGGGATCTGCGCGGCTTCCGCAATTGCGTTGATCTTCTGGGCTGCTGTGATGCCGCCGACACGATTGGTGTCGTATTGCAGCACACTGACCGCCTTGCGGTTTATCAGCTCCGCGCAACCGATCACCGAGAACTCGTGCTCACCACCGGAGATCGGCACGATGTTCATCGCATTGAGCTCGGCATAGCCGGCGACGTCGTCCGCGATCACCGGTTCCTCAAGCCAGCGCGGCTCGTACTTTTCGAGTTTCGGCAGCATCCGCTTGGTATAGTCGAGGTTCCAGCCCATGTAGCACTCGAGCATCAGGTCGTTGTCGTACCCGATGACCTCCCGGACCGCCTCGACCCGTTTCAGGTTCTCCCGCATGCCGGGCATACCGTCCTTGGGACCGAAGCCGAACCGGCTCTTGAAGGCCTTGTAGCCTCCCTTCATGGCCTCTTCGGCCTCAGCCTGCATGCTCTCGATCGGGCCGGCGTAAAGCTTGGAATAATAGACCGGAATCTTTTCCTTGGTGCGGCCCCCCAGAAGCTTGAAGACCGGCTTCCCGACCAGCTTGCCCATGAGGTCCCAGATGGCGATGTCGATTGCCGATATGGCGGTCATGCCGATGCCTTTTCGGCCCCAGGCATGGCTGCGCCGATACATCTTTTCCCAGATATAGGCGTAATCGAACGGATCTTCTCCGATCACCAGCGGCGCGAACCAGTCGTCGATCGCCTTCTTGACGATGGTCGGCGCAAGCGCGGCGTTGCCGATGCCGACGGTGCCGTCCTCCGTCTCGACCTCGCAGGTCAGCCACTGATGAAAGCGGAACGAGGACATGGCATCGCCCTTCATCCAGAGCGCGTCGGAGGCATTTGTACAGAAATTGCCTTGCGGTGGCACGGTCGGCCCCGTCCAGGTCCAGACGCGCGTGCGAACGGATTTGATCTTCATTTATTCAGGTCCACTCAATGAGAAATGCGGGAAGCGCGGCGGCGTCCGCCCATGGCGCAGGCAATGTTCCAGGCGTTAAGCATCGGTCCGGGATTGGCACAGCCTTTGCCGCGAATGTCGAAGGCAGTGCCGTGTGCCGGGGTCGTGATGGGGATCGGCAGGCCGCCCTGAACGGTTACGCCCTGCCAGAAGCCGAGCAGTTTGATCGCGATCTGTCCCTGGTCGTGATAGAGCGTCACGATGGCGTCGAGTTCCTTGGCGACCGCCTTCAGGAAAATCGTGTCGGAGGGATACGGGCCCTCCACAGGCAGGCCCAGAGCCCTGGCGCGCTCGACAGCCGGGCCGATGATATCGATTTCCTCGGTCCCGAAATTGCCGTTGTCGCCATTGTGCGGATTGAGCCCGCACACGCCGATCCGGGGCTTGTCCATGCCGGCCTCAACCTGCGCGGCGTGGATGAGGCGCGCGGCCTCGATGATCTTGTCCTCCGTGATCAGGTCGGCTACCTCGCGCAAAGCCACATGGCTCGTCACCCGGCTGGTCCAGAGGCCTTCCATCACATTGAGCTCGGAAACACTGCCGTTGTGGCCGAGCCGGTCGGCGAACCAGTGAAGCTCATCGGACTGGGGCATGCCTGCCAGATGAAGGGATGCCTTGTTGAGCGGTGCGAATACCAGGGCGTCGGCCTTTCCGCCTTTGACAAGATCGACGCCGAGACCGAGGGTTTCCAGACAATGAGCGCCGCCTTCCGCCGTGGCTTCCGCACGTTGCCAACCGGCCGCCGGAGCCTTCCCGACCTGCAGGAAGCGCGGAGTGCCGGAGGTTTCATCGAGAGACGGAACGTCGGTCACGACCTCGTAGTCGTAACCCACCCCGGCGATCTCCATGCCGTCCTTCAGTTCACCTTCGTCGTCGATGATCAGCACTTCGGCAGCGCTGCGGGCGTCTTCGTCCGCGAGCAGCCTGGCGACCAGCTCCGATCCTATCCCGGCCGGGTCACCAAGCGTCAGCACCAGGCGCGGTTTGAGTGGCGTCATTGGAAATACTCCGTCAGTGCGAGGGAAACCTCTGGGACATAGGTGACGAGAAGAAGGATCAGCGCCAGCACCCCGATGAACGGCAGGTTGGTGCGGGAAGTCTCCCAGATACCCGCTTTCGCGATCGAGCAGGAGGTGATCAGAACCGAGGCAACCGGTGGCGTTTGCTGGCCGATGGCAAGGTTCAGGGTCACCATGATGCCGAAATGGATCGGGTCGATACCAACCGCGTTGACCAGCGGCATGACCACGGGAACAACGAGGATGATCGCGGCAGCACCGTGCAGGAACATGCCGAGCACGAGGAGCAGCAGGTTCAGGAGGGCGAGCACAATGATGGGGTTGGTCGTGATTTCGGTGATCTGTGCGGCCAGCTGCTGCGGCACCTGGGCCTGGGTAAGGAACAAGCCGAGGGCCGCTGACGTGGCAACGAGCAGCATGACGACGCCGGTCTGGCTGATACCTTCGAGCATGGTCTTGCGAAGCCGGCCGACATCAAGGTCACGATAGATGAACAGCCCGATAACAAGTGCCGCCAGTACCGCGAGGCCTGCGCCTTCGGTCGCGGTGACGATGCCGGAAAAGATGCCGCCAAGGATGATCACCGGCATGGTGAGTGCCCAGAACGCCTCACGGAACGTTTTCGCCACATGGCCGAGGTCGAAGCCTTCTGCGCGCGGCAGGTTGTAGCGCCGAGCCAGGACATAGGTCACCAGCATCAGCAACCCGCCCCCAAGAAACCCGGGAACCACGCCTGCAACGAACAGTTTCAGGACGGACGTCTCGGCAATCGCGCCGTAGAGGATCATCGGAATGGACGGGGGGATGATGATTGCAAGGGATGCGGAAGAGGACGTGATGGCTGCGGCGAGCGTACGGGAATAGCCGCGCTTCTTCATTTCCGGGATAAGGACTGTTCCGGTAGCAGCGACATCCGCCACGGCCGATCCGGAGATCTCCGCGAACACCATCGATACGCCGATGTTGACCATACCCAGGCCGCCGCGGACAAAGCCTATGAGGGCGGAGACGAAATTGATGAGCCGGACCGAGATGCCGGAGGTGTTCATCAGGTTGCCCGCCAGAATGAACAGCGGTATCGCGATCAGGGGAAAGGACGTCGAGCCTGAATAAAGCGCAATCGCCATGTCGTAGAGGCGATCTGTGCCGGACGTCAGGACAAATCCGCCGACCGAGACGATACCGATCGCAACGGCGATCGGCACGTTGATCAGAATGAGGCCGATCAGGGCCATTGTCGTGAACAAGAGGATCATTTCGACGGCTCCTGTGCGTTGAAGGCCTGGGCTTCTTTTTCGGCTTCCGCGATTGCCTGTTCGATTTCCGCGTGCTCATGGTCAACACCTGCTGCGGCATCGCGAAGCGCGCGGGGCAGCGTCAGGACGGTGCCGATGATCATCAGGACAGACGTGATCGGAATGACGGACTGAACGATGTCGAGTGTCATCCAGGGCAGGCTGAGCAGGGAGTCCCATTTGGCAACGGCGAGAACGGCGTTTCCGTACCACGCCACCACGGCGAAATAGGCGATGACGAGGAGCTCGGAAAAGGCCGCTGTGGCGACCGCAAGCGAGCGCGGAAGTGCCGCGACAAGTCCGGCGAACGACATATGATGGCGCATGAAGACCGCATATGTGGCACCGAAATAGGTCAGCCATGCGAGCATTACACTGGCCATCTCGTCGTACCAGGACGGCGAGGCTCCCAGATAGCGCATTGTCGTCGAGTAGATGACCGAAACAGTAAGCGCCAGAAGCAGAACAATGCAGATAGTCTCGATTGCACGCACCAGTAGGCGCTCGAACAACGCAATCATGACCCCTCCCCAGAAGTTGGCCGGCCGGATGCCCCGGCCGGCTCTTTATCATTTCGTCAGTTTGCGAGGCTCTGGGCGAGACCCACCAGCTTGTCGCCGCCTTCAACCCGGGCCGCAAAGGCTTCGTAGATCGGAGCAGAAGCTGCGACAAAAGCCTGTTTGTCGGCTTCATTCACCTCAACACCGGCGGCGCGAACCTTGTCGACCAACTCGTTGTCGGCCTTTTCGCCTTCCGCAAGTGCCCAATCCTGAACAGAAGCCGCCACCTCGGCCGCCGCGGTGCGAACGTCGTCCGGCAGTTCACCCCAGGTTCCTGCGCCGGTAGTCAGGTAGGTTGGCGAATACACGTGGCCGGTCAGGCTCAGATATTTCT
>NZ_JBNKYW010000084.1:0-10348 GCF_050301095.1 Roseibium sp.
CCCTTCGACCGGGACCTTGCCTTTGCCGCCCGACAGGCACGGCAGATCGTCGATGAGCTCGCGGTGATGGAATAGGAGGGTGACAGCCCTGCCAGACCGGCTTACGCGGGAACGGATTGTCCGGGAGGATGTTCAAAAACAAAAAGGCCCGGTAACCCGAGCCTTTTTCGTTTCAAACCCTTTGGGAGGATTTGGAGCGGGCGATGGGATTCGAACCCACGACCCCAACCTTGGCAAGGTTGTGCTCTACCCCTGAGCTACACCCGCATAGTGTCCCGAGCGCTTGGCGGTGACCGCCTCGTCTTCGGTGGCGCAGTATATGAACTATGCTGAGACGGATTGCAACACCGAATTTTCGAAAAATTTTCGACCCCTCTTTCTGTGGATTTCCTGTGAAACACAGGTCGGAAAATGGCTGAATTCTGCCGCTTTTCTGATCAGTTTGCACTTGTGGCGCCGGGTCAAAACGCGCTAGACAGCGCAAAAGCTCAAAATTTTCAGGAAAAAACATGCCGGCATCCCGCGACGATTTGATGGCCTTTTTCAGGGATCTCGATATCGAGGTCTCCACGGTCGACCACCAGCCCGTCTTCACCGTGGCCGAATCCGGCGATCTGCACGACAGGATCCCCGGCGGCCACACGAAGAACCTCTTCGTCAAGGACAAGAAAGGCCGCCTGTTCCTGATCGTCGCCCTGCATGACGCGGACATCGACCTGAAGAAGGTTCATCAGATCGTTGGCGGCCAGGGGCGTGTTTCCTTCGGCAACGCGGACCTCCTGATGGAAGTGCTTGGCGTGGAACCGGGTTCGGTCACACCCTTCTCGCTCATCAACGACCGGGAAGCCCTGAGGGTGACCCCGGTCTTCGATGCTGCCATGATGCAGCACGGGGTCTTGAACTATCATCCGTTGAAGAACGATGCGACTACATCCATCGCGGCGGAAGACCTGATCAAATTCGCGAAGGCCTGCGGGCATTCTCCGCAGGTTCTGGCCGTCAGCGAAGAGGCCAGGGCCGCCGGTCTTTGAGACGCCCGGTCATCTTATGTCCGTGACAATCGCGAAAGCGGGCGCACGGAGGCAAACGGCATTTGAATTTCAGGGTCTGCCGCTCCATGTTAGGAGCCAATTCGATCCTTTGACAGCAATCCCGGTATGGCCTGGCTGCACCCAGCACCGGCCGGAAGAAACGAGGCGGGCACATGAGCAACGGCAACTACAGCATGGGTGGCCAGATTGGCGGCGGATTCGGCGCCAGCATGGACGGCGGCTACGGCGGCCCGGGCGATGGCAATGACAGCGGCGGGACCGGCGGCGACCTCGTCATGGACGTCACCACGCAGACCTTCATGACGGACGTCATCGATGCGTCGCGCACGCAAACCGTGCTGGTCGACTTCTGGGCGCCGTGGTGCGGTCCATGCAAGCAGCTGACGCCGGTTATCGAGGCGGCCGTAAGGGCGGCCGGCGGACGGGTCAAGCTCGCCAAGATGAACATCGACGAACACCCCGAGGTTGCCGGCCAGATGGGCATCCAGTCCATTCCCGCCGTCGTTGCTTTCAAGGACGGCCAGCCGGTGGACGGTTTCATGGGCGCGCAGCAGGAAAGCCAGGTCAAGGCCTTTATCGAGAAGGTCGCGGGCCCTGCCCCGGTCAGCCAGACCGACACCTATCTGGAACAGGCGAACGACCTGCTGACGGCCGGCGACTACGCCCAGGCGGCACAGCTCTTCGGCGCGGTCATGCAGATGGAAGCGGACAACGTGAAGGCCGTTGCCGGACTGGCACAGTGTTATCTCGGCGCGGACGAGCTGGAGAGGGCCAGACAGGCGCTCGAGCTGGTGCCGGAAGACAAACAGGACGACGAAGCCTTCGCCGCAGCCAAGGCCGCGCTCGAGCTTGCAGAGCAGGCCGCGTCCCTGGGCGACCTTGCCGAGCTGCAGCAGCGGATCGACAAGGACCCGCTGGATCATCAGGCCCGCTTCGACCTGGCACTTGGCCTGAACGGCAAGGGTGACAAGAACGGTGCCGTCGACCAGCTCATCGAAATCGTGCGCCGCGACAGGGACTGGAACGAGGATGGGGCCCGCAGGCAGTTGCTGCAGTTCTTCGAGGCCTGGGGCTTCAAGGATCCGGCAAGCGCCTACGGCCGCAGGAAATTGTCTTCCGTGCTGTTTTCTTGACGATTTTCCGGAGTGACACACATTAATCTGGATCAGCGCTGCAACATCAGCGGATGAGGCGCTGACCCTCAATAAATATACAAGAGCAGGCAATGCAGGCGGGAAATGCCATATACGAGACGATTGCGGACCTGCCGCCGGTCCTGCCCGTGTTCCCGCTTGAGGGCGTGCTGTTGCTGCCCAGAACCCAGCTGCCGCTGAACATCTTCGAACAGCGTTACATCGACATGGTGGACACCGCGCTTGCCGGCAACAGGCTGATCGGCATGGTGCAACCCTCGCCGGACAGGATTTCCGACGATCCGGAAAGTCCCCATCTGGCAAGCGTGGGCTGTGTCGGCCGCCTGACCAGCTTTCAGGAAACGGGCGATGGCCGCTACCTGATCACCCTGCAGGGCATCACGCGCTTTGCGCTCGGCAAGGAACTGCAATCCTTTTCCGGGTTCCGGCAGGTGGAATGCGATTTCGCCGCTTTCTCCCATGACCTCAGATGCGGCGAGGGCGAGGAGGAAGTCGACCGGACCGGTCTGCTGAGAACACTGAGGAGCTATCTGGACGCCAACAATCTGGAAGCCGACTGGCAGAGTGTCTCGGAGGCCGAAACGGAAGTTCTTGTCAACGCGCTTTGCATGATGTGTCCCTACGGCCCGCAGGAGAAGCAGGCCCTTCTGGAAGCCCGCGACCTGAAGACCCGCGCCGAAACCCTGATCGCCATTACCGAAATGGACCTTGCCCGGTCCGAGAACGATGGTGGCACCACCTTGCAGTAATCAAGAACCTGCAGCGCTGAAGGAAAGACTGTTTGATGACTGAAACCGCGGACCGCCCGGTCGACCGCAAGCTTCTGGAACTGCTCGTGTGCCCCGTCACCAAGTCGGCACTCGAATATGATGCAAAGGCCCAGGAGCTGATCTCGCGCAGCGCCAAGCTCGCCTACCCGATCCGCAACGGCATTCCGATCATGCTGGCGGACGAGGCCCGCAAGCTGGAAGACTGAAAACAAAAAAGCCCGGACCAATCGGTTCGGGCTTTTTTTCCGGAAATCCCGGCGGATCAATAACCGCCGAAGATCGGCATGATGTTCAGCACGATGATCTGCTGGAGAAAGATGATGGCGAGCAACAGAACCACAGGCGAAATGTCGATGCCGCCGAGATCCGGCATGAAACGCCGGATCGGCCGGAGAGCGGGCTCCGTCAGATTGTACAGCATCCGCCCGATCGAATTGATGACCTGATTGTTCGAATTGACGATATTGAATGCGTAGAGCCAGGAAAAGATCGCGCTGGCAATGATCACGTAAGTGTAGAGTTTCAGGGCGATCAGTATGACGTTGAAGAGTGCGGTCATGTTCCGGTCCGTTGCCGTTCGATATTTTGCTTTGACATCATGTAGCTTCCCGGCCGCCCGCTCGCAAGACTTATGACCCTTATGGCAACGGTCTTGCCCGCATAGACCCGCGGACGGGCCTCGGCCGGCACCCTGCGATGCCGAAATGCAACAGTCCCCAAAAACCGGGAATCCTTAGGCTTTGAGTAAGGCCCAACCGTGGTATCTTCCCGCCAACGAATTTCCATGGGATGTGGGTTATATGTTCAAACTGTTGTCGCGCGCCGCTCTTGCGGCTGTCCTGAGCGCCGTTTCCGGCGCGGCTCTTGCCGAAAGCGGTCAGATTTCCGAACAAGACGCGACCAAGCAGTTCGTCATAGACCTCGGCGTCGGCGCCATCGGCAAGCCGCGCTACGAAGCCGCCGATTCCTACCTGATCTATCCCTTCCCGCTCATTTCCGTCGGGCGTTTCTACCTGCCCGGCCTGGGTCAGGTGGTCGATGGCCGCCGCAGAAGCGGTGTCTTCTTCTACCCGTCCTTCAACTATATCGGCGAGCGCAAGGCCAGCGACAGCACGGACCTGACCGGCACGGATACGGTCGACTGGGCCGTTGAAGTCGGTCTCGGCGGCGGCTTCCGCACCAACCACTTCCGCGCTTACGCCGAATTGCGCCAGGGTTTCAACGGCCACACCGGCCAGGTCGGCCAGCTCGGCGTCGATGCCATCGTCTACCCGCATGAGAAGTGGGAAGTCAGCTTCGGTCCGCGCGCCGATTTCGCGTCAGAAGACTATATGGACACCTATTTCGGCGTGACGGCGTCGGAAGCCGCCAACAGCGGCGGACGCCTGACCGCCTATGATCCGGGCGCCGGGTTCAAGAGCGTCGGCCTTGCGGCCCGCGCCAGCTATGACTGGAACGACGATTTCCGGCTGCACATCCAGGGCGGCTATGACCGGCTTGTCGGCGACGCCGCGGACAGCCCGATCGCCGATGGCGGCAGCAAGGACCAGTTCAGCCTCGGCGTTGGCGTCACCTACCGCTTCGCCTTTGACGTTTTCAACTGATCCCGGCGGCACCGGCCACCCGAACGGGTAATGCCGGGCCTTCGGCCTGCTCAGGTCAATAGGTGCATTCGACCAGGGTAATTCCGGCGGGCACCTTGGTTTTGTCGTCACCACAGGAATCCAGGACGCGGGCCGGGTCCAGGTTGCGGGCCCCGGTCAGATCCGCCCCGGCAAGGTGGGTCCGGCGCATCAGCGCCCCGTTGAAGTCAACACCCTTCAGGTTGGCGCCGGTCAGATCCGAACTGACCAGCCGGGCACCCGACAGATCCGCCCCGGAGAAATCCGCGTTATGGGCAACCGCCCTGTCGAGCTTGGCCTGACGCAGGCGGGCACCCTGAAGATTCGCTCCCGACAAGTTTGCCCGTTCCAGATTGGCAGCATCCATCTTTGCGCCCCTGAAGGAAGCATTCTCGAAGTTGCTTCGGGTCAGGGCGGCGTTTCTGAGGTCGGCGTCGTCGAAAATGGTTCCAACGGCAATCGCTGTGTCGAGATCGGAGTCACGCAGGTCGACGTCGGTGAAGTTGGCACCGGTCAGATTGGCTTTTTCAAGGTCCACCGACCGCATGCTGGCGTTCGAAAAGTCGCTGCCGGTGAAATTCGCGCGTTCCGCCTCGGTCCTGCGGAAATCCGAACCGCGGAAGTCGGAATGGATCACGGAAGCTTCCTTGAGGTCCACTTCCCGCAAGATGGCGCGCTGGAAGTTCGCCTTTTCCATGGTCAGTCTCCGAAGCTCTGCAAGCTTCAGGTCACAGCGCGGGCACCCGCCCTTGTCCCTGATTTCCGCCATGCGCGCTTCATCGCTGCCTGCAAGGGCGGCGCCGGAAACCGCAACAACCGTCAACGCTCCGAGGAAACCTGTCAAAAACCGGCCAATCATAACACTCATCGCCAATCCCTTTTCTCATCCCTAATTGAAATAGGTCTCCAAAACGGCAGTTTAAGGACCGTTCCTATCAAGAACTTCAATTTTGTAGCAAAAGATATGTGATCGCCAGACACTTGGACCGGGACGTCCCTGTCACACCGGCCTCGCGGCAGAAAAGGGTGGGAGGGAAGAAGCAGGCGGGGTCGCAGGTGCCCGCTTCTTCCATCCACTTGCGCTGACGACGCACAACCTGACAATCAGCGTGCCAATTCAATCGCAAAAGCCTTGCCAATTTGTTTTCAGTGGAAATTTTCTAGATCTGGAGGATGTCAGACCCGAAAACACAACATGCTGAAATTGTTTAGAAAATCTTCATGCCTCCTGCATTGCAATCTGCAAGGCCAACTGCAAACGTGCCTAACGGGAGGTTAACGGGAAAGCCTTTCGGATTTCCGGGAGACACCCCCTGACGACGCCGGCCCCTATGGCCTCACGAAAATTCCTGCTTGAGGTCGATGGTCGAGCGTTTGCCGATATCGTCAAAATGCCGATCCAGCCAGTCCTTCGCCGTCTTGCGGCCGATATCGCGCAATTCGGTCAGGAAAGCCCACTCCGCGTTCATCTTCGAGGACGCCTGAAGCGGCTTAAGCTCCGACGCGGAAATACGGTGCAGATGCACCTTCATGTAGTCCTCTCGCGACAGCTTGCCCTCCTCGATCAGCCGGGTAACGAAGTCGATGGCCCTCAACTCCCGTAAAAGCGTGGAATTGAAGGTGATTTCGTTGAGCCGGTTGACGATCTCCCGTGCGCTCTTCGGAACTTCGCGCCGCTCCACCGGATTGATCTGGATGAGCACCACGTCCGGCGTGTCGGTCTCGTAAAACAGCGGGTAGAGCGGCGGATTGCCCATGTAGCCGCCGTCCCAATAGGGTTCGCCGTCGATCTCCACCGCCTGATAGAGCTGCGGCAGGCAGGCGGACGCCATGACGGCGTCGAGCGTGACTTCCTTCTGGCTGAACACGCGGATCTTGCCGGTGAACACATTGGTCGCCGCGATGAAGAGCTTAAGGTTCCGGCAGGCATGGACCTTGTCGAAGTCGACCATCCGTCCGACCACATCCCGCAAGGGATTGATGTTCAGCGGATTGAATTCATAAGGCGAGGCAAAGCGGGACAGAACATCGAAATAGAGATAGCTCGGCGAATAATCGAGGCTCCATTGACCGAGAAAGACATCGATCGGCGACCGCTTGATCGGGCTGAAGCGGGCCTCATTGCTGACTTCCCGCCAGAACGCCTCAAGCCGTTCGCGGGCACCGTCCTCGCCGCCCGCCTGCAGGCCGCTGGCCAGAACCACCGCATTCATGGCGCCGGCCGAGGTGCCCGTGATCGCGTCGATGCAAAACCGGCTGTCTTCCAGGAACCAGTCCAGCACGCCCCAGGTGAAGGCGCCGTGCGCGCCGCCGCCCTGGAGCGCCAGATTGATTTTCTTCGGTTCGGCCAAGCGGGCTTCCTCCGGACGGTGTTACTGCGCCGTCCAGCCGCCGTCGATGGGCAGGATGGAGCCGGTGATGGAGGAGGCCGTGTCGGAACACAGGAAGACCGCGTAGCCGGCGACCTGCTCGATGGTGACGAACTGCTTGGTCGGCTGCGCCTTCAGCATGACATCGTTCTTGACCTCTTCCTCGGTCATGTTGCGGGCCTTCATCGTGTCAGGGATCTGGGCTTCCACCAGCGGTGTCCAGACATAACCCGGGCAGATGGCATTGACGGTGATGCCTTCCTGCGCGACTTCCAGCGCAACCGTCTTGGTGAGCCCGGCAATGCCGTGTTTTGCCGCCACATAGGCGGACTTGTAGGGCGAGGCCACAAGAGCGTGCGCCGAGGCCGTGTTGATGATGCGACCCCAGCCGTTCTTCTTCATGCCCGGCAGCGCCGCGCGGATGGCATGAAAGGCGGAGGTGAGGTTGATTGCGATGATCGCGTCCCATTTGTCGATCGGGAACTCGTCGACCGGCGAGACGAACTGGATGCCGGCGTTGTTGACCAGAACGTCGACCGACCCGAATTCCTTTTCCGCGTCCGCGATCATGCCGGCGATCTCGTCGCCCTTCAGCATGTTGGCCGGGGAATAGATGCAGCGCACACCGAAGTCGGCCTCGATGGCGGCACGGGTCCGCTCGATCTCCTCCGCATCGCCCAGCCCGTTGATGACCACATTGGCGCCCTTTTCCGCGAAGGCACGGGCACAGCCGAGCCCGATCCCGGAGGTGGAGCCGGTGACGACGGCGGTTTTGTTGGCAAGCATGAAGGATCTCCCAGGGACTGAAACAATTTCGGCCACATCATTTCACCAGTTATCGCCGCACTGCAACATCGGAATGACGAAAAGTGAACGAGGCGTCAGGATTATGCGTTTCTTCCAATCCGTCCTCATCCTGAGGAGGACCGTCAGGTCCGTCTCGAAGGATGGGCGGCACACTCCGGTGCAAGTCTCCCATCCTTCGAGACAGCGCTTTGCGCTTCCTCAGGATGAGGAACTACCTGCTGAGATGCCTCGGAGTTCTGCGCGTTCACCGCCGGTTCATGCGCCGGACACCGTCCAGTGCCTTGTGGGCGCGGGCCCTGGCAACCGCCCGCTGGTCTTCGACCATCGACAAATCGGCTGCCCTCAGGCCCAGCCGCTCGGCAAAGCGCTCTCGGATCAGCCCGTAGAATGTCGCGTGCAAACTGGAAAAAACCCAGACGAGGATGAGCATCGTGCCCATCGGAAAGATGGCGGAGCGGATCTGCGGCCAGAGCTCACTGGCGGGCAGAAGCGCGTCGGAAAGGCTGAGCAGCCCAACCCAGACCGCAACCAGGACACCTGCCAGAAGGCTCATGACCAACGCGGAAAACGCCATCGCCCAGCCGAGGCCGGAGGTTGCCCGCCAGCTTTCCTTGAACGTCAGCGGATCGTCGACGGCCGCCGCCGGCAGCACTACGGAGAATTTCTGGACCACCATCAGGGCGACAAACGGCGCGAGGACGAACAGAAGCAACCCCAGCCCTCCGGTTACCGCCGCGACCAGCAGCGTCACGATCACAAGGGGAATGAGCGACAGGGCGCCGATCAGGCCGAGCACGATCTGGTTGAGGATCACCCGGAAGGTTCGTGCGCTGATGGTCAGCGGAAAGTCTCGCGCATCGATCAGGATCCGGCGCACATAGGCGATGGCGATGGAAAATCCGACCAGCAGGTTGGCGATCGTTGCCAGCGCCCTCAGCGCGCCCTCGTCGGGCGCGGTGACCGGTTCCGTCATATAGGACACCGTCCGGAACCCGCCCTCCGGCGTCAGCGACGCGCCGATGGCGAAATTCAGCGCTGCCAGGACAAGGATATAGGCCCAGCCGGTGCGAAACAGCGTTCCGAGATGATGCTGCGCCAGAGAAAGCGACCGTTCCAGGACGGTGATGAGCATGAATGGCTCCAAGGGTTCCATCTGTTTGCAGCAGAATAGCGAAATTGGATAGCCATGCCAGCACTCGGCCGGACTTTCGCTCAGCCTCATATCACCGAACAGTCCTCGCCCCATTGCCCTTTTTCGCCGCACGCCCTAATCATGCGCTGGAAAGTCCGGCCCAATTCCCTCATATGAGGGACAATGCTCAAAACCCCGTTGGTTCCGTCATGATCGATGAATTCGCAAAAGCCCTGCCCCGCCGCAAATCCGTTGGGGTTCCGGTCGGCAATGTGCTGGTGGGTGGCGATGCGCCGATTGTGGTGCAGTCCATGACCAACACGGATACGGCCGATGCGGATGCCACCGTTGCCCAGGTGGCGGCGCTGGCGCGCGCCGGATCGGAGATCGTGCGCATCACCGTCGACCGGCCGGAAGCGGCCGCCCAGGTTGCCCGCATCAAGGAGCGGCTGGAGCGGATTGGTGTGACCGTGCCGCTGGTCGGCGACTTCCATTACATCGGCCACAAGCTGCTGACCGATTATCCGGACTGCGCGGCAGCGCTCGACAAATACCGCATCAATCCGGGCAACGTCGGCTTCAAGGCCAAGCGCGACACGCAGTTTTCTCAGATCATCGACATCGCGCTCAAACACGACAAGCCGGTCCGGATCGGCGTCAACTGGGGTTCGCTCGACCAGGAGCTGCTGACGAAGCTTATGGACGAGAACGCGGAAAGCGCTACGCCGGTCTCGGCCGCCGCCGTAATGCGCGAGGCGATCATCCAGTCCGGGCTGCTGTCGGCCGAACGGGCGGAAAATCTCGGCATGGGCCGGGACAAGATCATCCTGTCTGCCAAGGTCAGCCAGGTGCAGGACCTGATTGCCGTTTACGCCGACCTTGCCCGCCGCTGCGACTACGCGCTGCACCTCGGCCTAACCGAAGCCGGCATGGGCACCAAGGGCATCGTCTCCTCCGCCGCCTCCATGGGCATCCTGCTGCAGCAGGGCATCGGCGACACGATCCGCGTGTCGCTGACCCCGGAGCCGGGCGGGGACCGCACGCGGGAAGTTCAGGTGGCTCAGGAACTGCTGCAGGTCATGGGCTTCCGCGCCTTCGTGCCGGTGGTTGCCGCCTGCCCCGGCTGCGGGCGCACCACCTCGACGGTCTTCCAGGAGCTCGCCAGCGACATCCAGGACCACATCCGGGTCTCCATGCCGATCTGGCGCGAACAATATCCAGGCGTTGAAGGCCTCAACGTCGCGGTGATGGGCTGCATCGTCAACGGCCCGGGCGAATCCAAGCATGCCGACATCGGCATCTCGCTTCCCGGCACCGGCGAGACCCCGTCTGCCCCCGTCTTCATCGACGGCGAAAAGGTCGCCACTCTGCGCGGCGAAGGCATTGCCGACGAATTCAAGCAGATGGTTCTGGATTATATCGAAAAACGTTTCGGCACCGGG
>NZ_JBNKYW010000085.1:0-10715 GCF_050301095.1 Roseibium sp.
TGGGAATTTTCGCCCACCACCACCAGGAACCGGTCCTTGGCCAGCCGCGTCACGGTCAGGTCGGCCTCGAAACCGCCCTGCTCGTTGGTCCAGGCAGTATAGACCACACGGCCCGGGGCAACATCGACGTCGTTGCAGCTGATGCGATTGAGGAGAGCGCAGGCATCGCGCCCCTGCACCAGGAACTTGGACATGGAGGACATGTCCATCAGGATCACGTCTTCACGGGCCGCACGATGCTCTTCGGCGTGCCAGTCGAACCAGTTCTGGCGGCCCCAGCTGTATTTCTCCACCCGGGCCTGTTCAGGCGACGGCGCGAACCAGTCGGGAAGCTCCCAACCGTGGCTTTCGCTGAAACAGGCCCCTGCCGCCTTGAGACGGTCATAAAGAACCGACTGCTTGAGATTGCGCGCCGTCTTGAAGCCGTCGTTGGGAAAATGCGGACCGAAGCTCTTGGCCAGCAATTCCGGGGTCCGGGCCCGCCGGAAGGCCGGCGTATTATGGCTGCCGTCAGCAAAACGGTCGGCGTTGAAACTGGTGTGATCGACCGGGCAATGCCCATTGACGATCCAGTGGGCGAGCGCCATGCCGATTCCGGGACCGTTCAGGATGCCGAGCGAATTGAGCCCCGCCGCCACCCAGCAATTCTTCAACCCCGGCGCCTCGCCGACGAGCGGGGCAAGGTCGGGCGTGAAGCTCTCCGGCCCGCAGAAGAGCTTGCGCAGGCCCGCTTCGGAAGCAGAAGGAACTCTTCTGAAAGCCGCCTCCAGATGCGGCGTGACCCGGTCCCAGTCCGGATTGATCTCGCCGAAGGAGAAGCTCTCCGGAATGGCGTCGATATGCCAGGGCGCGGCATCGGGCTCGAACAGACCGACCAGCAACCCGCCGGTTTCCTCGCGAAAGTAAGCCCAGTTGTGCGGGTCCTCCACCAGCGGCAGATCGCGGCTGACACCCTCCATCGGCTCGGTAATGAGATAATAGTGCTCGGCAGCCTGCAGCGGCAGGTTCACCCCTGCGCGCGCGCCAATTTGCCGGGACCACATGCCCGCGCAGATCACCACGTGCTCGGCGGAAATATCCCCCTTGCTCGTACGCACGCCGACGGCACGGCCGTCCTTCGTCAGGATATCCGTGACACTGGTCTCCTCGATGATCCGGGCGCCGCCGCTGCGGGCGCCGCGGGCCAGAGCCATGGTGGTGTCCACCGGGTTGGTGCGCCCTTCGAGCGGATACCAGAACGCCGCGAGCGTGTTTGAGAAATCACCGATCGGAAAGCGCTCAGATGCCTCTGCCGGGGAAATCTCGTGCACCTCGATGCCGAAACGGTTCATGAAGGCCATGCCGCGGCGCATTTCCTCCACCCGTTCAAGCGTGTCTGCCGGCTGGATGTAGCCGACCTGGCGGAACCCGGTGGCCTGGCCGGTTTCCGCCTCCAGCCCGGCCAGGAAATTCCGGCCATAGGTGTAAAGCTCGCATTCCCACTCGCTGCCCAGAACCGCCGGAACGATTTCACCGGCCGCATGCCACGTGGTTCCGGAGGTCAGCCTGTCACGCTCCAGCACCACGACATCGCGCATGCCGAGCCTGGTCAGGTGATAGGCCAGATTGCTGCCGATCGATCCGCCGCCGATGATCACGGTCTGTGCGTGAGAAGGAAAAGTCTGGCTCATGTGAGGTTCCCGCGAAGGCTCCAATAGATGTTTCTGTGGAGGTTCAAACTGGCGGGAAGCTTAGGCTTGACCCGGCACCGAAATCAAGTCACTGATTGAAAGATCATTCAGTGAAAGCGTCAAGATCGATATGACGGAACCCAAAAAAAGGCCGCGCACGGCCCCGCCGGAAGTGCGCCGCAAACAGCTGATCGATGCCACGATCACCTGCATCGGCCGGGCCGGCATTTCCGGCACGACCCTCCCGGCCGTCACCAGGGAAGCGGGTCTGTCGCTCGGCATCGTCAATTTTCATTTCGAGAACAAGGACCGGCTCCTGGAGGAAACGCTGAAGTTTCTGGCTGAGGAACACCGTGCGATCTGGATGAAGGCACTTGCGCGGCCGGACCTTGGCCCCGCCGCCAAGCTGCGCGCAGTGGTCGAGGCCCAGTTTCACCCGCGCATCTGCAGCCGCAAGAAGCTGGCCGTCTGGTTTGCCTTCTTCGGCGAGGCGGGTCACCGCAAGTCCTATCGCGCCACCTCCTCGCATATCGACATGGAGCGGCAGGAGATCTGCGCGGACCTGTGCCGCCAGATCATGGAAGAGGGCGGATATACCGGTCTGGATGCGGAAGAGATCACGCTGACGCTGGAAAGCCTCTTCGACGGCTTCTGGCTCAACATGCTGATGTATCCCGCCAGGTTCTCGCGGGAGGCCGCGGCGGCTCAAACATTGAACTACCTGAAGACGGTGTTTCCGGGGGATTTCGGGGATTGATACCAACCCGGGGGAGCTGTCTCCAGACCTCCGGATTGATGGTTTCGCGTTTCGCGACCGCCTGCGATGCCGGGCCGAAGTTTGGGCCGGACATCAGGCAGGAACTCGGGCCCGTGACCAGACTCTAGAGCGCGCCTTCATTCGACAGGGACATGGGCTGCGAGGTGCTGCCATCCTGGTAGGCGACGCACTCCCAGGGCGCGTTCTGATCGCCAACGCCAACGATCACCTTGGTTCCCGCTTCCGAGAATTCGGAAGAAGAGACCGAAGCAACGGCATTGCCCGTTTCCGCCTTCACGGCCGCCAGACACGCCTGCTGGGCCGCAGCCTCGGCCGAGTTGCCCGGCGCCACCGGACTGCTGGGCGCGGATGAGGACCCGCCATCGGACTGACAGCCCGCGACCGAAAGCACAGCCCCCACAAGGGCTGCCAGGACAACCGGTTTCTTCATGCTTCTTCCCTCCCAAAGAACAGTCTTGCATCGGCCCGGGAGGCTTCCAGGTGAAATCGCTGCCGGACACCCTCCCGGCCGGTTCGAAGCCGAACAAAAACAACCTTACGTAAGCCTTGACCGGAAATCGAGCGATTTCAGAAAGACTTGCAAGACCCGCCCGGCAAGCCATGACTGACCGAAACGTGGCAGCTCCCCGCCACACAACCTAAAGCCGGAACTCCGGGGCAGCCAGCCGGATTCGCCTTCGGCACGATCGCGAGGGAAAGACAGTCTCTGCTTGTTGCACGCCCCGGAACGGCGCTATCGTGAAGTCTTGGCAAGCAATCAGGTGGCGGACCGGTCGTTCTGAGGGAACCCGGTCACGGTTTTATACGATGACCGATTTGATCCAACCTTCTGCAGAACTCGCAGCCGTCGTGGCACGCTGGGTCCGTGCGTATGGCAATGGCGACGGCGAGACCATAACCGACCTCCTTTCGGCGGATCAGGCGCTTTCCTATTTCGGGTCGGCCCACGACGAGATCTGGCGCGATGAAGCGCTACGGCTTGGACTGGCGGCCTATATCGGCGAGGTTCCGCGATTTGTGTGGAAACCGACGGACCTCAGGGGATTTGAATGCGGTTCGCTGGGGTGGGTCGAATGGCAAGGCGAGGTTCACGCGATCGATTCAGGCCAGATAGCCGCAATGCGGGCGACCGTGATCCTGAAGCTCGAAAAAGGCTTCTGGAGAATTACTCACGTGCATCATTCCATTCCGGTCAACAACACCGAAGCCCTTGGATATGAAGCCCGGGGATTCGAAGAGCTCGTCAAAGCCACCCTGTCCGCTCCGCACGATCTCGGCCAAAGCGGAATTGCCTCGATCATGTTCACCGATATTGCCGACAGCACGACGATCGCCGAGACGATTGGAGACACCCGCTGGACCGAAGCTGTCAGACGTCACCTGCGGCTGGTGGAAGCCGAAGTCACGAACGGGGGCGGACAGGTTGTGAAGTCTCTCGGAGATGGGGTGATGTCGTCCTTCTCGTCGGCCAAGGGCGCGCTTGCAACAGCGCGCGCCATTCAGCGCACCAATGCCGGCACAACCGACGAACCACATCTCCAGATCCGTATCGGACTGCACACAGGTGAGCTCATCACATCCGACAGCGACCACTTCGGCACCGTGGTCAACAAGGCTGCACGCATCGCGGCCCTTGCCGCACCCGGCGATATCCGGGTCTCGGATGCAACCCGGATCATGGTGGGCGGAACCTCCGATTTCCGCTTTGGCGATCGCGTAACCGTTCCGCTCAAAGGCCTGGAAGGAGATCATGTCATCTTCAAGCTGGAATGGAACGACTGAAAGCCAAAAGTGGCCCTCGTTCCACATGACCGTCAAGCTGCACTGCCGGCTGGTTTCGAACTTTCACGCGGCAACGCCCCGGCCTGGACCATCACCCGGGAACCGATCGCATTCGGCTTGCGGCAGGGTGGGCACGGTTCAAACGCGCTCATCTCATGATATCGTTCAACGGTCCAGGGAGGGCGCATGAAGGACACCGACGCATTCGAGAAAATGGAGCACGATGGCTGGACTGACCCTGCGACCGCGCAAGGTTACGCCGATGGTTTCGATTTAGCCACCAAACTGGTCGCGAAATGGCTTTCGGAGGAAGTCCTGGCGGGCCCGAACGTTGACGTGCTTGATCTGTGCACAGGGCACGGTGTTGTCGCTCGCGAACTCCTCGAACGACAGGCGAACGTCACCGGGCTCGACTTTTCCCCGGCGATGATTGCGCTCGCCCGCCAGGCTGCTCCCGGTGCAACCTTCGTTCAAGGCGATGCGATGGCAATGACGTTTGCCGACAACAGTTTTGACGCGGTAACGATTGGCTTCGGAGTGCCACATTTTCCAGACCCGGAGCAGGGATTGCGGGAAGTGGCCCGCGTGCTCAAGCCCGGGGGGCGGATTGCATTCTCGATATGGCGAGGCAAGGCCTCCAAAGGTGCATTCGGCTGGCTTTTCGACGCCATTGGCCGCCTTGGTGATCCTACGGTAACGCTACCGCCGGGACCGGACGCTCACCTGCTCGCAGATATCAACATCGCGGAACCAATGCTGGTGAAGACAGGTTTCACCGGCATCAAGCTGTCCGATGTCGCCAGTCAGCTGTGGGTGCAGGGTCCCGAGGCCCTGTTCAGCGCCTTTGACGAAGGGGCTGTCCGTGCCGCGGCGCTCCTGGGCGCCCAGTCCGAGGAAAGGCGCGAAGCGATCAGAGCAGATCTTGCGGCGCGCGTGTGGTCGGAGGGGACAAAAGTGGAAAGTGGTTTTCTGGTGCCCGCCCCGTCCGTCTTGTTGTCGGCTGTGAAAGTTTGAGAGCAGATGCCCCCATCCGGGCCGGAGATTGCGAGGAGCCGCCAGCGCCCTTCGTCCAGGGACCCGGCTCCCGGGTCCCTGGACGAACAGGCCGCCGACCGCACCGGCACTACAAGTGACGGCTGGTTTCGGTCAGAACGTGGTATCGCGTGCTTCGTTACCGTGCGGAAACGACGCTCATGACCAACTTGCCGTCCACCTTGACCGGCCCGTCTTCCTTGGCACCCAGGGAGTATTCAAAAATGCCGGTTTTCATTCCGCCGTCTTCGCCATGCAGCATGAGCATGAGCTTGTCGCCCTGCGCGACTTCCTCGGTCAGAATGGCGGTGACGTTCATGTTCTTGCCTTTCTTGAGAGGCGCGTGGCCTACCACGGGCCCCGGCTTCATGCCGTCCTCGGTGCGGTGAACGACCAGCCAGCCGTTGGCACCGGTCACGATTTCCTCGGCGGTCACGGTGCCGCCGGACAGGTCCTGATCGGAGGCCCTGACCATCAGTTCCGCATGCGCGGCCGCAAAAGCGGTGCCGGCCATCAGGCCGAGTGACAGGGCAACAGTAACGGCGTGTATGACTTTCATGGGACTGTTCCAATCCTTCAAATATCCAAATCATCGTTCTGCCTTTCGGCAGACACCAACCCTGTCCTCGCGACAGAGTTGCCATGAGCTACGGATGCACCGGCGGAAATGTTTCAAAAAAATTTCCAGGTGCAGGCAGCGCTCCGATCAGGGGCAATCGGGGCCGTTCGTTGACAGGCAGGTCGTTTCATACCAACCATATGCGACTTCAGATCCGCCGCATGGCCAATGCCGGTTTGTGTGACGCGACGACACGGGGCCCGATGAGCGATCCGATTGAAGCGCTGATAGAAAAGACGGCTTTCGGCAATCAGACTGCCTACAAGGAGCTGTACAGACGCACCGCGCCGAAACTTTTTGCGGTGTGCCTTCGTATATTGAACAACCGGTCCCAGGCCGAGGACGCGCTGCAGGAGGTTTTTGTCAAGATCTGGAAAACCGCCCGGCAATTTGACCGGGACCGCGCCAGAGGCATGACCTGGTTGATCGCGATTGCACGCAATCAGTCGATTGACGTCGTGCGGGCGCGCAAGCCTGCGCCCGTGTCGGTTGATGATGCGTCCGAAATCCCCGACGACCTTCCCTCGCCGGAAAGTCAGGCGATCACTTCGGACGACACCCGGAAGCTGAAAGGCTGTCTGGAAGAACTGAGCACGCAACACGGAATTGCCGTGCAGAAAACCTATTTGAGCGGTTGGACCTACCAGGAGGCCGCCGAGGAGCTGAAAGTTCCCCTCAACACCGTGAAGACCTGGATTCGCCGGAGCCTGTTGGCTCTAAGAGACTGCATGAACCGATGAACGGCACGTTGAGCAAATCGCAGAGATGGCTGGCAGCCGAGTATGCGCTCGGCGTCCTGGAAAACGACGACCTTCGGGAGGCCGGCCGGCTCTTAGACGAGAGCGACGCGTTCCGCAGGGAAGTCGAGATCTGGCAGGACCAGCTGACCCGGATGAACGACGACCTGCCGGACGAGACACCACCGCCGCACGTCTGGATGTCGATCGAGAACCGCCTGTTCGGCGCGGAGCTGCGGCGGTCCGCAGGCCTCTGGCAGAATCTGCCGTTCTGGCGGGGCTTCAGTTTCCTGTCCGCGTCGGCGGCAGCTCTCGCGATCGGCCTGCTTGTAGCCGATCTCCGGCAGGTGGCCGGACCGGACACCCTCAAGGACGGCCCGCTTGTCGCTACCCTGACCGAAACCGGTGCGGCACCGGCGTTCATCGCGCGCATTGATCCCGGCGGGCGGCAGCTCGTCATCCGCGTGGCCACCCAGCCGGGCGGTCAGGACAATCGCGTGCCGGAACTCTGGCTGATCCCGGGCGACGGCGTTCCCCGGTCCCTGGGTGTACTGCAGCTCGACGCCGCCGCGCCGGTCGAGATCGCGCCGGCTTATCGCGACCTGATCGAGACGGGAGCGGCACTTGCCGTCAGCCTGGAGCCGCCCGGCGGCTCTCCGAGCGGCGCGCCCACAGGACCGGTGATCGCTTCGGGGCAACTTCAGCGGCTATAGCAGCGAGGCAGAAGCGCCCCGGCATTCCGCCCTGCCTAATTTGAAACAATTATCCAGCCCGGGCCGTAACTCCGAGGGAGACATCCCCTTGAATACGGATCCCGGACCATGTTTGAGACAAAGATCTACCGGAACAGCTGCAAGATACCCGGCTTGCTCATCCTCTGGCTACTGGCCATCGCATGGCCGGCCCTGCAGGCGCAGGCGCACGAATTGCGCCCGGCGATCGTCAGCGCCCACGCAGGCACGGACGGCACTTTCCGCGTCGAGATCTCTTTCAACTTCGAAGCCTATGCCGCGGGGATCGGGGCCGAACACAAGGATACGGGAGAGTCCGCGAACTCAGGTCTTTACGATGAATTGCGCGCCTTGGAACCGGCCGCCCTTGAAAGGCGCGGTACGGCGGCACTCGCCAGGCTGTCCGAAGACTATCTGTTCGAGGCCGACGGCGTTCCGATCGCATTACGATTGACCGGCATCCGGATACCGGCGACCGGCGATACCGGCCTGGCTCGGATCAGCAAGGCCGGGCTTGCCGGTCAATTGCCACCGGCCGCGAAAACGCTGAAGCTGACGCCCCCGCCGGAAGCGGGGCAGCTTGTCTTCAGGCTGTTTGAAGCTGGTGAGGACAAACCGGCCTACGCAAAACTGCTGCCGGAAGGCCAGCGCGAAGTCGAGGTCGCACTGAGCGGGCCGGAAGCACAACCCGTCTGGCAGACTTTTGCGGATTACCTTCGGCTCGGATTTCAGCACATCGTCCCGAAAGGTCTGGACCACATCCTGTTTATCGTCGGCCTGTTCCTGCTGGCGGCAAGGCTCCGGCCGCTCCTGTGGCAGGTGACCAGTTTTACGCTTGCCCACAGTGTCACCCTGTTCCTTGGTATCGCCGGCATCATCAGCGTGCCGGGCTACATTGTGGAGCCGCTGATCGCGGCATCAATCATCTATGTCGCAGTCGAGAACCTGATGACCAGCAGGCTGCATGTCTGGCGCCCCTTCGTGATCTTTTCCTTCGGCTTGCTGCATGGGCTGGGCTTTTCCGGCGTACTGGCTGAAATCGGCCTTCCTGAGGGCCAGTTTGCCGCCGCCCTTATTGCCTTCAACGTCGGCGTGGAGATCGGACAGATCACCGTACTGGGCGCTTGCTTCCTGGCCGTCGGATACTGGTTCCATGCCCGCTCCTGGTACCGGTCAGCAGTGACCGTGCCCGGCTCGCTCGTTGTCGCGGCCACGGGCACCTTCTGGTTTCTGGAGAGAACGCTTTAGGCCTGCAAGGCACTCTCAAGCCGTTGAATTCATTGATTCCGACCGAGTGCAAAAAAGTGTTGAACGGATTTGAAACAATTTCGCCCCGCCCCCCGTAACTACACATGTCCCAACACGATGGAGGAAATGATGAACAGTTACCGGAAATCAGTCTTGTCCGCGGCATCCGCCGGCGCATTGCTGCTCGCGGCCACTTGCGGCGTTTTTGCAAAGGCTCATGACAACGGCATTGCCGACGGCTCGCCAAGCGGCAACCCGAGTGTTGGCGGCCAGACGGCCGGCCAGGGCGGCAATGCGGTTGCGGACGGACAGCGCGACGGCGCGCGCGGCGCGGCGGCTTCCGCGGCCGGCAGCGACAACAACGGCGGCAAGGGCAACAGTGACGGCGACGGCGGTCCTGCCGGAGCTGGCGGGAGCTGAGCCTCTCGACTGCTGACGGGTTCGCAGCCGGCCCTTCCGGGGACCGGCTGTGCCCCTTTTAAACGAAAGGTGCACCACCATGAAACCGCCGCTCCTGAAAATGTTCGCCTTCCTGCTCGGCCTGGGCGTCCCGGTGACGCTTCCCCTGGCTGGCGCCACGGCACATGAATACTGGATATCCCTTGAACGCGGGCAATTGCAGGCCGGCGAACCGATAGTTGCCGACCTGAAAGTCGGTGAACATCTTTCGGGAACAGCCTACCCCTACCTCGGCGACCGGTATGTGTCCTTCCGCATCCAAAACGCTGACGGACAGGCCGCCGTCGAGAGTTTCGAAGGCGACTTGCCGGCCGTGCGACAGGCATCCCTTGATCGCGGGCTCAATATTGTCGCCCAGCAGACGATTGCTTTCCGTTTGACCTATGACGATCCGGAGACCTTTCGCGCTTATCTCGCCTACGAGGGCCTCGATCACATATTGGCCGAACACGAGAAACGCGGCCTGGCACAAACGGGCTTCTCCGAGCGGTACACCCGTTACGCAAAGGCGCTTGTTCAGGTCGGACCGGCCAGTACTCGGGACGCCGACCGTTTTACGGGACTACCCTTCGAGGTTGTCGCGATCGACAACCCCTACACGGGGCGCGACAAGGTCCGCGTGCAACTGCTTTGGCAGGGCAAGCCTTTGGGCAATGCGCAGATCAACGTCTTTCACGCCCCGAGCCGCGAAGCAAAAACCGAAGTTCGCACCGATGCCGAAGGCCGGGCGGAAATCCCGTTGCAGGGCGACGGCGAATATCTGCTCAATGCGGTTCACATGCTTCCCGTGGAGGGCGCACCGCCGGTGGCCTGGGAAAGCCATTGGGCCTCCCTGTCTTTCCGTCTATGAACAAGCCCTTGAAAGTTGCCCGCCACCGGCAAACCACCCCCACGACATCCCGCCCGTTTTGTGCTAGCTCACGCGGACCGATTTGATCCCTCGCTCAGAAGGTGCAGACGACCTTGCCGAACCGCGTTCTCGACCATGCTCGCATCCCGGAACTTCCCAATCCCTATTTCGGGAAGGTACGGGACTGTTATGACCTGCCGGACAACCGGCGCATCCTGATCACCACGGACCGGATTTCGGCCTTCGACCGCATCCTGGCAGCGATCCCGTTCAAGGGGCAGGTGCTGACGCAGATGGCACGGTTCTGGTTCGAGAACACGGACGACATCTGCCCGAACCATGTGCTCGACTATCCCGATCCCAATGTTGTCATCGGCAAGAAGCTGGAGATCCTGCCCGTCGAGATCGTCGTGCGCGGCTATCTGGCCGGAACGACCAGCACGTCCATCCTGACGCGCTACAAGAAGGGTGAGCGGGTCATGTACGGACACGAATTCCCCGACGGACTGCGCGACAATGCCAAGCTTGCCGAGCCGATCATCACGCCGACCACCAAGGCCTTCGACGGCGGCCACGACGAGCCGCTGACGGCGGACGAGATCCTCTCGCGCGGCCTTCTCTCCCAAGAGCAGTGGCAGACGGTTTCGACAGCAGCGCTCGCGCTCTTCAAGCGCGGCCAGGAAATGGTCGCCAGACAGGGCTTCATCCTGGTGGACACGAAATACGAATTCGGCATCGACGCCGACGGCACCATTCTGCTGGCCGACGAGATCCATACGCCTGACAGTTCCAGATTCTGGCTGGCGGAC
>NZ_JBNKYW010000086.1:0-3991 GCF_050301095.1 Roseibium sp.
TCCACCGAACCGACATGGGCATAAAGCACCATGCGCCTCAGGTCAGGTACCTTGGCCCGGGCCTCGGCCCGGATCGCCTGATCGAACGAGAAGGTCCAGGCATCGTTCAGCATACCCCGCACGGCCAGCATGTCCCGGATCTCGACAGGATCGCCTTCCTTGATTTCAACGTATGTGGCAATCCTTCCCCGGCAGGCGTCCAGAAACGCATCGAGGCGCGGCACACGTTCGCCGGCAAACTCCGGCCCGAACCAGGATCCGGCATCGAGATTGTCGACGTCTGCCGAAGACAGGTCGGCAATCCGTCCCCGCCCATTGGTCGTCCGCTCCAGCGTGGCATCGTGCATCACGTAGAGCACGCCATCCCGACAAGGCCTTACGTCGAATTCAACAACCTCCGCACCGAGGTCAATTGCCTTTTCAAGGGAGGCGAACGTGTTTTCCGGCGCTGCCAGGCAGGCGCCCCGGTGACACACAATGACTGCTTGCTTCACGTTCGATCCTCCTCTCGTCCCCGTGCTGTCAGCGGGAGTTTTTCGGGCTGCAAGCCCTGTTGAAGGGAAGCCTTCAAAGGGGTGCCTGAATCAGGTGATGGAATAATGACAATCTGAAAGTTTATTTGTTTTGAGACCCATATCAGATCCTTAAGCTGGCGGCTTGCTGTTTTTCACCAAGCGAAATGAGCCGCGGCTACGAGCTCACGGCGACATTTTTGTGGCCGCATTGTTCAACCTCCGCGAACGGACAGTCAAATGGCACTCCTGTCAATTTCACCTATCTAGTGGCGACGGCGTTCTTGCGCGAACGCTCCAGAAACACCCACGAGAGGTAACCATATGATCCGTATTGCAGCGTCCGCACTCGCCCTTTCCCTGCTTTCCGGCACCGCCTTTGCAGAACCCGTCGCCTATGATTTCGACAAATCCCACGCCAACCTGTCCTTCTCCTACAATCACCTCGGCTTTTCCACGACCGAAGGCCGTTTTGCCAACTGGGACGGATCGCTGCTGATCGACAAGGACATGCCGTCGAATTCCTCAATCGAATTCACGATCGACGTCAAAAGCCTCGACACGTTCTTTGCCGACCGGAACGCCCATTTCCTGAGTGCCGATTTCTTCGATGCAGAGAAGTTCCCGACGGCAACCTTCAAGAGCACCAAGGTTGAGCAGACTTCCGAAAACCAGCTCGCAGTGACCGGCGATCTCACCATCAAGGACATAACCAAGCCGGTGACGCTGACAGTTGACGTGACCGCCCTCGGCGAACACCCGATGGCAAAGAAGGAAGCAGCCGGATTTGCCGTCACGGGTGTCGTCAAGCGCTCCGACTACGGCATGGACATGTATGTGCCCTACGTCGGCGACGAAGTCACCGTCACATTCCACGCCGAAACATTGAAAACCGACGCCACCAACTGATCACGGACGGAGACCGGTTCAACGGTCTCCGTCCCCATTCAAGGAAGCTGACATGCTGCGCAACACTTCATCCGGATACGGACGCGTCGCCATCTTCTTTCACTGGACGATGGCGCTGCTGATCGTCGGCATGCTTGCCCTTGGCCTCTACATGCAAAGCCTGCCCCAGACCGATCCCGCAACGTTTCAGCTCTACCAGCTTCACAAGTCCATCGGCTTTGTCGTGCTGGCGCTTGCGGTGCTCCGTCTGGTCTGGCGAGCCGTCAATCCGTCTCCCAGACTTCCGGAAAGCATGACGCCGCTAGAAAGGACGGCCGCGCATCTCGGCCACGCCGGACTATACGGACTGCTCTTCCTTCTGCCTCTGACCGGCTGGTTCATGGTGTCTGCCTCGCCCTGGGGCATTCCGACGATTGTGTTCAATGTCCTGCATGTCCCGCACCTGCCGCTGCCGGAGATCCTAGGTGACAAGGCGCAGGCTGAAAGTCTCTTCAAGATGCTGCACGCATACGGGGCCTATCTGATGATCGCCCTGACCGTTGCCCATATTGCAGCCGCCCTCAAGCACCACTACATCGCTCGGGACAACACGCTGAAACGCATGCTTTCGACCTCATCGGCAAGAGCCTCCATTTGAGAATGGACTTCAGGAAACTATCGAATGTCACTGAAAAGATTTACGTATGCCGCAGCCCTGCTATCCATTTCAGCATTTTCTGCACCGGCATTTGCGGCCAACTGGACTGTCGATCCCGGCAAGAGCACACTGGGTTTCGAGGTCAAGCAGGGCGACGGCACGCTGACGGGTTTCTTCGGCTCCTGGAGCGCTGACATAGATTTCGACCCTGAAGCACCGGAAACCGCCAGGATCTCGGCCGAGATCAGTCCCGAAAGCGCCTCCACCGGCAACCCGCAGTTCGACAGCACCCTGCCCGGTTCCGATTGGTTCAATGCGGAAGGATTTCCGGCCGCGACATTCTCTTCCGAGAGCATTTCGCTCGTGGAAGGAAACAGCTACCGCGCGGAAGGCACCCTGACGATCAAGGGCATTTCGCAACCGGTTGACCTGGATTTTACGCTGGACGTCGACGGCGACACGGCGACCGCGAAGGGGACAGCAAAGATCAAGCGGTTCGACTATCAACTCGGGGCCGGCGTCGGTGCGGATACGGTCGGCGACCTTGTTACCGTGACCCTGGACCTGACCGCATCCAGATAGACTTCGTATCCACGAGACCGAGACCAAATGATAGGCGAGATCAATGGACTCCAATCAATTTTGATTGGAGGTCAAAATTGATCGACCCAAAATGGACGAACAGCCTGCGTCCGAGTGGACGCAGGCTGTTCTAGCACTTGGCGTGTGCGGCCTTTTTGCCGTATGAGAACAGCACTCATCGTTCCAGCGCCCCGGACTGTTCGAATGCCGGTGGCAGCCAGATCAGGAAAGCCGTCTTATGAACGCTCCGCTCACGCCTCCCGACTACCATCACAGCGCACTTTTCCCGCAAGGAGAAGACAAGACGCCATACCGCAAGCTGACTTCCGACCATGTCAAAACCGCCGAGTTCAACGGCGAAGAGGTGCTGGTGGTGGAACCGGAAGGCCTGCGCCTGCTTGCCGAGGAAGCCTTCAAGGACATCAACCACTTCCTGCGCCCCGGCCACCTGGAGCAGTTGAAGAAAATCCTCGACGATCCGGAAGCGACCGAAAACGACAAGTTCGTTGCCTTTGACCTTCTGAAGAACGCCAACATCTCCTCTCACGGCGTGCTGCCCATGTGCCAGGACACGGGCACAGCGATCATCATGGGCAAGAAGGGTCGCCGCGTGTGGACCAACGGCACCGATGAAGCCGCCCTTGGTGAGGGCGCGCGCGATGCCTACTACAAGAAGAACCTGCGCTATTCCCAGCTCGCGCCGATCTCCATGTTCGAGGAAAAGAACACCAAGAACAACATGCCGGCGCAGATCGAGCTCTACGCGGAAGGTGAAGACGCCTACAAATTTCTGTTCATGGCCAAGGGCGGCGGATCGGCCAACAAGACCTTCCTGTTCCAGGGAACGCCGTCACTGCTGACCCACGACCGCATGATCGAGTTCCTGAAGGAAAAGATCCTGACGCTCGGAACGGCCGCCTGCCCGCCCTATCACCTTGCGATCGTCATCGGCGGCACATCGGCGGAAATGAACCTGAAGACCGCCAAGCTCGCCTCCGCACGCTACCTCGACGGGTTGCCGAGCGAAGGTTCCGAATCCGGGCATGCCTTCCGCGACCTGGAGATGGAAGCCGAAATTCACAAGCTGACCCAGGCAACCGGTGTCGGCGCCCAGTTCGGCGGCAAATACTTCTGCCACGATGTGCGTGTCATCCGCCTGCCGCGCCACGGTGCGTCGTTGCCGATCGGCCTTGCCGTTTCCTGCTCCGCCGACCGTCAGGCGGTCGGCAAGATCACCAGGGACGGTATTTTCCTGGAACAGCTTGAAATGCATCCGGAAAAATATCTTCCGGAAGTCACCGACGATCACCTGTCCGACAATGTGGTCAAGATCGACCGGACCAGGCAGATG
>NZ_JBNKYW010000087.1:0-39472 GCF_050301095.1 Roseibium sp.
AATGGTCGCCCCTTCCGGGGTGATCGAACCATACTTCACCAGCTGATCGAGGGTCAGCTTGTCGCGCTTGAACTTACGAATTGTCAGTGCGGGCCCATCGATCGCCAGAGGCGGCGCGATGACGTTGACACGGGAACCATCGGGAAGACGCGCGTCACAGATCGGGCTTGAGTCGTCGACCCGGCGGCCGACCTGGCTCACGATCCGCTGGCAGATGTTCATCAGCTGGGAGTTGTCGCGGAACGCGACACCGGTCTGCTCCATCTTGCCTTCCGTCTCGATATAGACGGTATGCGCGCCATTCACCATGATATCGGCGATGTCGTCACGGGCGAGCAGCGGTTCCAGCGGACCATAGCCGAGCACGTCGTTACAGATGTCCTCAAGCAGATCCTCCTGCTCGGAGATCGACATGATGACGTTCTTGAGAGCGATGATGTCATTGACGACGTCGCGAATCTCGTCACGGGCGTCTTCGGCGTCGAGGCGCGCCAGCTGCGACAGATCGATCGCTTCCACCAGCGCGCTGAAGATCTGCGCCTTGGTCTCGTAATATTCGTTGCTTTTCTTGCGCTTGGACGAAGCCGCTGCCGCTGCCGCGGCTGCAACCTCCTCGGGCGTCGGCGCAGCGGGAGCCGGCGCCTTTTGAGGCGCGGGGGCCTGCGCCGGGGCCGGCGCAGGAGCCGCTGCTTCGGGCGCGGCCGGAGCTACGTCCGGTTGCTCCACCTGTCCGGCCGGATCTGCACCCGGCGCGGGCATGTCCTTGAGCCCGACCCCGCCAGCAGGTCTGACGGTATGGGTTCCAGAGGATGAACTGCCACGTCTTCCAAACATAACGAACTTTCTGCTCCGTCAGAGGACCGGTCAGCCGGCCTTGCGTTTCAGTTTCGACAGCAACCCGCTCAGGCCCGGTTTCATGGCCTTGCTGGGCTGCGCCTTGCCGGAAATGGATTGCGCCAGATCGTCGAACATGCGCGTGATCGCATGCTTGGCGTCCAGTTCGCCGATCATCTGCCCGTTGTTCGCTGCTGTTCCGAACAGATGCGGCTCGAACGGGATCGATGCCTGGACTGTCAGACCGAGCGCCCTGGCAAATTCCTCCGGCTTGATTTCCGGTTTCTTCGGAACGCCGACCTTGTTCATGATCAGGTGCGGCGGACGGTCGTTGGGTCGCAATTGCCTGAGCAGATCGACCGCGTTCTTGGCATTGCGCAGGTTCGCAAGGTCAGGCTCGGCCACCAGCACAACCTCGTCCACCGTCAGCAATGTGTTCCGCACCCAGGCATTCCAGGCATGCGGCACGTCCAGAACGACATTCGGCACGCTGGCGCGCATCGTCTCCACCAGGGGTTCGAAAGCCTTTTCGTTATGGTCGTAGGTCCGCTCCAGGGTGGCTGGAGCCGCCAGAAGGCTCAGATGCTCGCTGCATTTCGCCAGAATGCGGTCGAGATAGGTCTCATCAAGACGTTCCGGGGAGGAGACCGCCTCGAAGACGCCCTGCAGAGGATCCTGATTGAAGTCGAGCCCGGCAGTGCCGAACGGCAGATCCAGGTCCGTGACGACAACCTCGCTCTGGAAACTCCTGGAAAGCGCCCAGGCCCCGTTATGCGCGATCGTCGAGGCTCCGCAACCGCCCTTGACGCCAAAGAAGGCAATGGTGCGTCCGAGCGGCTCGGCTTCCGGGTCGTTGTAGAGGTTCCCGATCGATCCGATCAGCTGGAACACGTTGACCGGTGCAATCAGATATTCGCTGACGCCCCGGGAAATCAGGTCCCGGTAAAGCGTAACGTCGTTGACGTCGCCGATAACAATGACCTTCGTGCCCGCATCGCAATATTCGGCCAGATGATCGAGGCTGGAAATCAGGTCCTCGCGCGAGCTCGACGTCTCGACAATGATGAGGTTCGGCGTCGGAGCCTGCTCGAAGGTCTTGATCGCGGCCGGAATCCCGCCCGTTTCAAGCTTGAGATGCGCCTTGGCCATGCGCCGGTCCTCGACCGCCGCTTCCGCCGTGCGCATGGTCTCGTCCTTCAGGCAGAAGGCATGTACCGTGATCCGCGGAATGGATCCGACATTTATCGCTTCTTCGTTGCCCGCGAGCCGAGTGTCCGCCGGCGCGGACATCGGATCCAAAAAGTCGGCCATGTCTTTAAATTCAGGATTAGCGCTCATTCTTTCACCTATTCAGAGACCTTGGCACCGACACCTTCCGTATATTCCGAAGTCGTCGCTTGACCTTTTCTATAGTTGTCGATGACCACGGCCCTTCGGGCCTGATCTACCGGCGTGGAGGCCCGCGGCGTCAGCAGATCGGACGGATTGTCGACCATCGCCGCCAGATTGGCCTGGGTTGCGCAGCCGAAGTTCTCGTAGTCCGTATTCTGGTTGACCTGGCCGCCGATGCTTTTTGGCCAGGAGCCGCAATCTCCCGCGGTCGCCTGCATGCGTGCATAGGACAGGCGGATCGGCGCGTCGGCCGACGGGTTGTTGACCGCATAGGTGCGCGTAGAGATCCGCGACCGGCTGACGCCTCCGCGCTGCAAGGCCTTTCGAATATCTCCGGTGACGGCATGGACCGCGGATTCATTGGCCCCACCCGACGGAACCAGGATTTCCACCGATCCGTTGCCCCGCTGCCGGGCCTCGCCGCCGAAAGCTGCAATCGTGTCTTCGATGGGACCGAAGAGACGGCGGGTGTCACGGCCGATCGGAAGATCCAGGGTTTCCGGTTCTTCGGTCACCACGATCGGATGCCGGTACCTGTAGTCGTTCGACGCCAGCAGTTGACTTTGGCTTTGCGTCTGGCTTTGGCAGCCCGCCATGACCAGGCATCCCAAGAGCACAAGGGCGGATCTGGATGCCGATGCGGTCCGGACCATGTTGTTCGTTCTCATCCGTCCGTCCTCACTTGTAGATATATCCGACCTGGCCATGGTACGTGCCTTCGGCCACATCGCTGCCAGGATTGAAGATCTTGTTCAGCCGGTTCAGGAAAATGGTCTCGGCATCGCTCGGCGGCAGCAGATTCTTGTCGGGCCGCACCAGTTTCGATGCTGCGACCGGACGGACCACATAAGGGGTCACGAACACGGCCAGTTCGGTTTGCTTGCGCAGGAAGTCACGGCTCTTGAACAGGGCCCCCAGTACCGGGATCTGCATCAGGCCGGGAACACCGTCTACTGCCTGCTGGTAGGATTCCCTCAGGAGGCCAGCCATGACCAGCGTTCCGCCGGATGGCAGTTCCACGGTCGATTCCGCCCGCCGCACCTTGAGTGCGGAAATCGCGATATTGGCGTAGGTGACCGCGCCCTCGTTGCTGAGTTCACTCACTTCCGTCTTCACCCGCAGGCTGATCCGGCCACCGGACAGAACCACCGGCGTGAAATCGAGTCCGACACCGAATTTCTTGAACTCGACGCTGACTTCACCATCGCCCTGAGACACGGGAATGGGGAATTCACCACCTGCCAGGAAACTTGCGTTTTCACCCGAAATCGCCGTCAAGGTCGGTTCGGCGAGGGTACGAACGACACCGTCTTTCTGCAGGGCATCGATTTCGGCCTGGATATTGGCAGCCCCCGACACGAACTGCAGACCGACCACCGCCTGGTTGACGACCGAGGGGTTCACCCCGAAGCCCGGCTGGTTCGAGAAGTTAGGGGTAAAGTTCCCCGTTCCGACAGAGCCGCTGAAACGGACACCAAGCTGCTTGATGATCGAGCGCTCGACTTCCGCGACCGTCACTTTCAGTTGCACCTGATCCTTGCCTTCGACCGTGATCAGGTTGATCACTTCCTTGGCATCGCCCGAGCCTTGAAACTTGGCGGCGATATCAGCGGCCTGTTGCGCTTCGATGGTGCTTTTGGCGGTCCCGCTGAGGATGACGTTGCCGTTGACCGATTCCGCCGAAATATTCGTGCCGGGGATGAGCTTGTGGATGATCCGTGTCAGGTCGGAGGTATCCTTTTCGACCCTGAGGTCGAAGCTCGCAAGCTCGCGCCCGCTCCGGCTGAAGAGAACCAGCCGCGATTGTCCGGGCGTATTGCCGAGGACGAAGATCCGGCGCGGCGTTCTGAGGACGGCATCGGCGATTTCAGGATTGGAAACGAGAACGTCCGCAGCGTCTTCGGCCAGATTGATGACCACCGATCGTCCGATACCCACATTGAGGATCCGGTCGGACGCCCGTTCTCCGGCCGCGACATGCACCTGGCTTGGAAAGTTTCCCCCTGCCAGAGACGGTGTCATCGTCCCGGCCAGTGCTGCGCCGGCAATTGCGGCAGCGGCTATAAACATTCGAAGATGGCTGTTCATGGCGCCCCTCGCGCTGGATATCTTGTCTTTCAACAGTGTCATCTCGTACCTGTCATGCTGCTAACGCCGTATTTCACGTAACTCACGCCACGCCGCCGCCCCTTTTCCTCTTCCGCATCATCCGCGGAATCCTGGGCGCTGCGCAGGGCGAGGGAAATCGTGCCGATCTGTTGCGACTGCGCGACGATTTCCGATTGTTCCAGTGTCAGTTCGAGCGTTGCAGTCCGCTTCGGTGAAAGGTTCTTCTTTTCCTGTTCACCCGCGGTCGTGCTGTCGATTGCAAGAACCCGAACGTTTTCCAGAATGGCCTCGCTGTGAGCTCCGGACTTGGACTTGCGGGTCAGGATGAGGTCGACCTTGTCGCCCGGCAAAATGAAGCCGCCTGCGGAGGTTTCGGCCTCGACGCTCACGGCAATCGCCCGCATCCCCTTCGGCAGGATCGCGGCCATGAAGCCCTTGTCTGTGTTGATCAGCCGTTCCGGACGGATCGGCTCGCCCGCAAAAATGGGAGCCCGCGTGATTCGGCCGGCAAGGTCGGCAGGTGCGTCCGGTGACGCCTTCCGGGTCAGGACACCGACGGGAACTGCGTCTTCCGGCCAGGGCATCCAGCTCAGATTGCTCTTGGAGAGCTTTCCTCCCAGGGGAATATCCGATCCCGCAACCAGGATCTGAGCCTTGCTCTGCTTGACGGCAGGCGCTTGTTCAGCCTTCTGCACCGGTTTGGAGCCACTGGACACCATAACCATACGGAACGCCAGCAAGCCTGCTGCCACTGCGACCGCCAATACAATCATTCGTGCGAATTTCATGACCAAAACCCAATAATCCAAAGCGCAGGAGCGCTACTTTCACGTAGAATGAGGGGCAATTGGTCAAAACATGGTTAATCAGCGGTAGATGTTTTTCGTTAATTTCGGTTAACTTTACTGAAAGCTCTCTTAATTTCGTTACAATTTGCGAAAAATAGCCATTCCTCACGGGAATCCAGGTGAATATTCTTTCAGATCAACAATTGCCATGAGTTGATAAGTCAGAAAAAAGCAATCTAACGTTAGTGCTCCCGGCAGAAAGAACGGAACCGATTTCTGCAATTTCCTAACGGCAATTCGGGAAATGCCGCAGAGTCCGGCTCAGCTCGATTCGCGGTCTCCGGATGGCGGCACGGGACATCCGCTGCTCCCCCGTCGAAAGGCACGGGAACCGGTGCGCAGACGACACGCCGGCCGAACCCGACTTCCGGTCCAAGCCGTTTTTTTTGCGAACCTGAAGGGAAATCGTTGACCCCGGCCAACGAGGCACCACAGCTAGCCGATAACTTTGAAAAAGTCCGTCGATGCGAAAATCTGCAATCCGGCGATCGCTATGGCGATGCCATAGGGAATGCCGCTCTTCCTGTCGTGAAGCCTGGCAAGCCAGTCCTGCCGCGCCAGCATGTTCGGCAAGACGACGAACTGCCTGACGGAAACCAGTGCGAGTGTCAGAACCAGCCCGTATACGGAGACCAGAAACACAAACTCGAGCAGTTCCGGTGTGAAACCGATCCAAAGCGCGATGGCACTGATGAATTTGACGTCTCCGCCGCCCATCCAGCCGGCGGCGAAAAAGGCAAAACACACCGGAAAGACGACAAGCAGTCCCAACGCATGAACGCCCCAACCGGAAAGGGGCAGGCCGACACCGAGGGCCACGAGGGCAAAACCGGCGATCAGCAGCAGCGAAACCCTGTTCTGGATCGTCATCGTGAGCAGATCCGATGCGCCGCCGAATGCGACAAGCATGGGAAAGATCACCAGAATCGCAGCCTCTGTCATCGAATTACCAATTTTCGTCCATCGATGGCCCGATAGTATCCGGCAAGGGTTAACGTTTCTGCGAAACACCCTGAACCCGTGCGAGCCGACCGGACATATAAAAAAACGGGCAGCAAGCTGCCCGTTTTCACCAGGGTTACCCCTGAAACAAGTTACGTGCGCAGCTATTAGCCGGCAGCGCTCAGGGTGCTCTCGATCGAGTTGAACACACCGGTCAGCGCCGTACCGGTCAGCTTCAGTGCGCCCATGATAACGATGGAAAGCAGGGCAGCAATCAGGCCGTATTCGATAGCAGTTGCGCCGGATTCGTCTTTTACAAAACGGGTGATAAGAGATTTCATGTGTTTGCTCCAAGTACCACTGAATTGACAGCTTCAGGTCCGCCGGATCTTTTGTCGGTCCGATCGGACATGAGCTGAACCTAGGCCAGAGAGCTTTCCAAGCAGTTAAATTTACCATCAAACATCTAAGAATTGCTGGTAAATATCACTATAGTTAATGATCGGTATAGATAAAAATGAATTAATACAATATCAGAACCTTAATAATAAATAGAAATTGCCAAGAAAAACTATAGACCGAAAATCAAATATTTTTATATTACATCGGAAATTTTACCACCGACTCCAATTATGTTTTGTTAATGTTCAGATCATGTCGAAAATATACTTTTTTCATTCGAACAAAGGGAAAGCGGCTTTTTTTGGCATCAACTTCTCGCCCGTCATCGAATACCGGGATGTCCTTTTGAACGACCTAAAGTCACAAGCAACCGGCATTTACCCTTCTTGCGGCATCGCGTTAGCAGATCGTTCACCACGTTTGAGTCATGTTATCGCAGGACTGGATTCATATGGAGTACCCATAGGCATGTTTAGGAACCTAATGAAATGTACGGGCGTGCTTGTGTTCGCACTTCAAGCATGCACCGCCATGGCCCAGGACGGCCCCGTCATGGTCACGGTCGATCGTGCCAAGGTTTTTCGTATTGAAGATGGTGCGGCCGCAGTGATCGTCGGCAATCCCTTCATTGCGGACGTTGCCATGTTCGATGCGAATACCGTTGTCGTCACCGGCAAGAGCTACGGCACCACCAATCTTGTCATTCTGGACGAAAACAACAAACCGATCGTGGATGAAGTGATCACCGTTCGCGGCTCCGAGGACGACGTGGTTTCGGTCTACCGCAAATCCGCCCGGGCGACCTTGTCCTGCAATCCGACTTGCGAGCCGACACTCCGGCTGGGTGATGAGACCGGCAAATTCAAGGAAGCGGCGGAGCAGGCAACGGCCCGCAACTCCCTGGCAATCGAAGCCGCAAGCGGAAAGTGATTGATCCGGACATGTTGCGGAGCGAGTACGTATGCGCTTAAGAAGTTGGCAATTCCGGAAACCCGGGAGCAAAAGACTGCGCTCCCTGCTGAAGGATAGAAGCGGGGTCACGGCCATCGAGTTTTCGATGATTGCGATCCCCTTCTTTATACTGGCCTTCGGCATCATCGAAGTTGGCCTCGCCCATTTCGCGAACCGCATGGTCGATAACGCGGTCATCAGTGCCTCCCGCCTGATCCGAACCGGGCAGGCCAAGGACGGCACGCTCACGTCGGACGACTTCCGAACGCAGATCTGCAACTTCATGCCGGACTTCCTGTGCAACAAGGACCGGATTACCGTGGAGGTCCAGTCGGTCGGAACCTTCGCCGAGGCGGGCTCGACCAAGGACCTTTACGACAAGGACGGCAAAATCCGCGAAGACCTGAAGTTTGCGACCGGCGGCGCCGGTGACATTGTCGTCGTGAACGTCATCTACAAGTGGCCGATGATCACTGCCGTCCTGAATCTCGACAAGGGCGATCGCGGCAAAGAGCGCCACCTCACGTCAACGATGGTGTTTCGAAATGAACCCTGGGAATAAGCTTCAAAGCCGGACCGCGGCTGCAAAACGCGGGCGAGGCCTGCTGCGTTCGCTCTGGACTGACAGGCGCGCCGTTTCGGCAACCGAGTTTGCCATGATCCTGCCGTTCATGCTTGTCCTGCTGATCGGCATGGAAGAAGTCACCGGAGCCCTGAACCAGGACCGGAAGATCAGCCGCATCTCGAACTCGATCACCGATCTGATCGCCCAGGCTCAGACCATCGACACGAACGACATGGACGCGATTTTCGATCTCGGAGGCAAAATTCTTGCGCCCTACCCGGACGACAATCTGAAAGTCCTTCTGGCCAGCGTCACCTTCGATGAAGACGGCAAACCCACCGTCGACTGGAGTTATGACAGCAAGCACGGCAAGCCCTGGGCGAAAGGCTCCAAGCCGCCGGTAACCCTGCCGGACACCGTCGCGATTCCCAATTCCTCGATCGTCGTCGGCCAGGCAAGCCTGACTTACGTTCCCACGTTCGCCGGCATCTTCACCGAGTATTTCGACCGGGCTTCATCGATCGACCTGAGTGACACTTATTACCTGCGCCCGCGTCTGACGGATACGGTCACCTGCGACGACTGCTGACCGTCCCGCCCCGGCCTACACACTCTTTCGTATTTTTTGCGTCGTGATTTCGCGATACCCTGCTCGTGCTATGCTGCGTTGCAGCAAGCAAAATTCAGCACGGGATTGAGGAATCGATGGCGACCAACAGGACCTATGAGCAGATAAAAATCGGCGATACGGCGGAAATCGTGCGCGAGTGCTCGTCCAACGATCTTCTTGTCTTTGCCCATGCTTCCGGCAATCACAATCCCATCCACCTGCCCGACACGGACTGGACAGGGGACGGCCTGATCGACAAGCCGGTCGCTCCCGCCATGTGGGTCGGCGGCCTGGCATCGGCAGTGCTCGGCAACATTCTTCCCGGACCCGGCACCACCTACAAGTCCCAGACCTTCCGCTTCATCACCGGGGCCGCGGTCGGCGACAAACTCCACGTCAAGGTGACCGCCCGGGAAAAGAAGCCGGAGAATATCGTTGTCTTCGACATGTCGGTGACCCGGGGCGATGGCGTCCTCCTTGTCGAAGGGGTTGCTGAAGTCGCCGCCCCCACCGAGACGATCGAATTCGACGCCAGCAACCTGCCTGCCGTCCTGGTGCAGCGGCACCGGCACTTCAACCGGATGATCGAGCTGGCCAAGACCCTGCCTCCGCTTCCCACTGCGGTTGTCGCCCCCGACGACCCCAGTTCTCTCGACGGTGCCCTGATGGCGGCACGGGAAGGCCTGATCATTCCCATACTGGTTGGCGCGCGGGACCGCATAGAAGCAGCAGCAAGCGAACTCGGCGAAGATCTCGGCGCCTTCGAACTGATCGACATTGAAGACGAGAGCGACGCCGCGGGACGAGCGGTCGCTTTGGTGCATGAAGGGCGGGTTCAGGCGATCATGAAGGGTCATCTTCACACGGATCATCTCCTTCATCACGTGGTCAAGCGCGATGGCGGCCTCAGGACCCGGCGCCGGATCAGCCACGTGTTCGTCATGGACATTCCGGGGCGCAAGACACCGGTGCTGATTTCCGACGCCGCCATCAACATTTCGCCCGACCTCAACACCAAGGTGGACATCACCCAGAATGCCATCGACGCGGCGCTGTCGCTCGGCCTGGAAACGCCCAGGGTCGGAATTCTTTCGGCAATCGAAACCGTCAACCCCGCGATCCCGTCGAGCCTCGATGCGGCGGTCCTGTCGAAGATGGCCGAAAGAGGCCAGATCAAGGGCGCTATCGTTGACGGTCCGCTTGCCATGGACAACGCCATCGACATTCAGGCAGCCCGTACCAAGGGCATCACGTCCCTGGTCGCAGGCCATGCGGAAGTGCTGATCGTTCCCAATCTCGAATCCGGCAACATGCTCGCCAAGGAACTGACCTTCATCGCCCACGCCGAGGCCGCAGGCCTCGTGATCGGCGCCAAGGTTCCCGTCATGCTGACCAGCCGGGCGGACGACAGCCGGGCACGCCTGGCCTCCTGTGCCCTCGCCCTGCTTTATACCCACTGGCAAAAGACCGGCGCCCCGGCCGGTATCCTCGACCGGAACGGGGAATGAGCATGCCTGCTCTCGTCCTTGTGCTGAACTCCGGATCTTCCTCGATCAAATTCACGCTTTACAGCGGCGCCGAAGTCCGACTCGACGGTCAGATTTCCGGGCTGGGTGCGAAGCCGCACATCACATTGCGCTCCAACAATCCGGACCTGAAGGCGGACCGGCCGCTGACAAGCAACGAAGGCGCATCCCATGGCACCGCTCTGGCTGCGCTGCTACCGGTTCTGGACCAGGTACTGGGTGGCGGAAAAGTCGATGCGGTCGGGCACCGGGTGGTTCACGGCGGCATCGCCTACAGCGCGCCCGTGCAAATTACCGAAGAGATATTCGCCGACCTGAAGGCGCTCGAACCGCTTGCTCCCCTGCACCAGCCGCACAATCTGGCGGGTATCGAGGCGGCTCGCACCGCTTTTCCGGAAGCCTTGCAGGTTGCCTGTTTCGACACGGCCTTTCACCGATCGCATCCCTGGGTCAACGACACCTTCGCCCTGCCCCGCCAGTTTTATGACGAGGGCGTGCGCCGCTACGGCTTCCACGGCCTTTCCTACGAATATATCTGCAGTTATCTGGAGACAGCTTATCCCGGTCTCCATTCGGGCAGGCTCATCGTGGCCCATCTGGGCAACGGCGCGTCCATGTGCGCGATCCGGGAAGGAAAGAGCGTCGGCTCGACCATGGGCTTTACCGCCCTGGACGGCCTGCCGATGGGAACGCGCTGCGGACAGCTGGACCCCGGCGTCCTGCTCTATCTTCTCAGTGCGAAGGGCATGTCGGTGGAGGACGTCACGGACCTTCTCTACAAGCAGTCGGGATTGAAGGGCCTGTCCGGCATCAGCCAGGACATGCGCACCCTGACGCAAAGCACCGATCCGCGCGCGGCCGAGGCCATAGACTATTTCGTCTTCCGCATCCACCGCGAGATCGGTGCCATGGCCGCCATCCTCGGCGGGCTGGACGCGGTGGTTTTCACAGGCGGTATCGGCGAAAACTCTGTTCTCGTACGCGACAGGGTCTGCGCGGACCAGGACTGGCTCGGACTTGAACTCGACCCGCAGGAAAACCGGGCGGGCGCGGAAGACCTGTCGGCGGACACCTCGCGGGTCAGGATCCTGCGCGTTCCGACCGATGAAGAGGAAATGATCCGGCGCCATACACAGGCACTGCTTCGGAAACTCTCCTGACGCCGCAATTGCTACTGCGCGGCGGGATCGAGAAGCGCCGAATAAGCGGTGTCATAGGTGATCAGCACCGGCCGGTAATCCGCATGGACGACAGGCTCGAACCCGCCGGGCAGATCCGGCTCGATGGCAAGATAGGCATCCGGGGCCTCCCGGCGCATGTCCATGAGGCCCGCCCGCACCCGCCGCTTCAGCGCATCGGGGAGATCCTTGCGCAAGGTATGCGCGGAATAGGGAATGGGCGGCGATCGCCAGACGATTTCCAGGTTCTTGAAGCCCGGCGCTCCGGAGACGTAGTATTCGTTCAGCGTTCCGGCGGTGTAGCCGTTCTTGGCTTCGCCGGCGAGCGTCGACCAGCCGAGAGCAGCCTGAACCCTGCCGTCGAGAACGGCGCGCAGCCCGTCCAGCGGGTCCTGCACTTCCACCAATGTACTGAAATAGCTGCGTGCATTGACACCGTCGGCAGCCAGGTTGGCGAGCGGCACCCGGTAGCCTGCCACGGACTGCGTGCCCCCGACAGCAACCCGCGTGCCTTTCAGGTCTTCCAGGGCAACACTGCCGTCTTCGCCACGCCTGGCCACAAGGACAGCATGAAATCTCGCAGGAAAATCATCCGGTCCCGCGGTGACGAGCGGTTCGACGCAGTCACAAAGCCGGTAGGCCGCCGCGTATGCGGATGGAGACAGCCGGACGTAATCGATCCGCCCGCCTGCGATTGCTTCGACCGCATCGGCCATCGTGTCCATCAGGAACAGATCCACCGGCAGGTCCGCGATTTCTTCAAGCGCCAGCCGGAACGGCTCAACCCGCTCACGCGTCTCATCGTCGGCGGCCACGATCACGCCGAGACGCAGCCGGTCGGGCATGTCGCCGCTGTCCTGCGCACCGGCGGCCAGCGGCACAACGGCTAGAAAAAAGGTAAGTAACGTCAATCTGACCAAGCTGCCGGCCTTCGCCACAAATCCGACATAACCTTCTGATGAAACTTGCAAAATCTTATCTCGCCCACAAACACATTTTCTAATTACATCCGCCGGAACAGCTGGACAATCCAATGAACGATCCTATCACGACCGTCGTCTTCGATATAGGCAATGTCCTAATAGAATGGAATCCTGAATATCTTTACCGCCGCCTCATCCCCGATGACGCCGAACGCAGGCATTTTCTTGAAACGGTCTGTACGGCGGAATGGAATCTCGAGCAGGATCTCGGGCGCCCCTGGGCGGAAGCCGTCGCGGAATTGTCCGGCCGCCATCCGGACAAGGCCAACCTGATCGCGGCCTATTCGGATAACTGGCACGACATGGTCCCGGGAGAGATCACCGGAACGCCGGCCATTCTGGCGGAACTGAAGGACAACGGCATTCCGCTTTATGCCGTCACGAATTTCTCGACGGAGAAGTTTGCCGAGGCCCAGGATCGATTTCCATTCCTGAAGACCAGCTTCCTCGACATCGTTGTTTCCGGAGAGGAGAGACTGGCGAAACCCGACCGGCGCATCTACGACGTCCTGTTTCAACGCAATGGCCTGGAGGCCGGAACCTGTTTCTTCATCGACGACTCGGAACAGAACATCCAGGCCGCACGCGGTACCGGGATGACGGCCCATCATTTCAACGATGCAAGATCCTTGCGCAAGGATCTTGTGGACCTCGGCTTGCTGGCGGCCTGAACAGACGCAGGCCTACCCTTCGAAACCTTCCAGGACGTTGACGCAATTCGTCCCAAGCGCATCGACCGCATACCCGCCTTCCATGACGAACAGGGTCGGCACGCCGACCCTGGCAAGGCGCTGGCCAAGGCGCAGGAAGTCCTCGCTCTTGAACTTGAAGCCCGAGATCGGATCGTTTTCATAGCAGTCCATGCCGAGCGAGACGACGAGGGCGTCGGGCTTGTAGACAAGCAGCCAGCGGCAGGCTTCTTCCAGCGCCGGCGTGTAGCCCTCCCAGTCGGTTCCGAGCGGCAGGGGCCAGTTCCGCGTAAAGCCGGTTCCCGCCAGCTCGCCCGTTTCGTCCGCGTATCCCAGGAAATAGGGATATTCGGATTTCGGATCGGCATGAATGGACAGGAACAGGATGTCCGGTCGGTCGTAGAACAGCGCCTGGGTTCCGTTGCCGTGGTGATAATCCACATCCAGGATAGCAACCCGGTTCAGCCCGTAGTCACGCAGGTATTGCGCGGCGACGGCCGCATTGTTGAAGAAGCAATAGCCGCCGAAAAAGTCGAAACCGGCATGATGCCCCGGCGGCCTGCACAGGGCGAAACTGGACTGCTCGCCCTCCAGAAGCAGCTTGGCCGCGGTCAGCGCGGTGTCGGCGGATGCCCGCGCGGCCTGAAACGTATGCTGCCCGAGCGGCGTGCCCGCATCCATGGAATAGCGTCCCAACAGGCCATCGATATGTTCGATATGCGTATCCTGCCGGAGGCTGCGGATAGGCCAGACGAACGGAAAGGCCTCCTTCGACCTGCCCGCGGAAGTCCACCTTTCCCAGAAGGTTTCAAGGAAACTCACGTAGTCGGACGAATGCACCCTGTGGATCGGGCGGATCGTAAATTCCTCTGGCGGAACGATTTCACCGACTTTGCGGTCTCTTACGGTCCTGAGCACAATTTCGGCCCGGCTCGGGATCTCGACCGCCGGTTTCAGTTCCCCATCCGAAATTTCCTGCGCCGGTGCGTGCGCGAGCTGGGTTTCTGAAAAAACCGTCTTCAAGAGTTCTCCCCTGGTCCCGTTACCGTTTCATACCAACGATCATTTTCAGCCACTGTAGACCATTTTACGAAAAACGGTATTCCGTCACATGACTATATGTTTCTCCGGGCTGCAAGAGAACCGGGGGGAAATCGTTGCGATTGACGCCGTCCGGCCAGCGCTGCGCTTCCAGGCACAGGCCGGCATGTGGCCCGTAGATCCTGCCATCCAGTCCCGGTACGGAAATATCCAGTCCGGCGGCATCGTAAAGCTGCAGGCCCGGCTCCGTCGTCCAGACTTCCATCCGTCTTTCTCCGGCCCCGTCTTCCACCGCTGCGGCGAATTCGACCACGTCGCGCGGTTCAGCCGAAAGACAGAAATTATGGTCGAACACCACGCCCTCCTCTCCCGCCTTCCTGCGCAGCTTGCGGCCGTTCTGGAAATCGTAGGGCGTCCAGGCGACCTGACGGATTTCGCCGACCGGGATCAGGCGATCGTCCACCGGCAGATAGCTTTCCGCAGCAATCTCCACCGTGTGGTCCAGGACGTCGCGGCTGCCGTCGAGATTGAAGTAGCTGTGCTGCGTCAGGTTGACGGGCGTCACCTTGTCCGTGGTCGCCGTCATCTTGATCCTCAGCGCCCCCGCCCCGGTCAGCGTATAACGAACCAGCGCCTCCACGCGGCCCGGATAGCCCATGTCGCCGTCTTCCGAGACGAGCTTCAGAAGCACGCTGGCCTTGTCATGCTGCTCGATGGTCCAGATCCGGTTGGAATACCCGGCGGAACCGCCATGCAGATGAGTTTCTCCGGCTTCGTTCCTGTCGAGTTGGTAGGCGGTGCCGTTTATGGTCATTAGTCCACCCGCGATGCGGTTTGCACAGCGCCCGGCAACCGCTCCGAAATAGACGGGGTGGTCCAGGTAGTCCTTGAGGTTCTCGAACCCCAGGACCACGGTTTGGCCGTCCACCTTCAGATCTCTGATGATCGCTCCATAAGTCAGGACAGCAGCTTCCAACGCCCCCTTTTTAAGGGTGACTTCCTGAACCTGAGTGCCGTCGGGAAGAACGCCAAATTCCCTGATCATTCCTGTCTCCGTAAAAAAGGAGTAACCAGCCTCAAAGGGTCTGATTGTACTCGCCGACTTCCGGGTTCTCGCGCAGAACGCCATCGACCGCCTTGAACATTGCGTGCAGCCGCTCCTCGGAGACCGGGCTTTCCACCACCACGACCAGCTCCGGCTTGTTGGAGGAGGCACGCACCAGCCCCCAGGTACCGTCTTCGCTGACGATCCGCACGCCGTTGACCGTGATCAGGTCGGTGATGGCCTGGCCGGCGACCGTTTCACCCTTCGCCTTCATGTCCTGAAAGCGGGCCACGACACGGTCGACCACATCATATTTGATCTCGTCGGCGCATTTCGGCGACATGGTCGGCGAGCCCCAGGTCTTCGGCAGATCGCGGCGTAGATCCGCCATGGTCTTGTCCGGATTGCGGTCGAGCATGTCGAGGATCGCGATGGCGGACACGAGACCGTCGTCATAGCCACGCCCGATGGGCTTGTTGAAGAAATAGTGGCCGGACTTCTCGAAGCCGACGATGGCGTTGAGATCGGTAACCCGGCGCTTGATGTAGGAATGGCCGGTCTTGAAATAATCGGTTTTCGCGCCGTTCGCCTTGAGCACAGGATCGGTGTTGAAAAGGCCTGTCGATTTCACGTCGACCACGAACTGGCTGCCCGGATGAAGGGCGGAAATGTCCCGCGCCAGCATGACGCCGACCTTGTCGGCGAAGATCTCCTCGCCCTCGTTGTCGACCACGCCGCAGCGGTCACCGTCGCCGTCAAAGCCGAGGCCGACGTCCGCGCCCACTTCCAGAACCTTGTCCCGGAGCGCATGCAGCATCTTCATGTCTTCGGGGTTCGGATTGTAGCGCGGGAAGGTGTGATCGAGCTCCGTGTCGAGCGGAATGACTTCGGCGCCGAGGGCTTCCAGGATCTTGGGCGCGAAGGCTCCCGCCGTGCCGTTGCCGCAGGCCGCGACCACCTTGACCGGGCGTTTCAGCTTCGGCCGGTTCGTCAGGTCCTTGAAATAGATCTCCGGGAACCCGTCGACGAAGCGGTAGCTGCCACCACCCTTCAGATCGAAAGCCGCATCCAGGACGATGTCCTTCAATCGGCCCATCTCGTCCGGACCGAATGTCAGCGGCCGGTCTATGCCCATCTTAACCCCGGTCCAGCCATTGTCGTTGTGAGAGGCCGTGATCATGGCGACCGCCGGAACGTCGAGCGCGAACTGGGCAAAATAGGCCATAGGCGAGAGCGCCAGGCCAATGTCGTGAACATTGATGCCGGTGGCCAGCAAGCCGTTGACGACTGCCATCTTGATGGTGGCGGAATAGCTGCGAAAATCGTGCCCGACGACAATATCCGGACGCACACCTCGCTCGTGGATGAGCGTGCCGATGCCCATGCCGAGCGCCTGCATTCCCATCAGGTTGATTTCCTTCTCGAACAGCCAGCGGGCGTCGTATTCCCGGAAGCCCGTCGGTTTCACCATGGGCAGGGTTTCATACTCTAATGTATTGGGAGTCAGGCTCGGCAACGGTTTCGGAAACATTCAAACCTCGTACTCGAAGAGGCGGGCCTGCGGGGACGCAGGTCCGGGCAATGCCTTTCGGAAGGACAGGCGATTAATTACTGAACCAGTACAAGGGTGCCGTCGGAGATGTCAAACCGTTCCAGACGGTTGAGGGCGGACATTCCGAGCAAAGGCGTTGCAAGGCTCTGGTCTTTCAGCACGAGGGCCTCCAGATCCCGCAGCCGGATGTCTCCGATCCGCAGACTGTCGATCACCGCGCGGGCGGCATAGACCGTGCCGTTGGCCGTACTGACCGAATACTTGTAGTCGGAGTTCTTCAGGAAGATGCCGATGTCCTCGGCAACCGCTTCGGGCAGTGCGACCACCGTCGCTCCCGTGTCGACCAACATGTCGATCGCGCGGCCGTTCAGAAAGGTTCCGGCCACGAAGTGCCCCTGCCGGTCCCGGGGTATCCGGTGTGTGCGCCGTCCGCTCTCGCTGTCGGAGTTGCTCGCTTCCACCTGCGCACTGTTAGCCGTTTCCAGCCTGGACTGGACCAGGATGGGGACCAGGGGCGCAACCGCTGCGAAAACCAGAAAGATAACAACGAACCGTAGCATGCCGGACCTTCGGGAAACGGTGATCCCTATCGCCTATCACGGTTTCCTTAGCGGCGGGTAAAGCCGATTCAGACGATTTGATCTGCCAGTCTGGCAATTTCCGCCTTGTCCGGCGCGCTGGATTGAGCTCCGGTCACGGTGCAGGCCAGCGCCCCGGCTGCCATCCCTTCCTTCAGCGCGCGATCAAAGGGCCGACCGAGATCAAGGGCGGCCGCCAGGGCGCCGCAAAACGCATCGCCCGCCCCGGTGGTATCAACCGCCGTGACTTGCGGGGCGGCAAAGCGGAACAGACCTTCGCCCTTCGCGGCAACAATACCGCGGCTTCCCAACGTGACGATCACGGCCCGGCCGGAAGCAGCTCCGTCTCGCGCGAAATTGTCCGGTTCGCCCGGCATGCCTAATTTTCCGGCAATATAGGCCGCTTCCCCCTCGTTGACGACCAGCGTATTCGTCCGATCCAGACAATCCATGAGGTCATCCTGCGGCACGGGCGCCGGGTTCCAGAAAACCGAAGCGCCTGTCTGCCCGGCAATCCCCATCGCCTTGCGGATTTCCCGAAGCGGAGCTTCGCCCTGCAGCATAAGGGTGCTGCCGGACGTCACACGCCCCTCAAGCCAGTCCGCTTCGACGCGGATATTGGCGCCGCTTGCGACGATGATCTGGTTTTCCCCTTTCGGATCGATGCCGATCAGGGCGAGACCGGTCGCCCCATCCAGGACCCTCACACCTTGCAGATCAACGCCCGCGGCGCGCAGGTTGGCCAGCGCCAGTTCCGCGAAGGCATCCCGGCCAACCGCGCCGGTCAAGGACACTTCTGCACCGGCCCGCCGCGCGGCAAGCGCCTGATTGGCGCCCTTGCCGCCCGGAAATGTCTGGTGATCCGGCCCGCTGACGGTCTCCCCCGCCTTTGGCAGGCGAGGCAGGGCGACGACCATGTCCAGATTGATTGAGCCGAATACGAAGATCATGCAGTCATCCCGTTTGGACCGAGGTTAAAGGCTCTGCCCGCTTCCGCAAGAAAAAAGCGCGGACAAAGCCGCGCTTTCGTTCCGGATTTTCCTGCCGGCTTATTTCGTACCGTACATCCGGTCGCCTGCATCGCCGAGACCGGGAACGATATAACCCTTTTCGTTGAGCTTTTCGTCGATGGCCGCCGTGAAGATCGGCACGTCGGGATGCATCTCGTTGAACTTGGCAACGCCTTCGGGGGCCGCCAGCAGGCAGAGGAAACGGATGTTGTTGGCACCGCGTTCCTTCAGCTTCTGGACGGCGGCAATCGCCGAATTGGCCGTTGCCAGCATCGGATCGACGACAATCACCAGACGCTCGTTCAGGTCTTCCGGCGCCTTGAAGTAGTATTCGACCGGCTGAAGGGTCTTCGGATCGCGGTAGAGGCCGACATGGGCGACGCGCGCGGAGGGCACCAGTTCCAGCATGCCTTCCAGAAGGCCGTTGCCGGCCCGGAGCACGGAAGCGAACACCAGCTTCTTGCCGGCAAGCATCGGCGCCTGCATCTCGGCAAGCGGCGTTTCGATGGTCTGGCGGACGAGCGGCAGGTCGCGGGTCACTTCGTAGCACAGCAGCGTGGAGATCTCGCGCAGCAGGCGACGGAACCCCTGCGTGGACGTTGCCTTGTCGCGCATGATGCTCAATTTGTGCTGGACCAGCGGATGGCTGATGACATTGGCTCCGGACATAACTGCCTCTCTTTTAAATGGGTCCGCCTGTTTCGGACCGGTCTCATAATTTTCCATGTTCGGGACCTATGCCCCGAACGGCAACCAAAAAACAGACCCCGGGTTGAGAATTTTCCCGAGTTTTTCCGCCTCACCGGTCTCCCGGCTCAGGAAGTCGCTCCCTGTCCGGCTTGTGCCGCCTTCCAGGATGCAGGTGAGCGGCAGTTGTTCCGCAGGGACATTCAATTCCGCGCGCAGCAGGCCTGCCAGCCGGTCGGTGAGCGCGGACGCGGCTGCCCGCACCTCGATCATCCGCTCCAGTGCGGCCTCGGCAGAAAGGCCGGAGCCGTCGGAGGTCAGTTTCAGGACACCCTTGCTCAGGAACAGCGCGGCATGGCGGTCGTCGGCGGGCGCCGACAGATCCTCCAGCCCGCTGACCTCCAGCCCCGCCCAGGCAAAGGGTTCGACGAGCGCATAGACCATCTCCTGCGCGGCCAGATGAAACGGAACCGTCTGCTCCAGTTCGCTTCCCGGCAGGCCCTTGTGCCTGAAACTGTCGCCAAGCAGGATGTCGCCTGCCTGCGCGCCGCCTTCCCAGACAGGCGCGAGGGCCTCAAGGAGACGGTCGAGAACGGTCCCGGCTTCCACCGCGCCCCCGCAATCCTTTGCAAGGCCCGTTGCGAGCAGGCCCGGGCGGGTCTCGTCGCCGTCCGCAAAGAGGTCCGGCCGCAGGGCCAACGCTTCGCCGAAGCGCTTCAGCTGGCGCTGCATGGCATCCAGCAGGTCCGCATCCGCCTCCCGGTCCCACTGCAGACCGGAGGCGAGCTCTTCGAGCTCAAGCCGGATCAGGGTTTCGGCGTCGACCCGATAGGGATCCGACATTTGGGAAGAAAACGATCCGGAAGCGAACATGTGAAACGCAGCCAGCGCCGAGGCCTGCCGGCCTGAAACCCTGGTTGCCGTCATCGGGTCTTCGAAAATCCACCCTTCGGGGCGCATGGTCTTCAGCATGGTGCCGAGAACGGCAAGATCGGCTGTGGCGGCCAGCATCTCCTCCGCGCTCTCGAAACCGCGCGCGCCCGCAAGTGCCCCCCAGCGGTCGATACCACCGGCCTCGAAATCGCGCCACACGCCATAGGGCGGTATCTGAAGATCCGGATAGTTTTCCATCGTGGTCTCGAGAACGCTAACCAGCACATCGGCCAATCCTTCCGGATCGACCTCGACGTGCGCCAGCTTGCCCTGCTCCGCCAGGGCAAGCAGCGTCTGTGCCCTTTCACGGATAACCTGCGGCGTGAACAGGGCCAGGGTTGTTTCTGAAGAGGTCATGAAAAGGTCCGGATAAAGATCAGAGACTGGCTGGAGCGACCCTTGCGGTCACAGCCGGTGAACGTCCGCGTAGACATCCACCATAGTTTTGTCAAACTCGATCGGCATTGGCCACTGCGGGAATAAAAAAATCCCGTCCCGACACCCTATCCATCCGGATTTTACATGTCATCCGTCGTTTCGATTGCCGCTCTTCTCGCCGGATCCGGCCTGCTTCTGCTTGCAGGCGGTCTGCACGGTCTCCTGCTGCCGCTGGCCGGTCTTGCCCAAGGGTTTTCCGACGCCTCCCTCGGCCTGCTCGGCGCGGGCTGGGCGCTAGGCTACATGAGCGGCTGCCTGGGCGTCCCCGTCATCGTGAAGCGGGTAGGCCATGTGCGCACCTTCGGCGCCCTCGCCTCGCTGGCCGCGATAACCGTCCTCCTCAATCTTCTCTTCAGGGACGCGGCCGTCTGGATCGTCCTGAGAGCTGTCACCGGCTTCTGTTTTTCCGGCGCTGCCATGATCGTGGAAAGCTGGCTCAACGAACGTTCGACCAGTCAAACCCGGGGCCGCATTTTCGGTCTTTACACCATGATCAATCTGGGTGCGACAACGGCGGGGCAATTGCTGCTCACCGTCGGCGACCCGACCGGTTATGTCTTTTTCGTACTCGGTTCGATCATCTATTCGCTGTCCCTGTTGCCGACGGCCCTTTCGACCGCGGCCTCGCCCCAGCCCCTGACCCAGGCAAGGCTCGATCCGAAGAAACTCTGGAAGAATTCGCCGATTGCTGTCGTCGCCGTCTTCATGGTCGGCGTGTCGAACGGTTCCTTCGGAACGCTCGGCGCCGTCTACGGGCGTCGCATCGGTCTCGAAGTGCCGGATATCGCCATCATGATGAGCCTTGCGCTACTGGCCGGCGCACTCATTCAGATCCCGGTCGGCATGCTCTCCGACCGCCTCGACCGGCGCCTCGTGCTCGTGGGGCTCGCCGTGACTGCCATGACTTTCGGCTCCACCCTGTCCTTTTTCGGCGGAACGAGCCCGACCTTAACCATCGCGCTGATCACAGGTTTCGGCGGCGTCATCTATTCCATGTATCCGGTGATCGTCGCCCATGCGAGCGATCATGCGGAGCCGGGCGACTTCCTCCGGATCAGCGGCGGTCTTCTGCTGATCTTCGGCACGGGAACGATGGTCGGGCCGCTGCTGGCATCGGGGCTGATGACCTACACCTATCCGGGCGCCCTCTTCCAGGTCACGGCTGCCGCCCATCTTTCCATGATGCTCTTCGCGCTCCTGCGCATGCGCCAGAGGGCGCCTGTCGCGGCTTCGGAGAAATCCGACTTCGTCCTCGCCGTCTCAACCGCCCAGATCACGACCCCTGAAACCGTCAGCCTCGACCCGCGCTCGGAAACGGATGAAACGGGCGGAGATATCTAGGGAGACCTTTCCCGTCATTCCGGCTCTGCGCAGCTTTTGCTGCACCTGTCCGGAATGACACGAAGCGGAAGTGCCCTCACTCCCCCACCCTGTCCTCAACGGCGCTGTCCAGGCGAACCAACAACCGGTTCCGGGTCGCCTCGTCGCAGAAGGCGGCCTCGATGGCCGTACGGGTGATCGTCATCTGGTCTTCGAAGGACCAGCCGAATGTCTTGGCAACCGAAGAATATTCCTTGCCGAGCGTAGTGCCGAAGAACGGCGGGTCGTCGGAATTGAGCGTGATCTTCACCCCCTCCTTGCGCAGAAGGTTCACCGGGTGAAAGCGCAGGTGGGTGTAGACGCCCAGGGAAACATTCGAACCCGGGCAGACTTCCAGCACAATGTCCTCGTCCGCAAGACGCTTGACCAGGTCCTTGTCCTCGATCGCCCTGACCCCGTGGCCCAACCGCTTGACCCGCAGGAAATCCAGCGCGGCTATGATGCTGTCCGGACCGCCGAATTCGCCCGCATGGGCGGTGGTCCCAAGCCCCGCTTCGCAGGCCATGCGGAACGCCTTGGAGAAATTCGCCGGATGACCGGAGCGTTCGTCGCCCGCCAGCCCGAAGCCGGTGACCAGCGGATGCGGATTGCCGATCACTTCCTTGACCACGCGCTCGACGGAGGCGGTGCCGAAGTGCCGGACACCGATGGCGATCATGCGGCCTTCGATGGCGGTCTCATCCTTCGCCCGCTCGATCCCGGCGGCCAGCCCTTCCACGTAGGAGCGGTAGGACAGGCCTGCCGCCTGGGCATGATCGGGTGAAATGAAGACCTCTCCGTAGATCGCCCCTTCCGCGGCCAGCATGCGGAAATAGGTCTCGGAGAGCAGTGCATAGTCGGCGGGCGTCTTGAAGACGCCGCTGGCAACGTCATAGGCTTTCAGGAACGTTGTGAAGTCCGACCAGACATATTTGCCGTTACCGTTCAGAACGCTCGAAACATCCATGCCGTGCTGGTTTGCCAGTCTCTTCACCAGGTTCGGCGGAGCGGCGCCCTCGATATGACAGTGCAATTCTGCCTTCGGTACCGTGACGGGAGCATTCATGTCGGACGGGTCCTCAAACGTGGCGGGCGGTCGGATGCATGGCCCGGCCTTCAGGCCGGGAATGCGTCATTGTGCATGAGTCTGTCGGAGCAGACAAAAGCCCTAGAGAAAACTCGTACCGTTCGCGCCCTGGGCGATACCCAGGTGAGCGGCAATGCTTTCGCCGATATCCGCATAGGTCGGCCTGCCGCCGATGCTCCGGCCCGGCAGCCCGGGACCGGTGGCGATCACCGGCACATGTTCGCGGGTGTGGTCGGTCCCCTTCCAGGTGGGGTCGCAGCCATGGTCGGCGGTCAGAATGAGAAGGTCGCCCTCCTTTAGCCTGGCAAGCATTTCCGGCAGGCGGCGGTCGAAATGTTCAAGGGCAGCGGCATAGCCGGCGACATCCCGGCGATGGCCGTAGAGCGAATCGAAATCGATGAAATTCGCAAAGACCAGGTCGCCGTCGCCGGCCTGTTCCATGGCCTCCAGCGTCTTGTCGAAGAGCTGGTCGTTGCCCGCGCCCTTCAGAACCTTTGCCACGCCCTGATGCGCAAAGATGTCGGAGATCTTGCCGATGCCGTAGACCGTGCGGCCTGCCGCGGTCAGCCGGTCGAGCAGGGTCGCCTCCGGCGGCAGAACCGAATAGTCCCGCCTGTTGGCGGTCCGCTCGAAGGTCTCCGCATTCTCGCCGGTAAACGGCCGGGCGATCACACGGCCGATGTTGTAGGGATCGGCGAATTCGCGTGTGATCTCGCAGAGTTCGTAGAGCTTCTCCAAGCCGAATTGCTCTTCATGGGCGGCGATCTGGATGACGGAATCCGCCGACGTGTAGAAGATCGGCTTGCCGGTGCGCAGATGTTCCTCGCCAAGTTCGGCGATGATTACGGTGCCGGAGGCGTGTTTGTCGCCCAGAATTCCGTCGAGACCTGCCTTTTCCGAGATTTTCGCGATCAGTTCCTCAGGGAATGTCGGCACCGTTTCCGGAAAATAACCCCAGTCGAAGCGGACAGGAACACCGGCGATTTCCCAATGGCCCGATGGTGTGTCCTTGCCGTTGGAGACTTCCGCCGCATAGCCCCACAGGCCCTCCGGATCGCCGGAAAAATCGAGACCGGGAACCGTCTTGCCGGTGGAAAGACGGCCTGCGGCCCCAAGGCCCAGCCGGTCCATGTTGGGAACGCTCAAGGGACCGCTGCGCAGTCCCTCCCGATCGCCCTCTCCGGCCGCACAACGTGCCGCGATGTGGCCCAGGGTATCGGACCCGGCATCGCCAAAGGCGTCCGCATCCGCGGCACCGCCAATGCCGAAACTGTCCAGCACGCACAGGATTGCACGAGGCATGGGCATCTCCTCAAGTTTTGCTATTGCCGGTTCCTGCGGGCCAGGCCGCCGGGAACCGGAGAGGCACCGGGACGTCCGCCCGGCGCGTAAATTGAATTACGGTGCGATGCGATCGACGACGCTCGGTCGGTCGACGACATCGGCCGCAAGGCCGACGGTGTAGGCATTGCGGACCGCAACGGCTGCCCGTTCCGCTTCCTCTTCCGTTCTGGCATGCACAATGGCGAGCGGGGCATCCGCATCCACCGTGTTGCCAACGCCCGCAAGGCTGGTCAGCCCGACCGACGGATCGATGACGTCGGCCGCCGCTTTCCGGCCGCCGCCGAGTTCGACCACGGCGACGCCGACCGCGCGCGCGTTCACGCCAGTGACCACACCGTCATGCTCGGCATAAACCGGCGCCACGACCGGAGCCTTTGCAAGGTAAAGCTCACACTTTTCCATGAAGTCGGCCGGCCCGCCGAGCGCATGCACCATCTGGGCGAATTTTTCCGCCGCCTTGCCGCTCTCGAAGGCCTCGCGCATCATGCCGCTGCCTGCTTCCGCCGTTGCCGCAATGCCGCCCGAAGCCAGCAGTTCGCCGCCCTGTGCCACCGTGACGTCCCAAAGCCTGTTGTCGATGGCGGTGCCTTTCAGGAAATCGACCGCGTTCTGTACCTCGACCGCATTGCCGGCGGCAGACGCCAGCGGCTCGTTCATGTCGGTCAGCAGGGCGGTCGTCTTCAGGCCCGCACCGTTGGCGACCAGAACCAGGCTTTCAGCCAGCGCACGCGCTTCTTCCAGCGTTGCCATGAAGGCGCCGGTTCCCCATTTCACGTCCAGCACCAGCCCCTGCAGGCCGGCAGCCAGTTTCTTCGACAGGATCGAGGCGGTAATGAGGTCGATGCTCTCCACTGTGCCGGTGACATCGCGGATCGCGTAGAAGCGCTTGTCGGCGGGCGCCAGGTTGCCGGTCTGACCGATGATGGCGCAGCCGATCTCCTTGACGACCTTCTTGAACAGCGCGTTGTCCGGCTGGGTCTGATAGCCCGGAATGCTGTCGAACTTGTCAAGCGTGCCGCCGGTATGGCCAAGACCACGCCCGGAAATCATCGGCACAGCGGCCCCGCAGGCGGCCAGCGCCGGAGCCAGCATCAGGGAGACGTTGTCGCCGACCCCGCCGGTGGAATGCTTGTCAAGGATCGGAGCGTCGATGCCGGACCAGTCCATGACATCGCCGCTGTCGCGCATGGCAAGCGTGAGAGCAACGCGTTCGTCAACGGACAAGCCCTTGAAGAAGATTGCCATGGCAAGGGCCGAAACCTGGCCCTCGGTCACAGAGCCGTCGGCAAGGCCCTTGACGAAGAAGGCGATCTCCGTCGCGTCCAGCGTTCCGCCGTCGCGTTTCTTTCTGATGAGTTCTTGCGGTAACACGGTCAGTACCCTTGATTGACTTCCGACTCGGTGCCTTCGATCGTCGCGATAAGAGCATCCAGAAGCCCGCTTGCACCGAAGCGGAACGTCGAGGCGGACGCCCAGTTGTGTCCCATGATCCTGTCGGCCAGAGCCAGATAGGCGGCCGCGTCTTCGCTCGTCTTGATGCCGCCGGCCGGCTTGAAACCGATGACTCGCTCCGCGTCCTCGCGGCGCGCTTCCTCGATGGCCGTCAGCATGATTTCGGCAGCTTCCAGCGTTGCGTTCACCGGAACCTTGCCGGTCGACGTCTTGATGAAGTTGGCACCGGCGGCAATCGCCACGTTGGAGGCGGCATGGATCAGCAGCGGATCCTTGATCTCGCCCGTTTCCAGAATGACCTTCAGGATGGCCGGTTCCGGGATCACCGCCTTGACCCGGATGATCTGCTCTTCGGCAAAACCCTTGCGGCCCGCGACGAACGCCTTGTAGGGCATCACGAGATCGATCTCGTCGGCACCGTCGGCAATTGCCTGCCGGGTTTCGGCGACCACCGCGTCAGTGTCCTCACCGCCATGCGGGAAGTTTACCACGGTGGCGACCTTCACGCCGGTTCCGATGAGTTCCTTCACCGCCTGGGCGACGAAACGCGGCCAGACGCAGACCGCGGCGACCGAGCCGTGATCGGTCACGGTCCGGTTCGTCAGCTTTGTTATGTCTTCGGCCGTACAGTCGTCGTTCAGATTGGTCAGGTCGACAAGCCCGAGGGCCCGTTTGGCGTTTTCGATCATGTCGCTCATTGGCCTGCTTCCTTTACGAATGCCCGCACCAGTTCCTTCATGCGTTCCATGCCCTGCAAGGCGACCGACTTGGTCTCGTCATGCGAGAGCGCATGGGACTGCATGCCTGCACCGTAGTTGGTGATGATCGACATGGCGGCAACCCGCAGCCCCAGGAAACGGGCCATGATGACTTCCGGAACGGTGGACATGCCGACCGCATCCGCGCCCAGAAGCTTTGCCATGCGGATCTCCGCCGGCGTCTCGAAGGACGGGCCGGAGAACCACATGTAGACGCCCTCGGCCACCGGATCGCCGGTTTCCTCGGCAACCTTCTTCATGGCGGCCCGCAGGTCCGGATCATAGGCGGTGCTCATGTCGAGAAAACGGCGCTCGTCCTCTTCGCCGATCAGCGGGTTCATTCCGGACCAGTTGATGTGGTCGCAGATCAGCATCGGCGAGCCGGGAGGCACGTCTTCGCGCAGGGAGCCGGCGGCGTTGGTTGCCAGCAGGATCTCGCAGCCGAGTTCCTTCAGCGTTTCCACCGGCGTGCGCATGACGGTCGGATCGCCGCTCTCATAGTAATGCGCGCGGCCCGACAGGATCACCACCGGCACGCCGGCCAGGGCTCCCGCCACCAGTTCGCTGGAATGAGAGGTCACGGTGGAGACCGGGAACTCGGTCAGATGCGAATAGGGAATACGCACCGCATCCTCGACCTCTTCGGCGAGCGCGCCGAGGCCGGAACCGAGGATCATGCCAATCTTGTAGGAGCCTTCACGGGCGGCGCGGACGATATCCGCGCATTCACGGCCGAAACCACTCATTGTGGGTCAGTCCTTCTTGTCGTCGAGTTCGAAAGCAGCCGGAAGAAGCTCATCCATGGTAAAGCTTTGCCGGATACCGTTTAAGTCCGCGACATGGACGATCAGACCGTCCGTGCCGAATTCCTTGAGCCGCTGCCGGCACATGCCGCAGGGGGTGCAAAGTGCCGCGTCCCCGATCACCACCGCCTCGGCAATTTGCCGCTGTCCGGCCGCGATCATGGCGCTGACCGCCCCGCCTTCCGCGCAGACGCTCACCGGATAAGACGCGTTCTCGACGTTGCAGCCGGTAAAGACCGTGCCGTCCGGCGTGCGCAGGGCCGCCCCGACCAGAAAGTTCGAGTAAGGCGCATAGGCCTTTTCGCGCACGGCCCTGGCGGCCTCGAACAATGCATTCAGATCGCTCATGACCGCTCCTTGAGGTACGGAATGCCGGAGGCTTTCGGCGGGATCGCCTTGCCGATGAAACCGGCCAGCAGGACAACGGTCAGCACATAGGGCAGCGCCTGGAAAACCTGCAGCGGCACTTCACCGATGACAGGGAGAGAAACCCCCTGAAGACGCGTGCCCGCGGCATCGAGGAAACCGAAAAGCAGGCAGGCGAACATGGCGTTGAACGGCTTCCACTTGGCGAAGATGAGCGCGGCCAGCGCCATGAAGCCCTGACCGGCGGTCATGTTGACACCGAAGCCCGAACCGGCAGCGATGGAAAGATAGGAGCCGGCAATGCCGCAGAGCACGCCGCAGGCGATGACGGCACGGTAGCGCAGCCAGGTGACGGAAATCCCGGCGGTATCGACAGCGGCAGGATTTTCACCGACCGCTCTCAGCCGGAGGCCGAACCGGCTCCGGAAGAGCACCCACCAGGTCAGCGGAACCGCGAGGAAGGCGACATAGACAAGGATCTTGTGGCCGGACAGCAGTTCCGAATAGATGGACCCGAGAACCGGCACGTTTTCCAGTTGCTCGGCAAAGGGCCAGATAATTTCGGAAAACCGTCCTCCCTCGGGCAGTGCCGGCGTGCGGCCGCCTTCGCGGAACCATGTCTGCCCGAGCAGCGCCGTCAGGCCCGCGGCCAGGAAGTTGATGGCAACACCGGAGACGATCTGATTGCCCCGGTTGGTGATCGACGCAAATCCGTGCAGGAGCGCCAGACCAACCGAAACAGCAATGCCTGCAAGCAGTCCGAGCCAGGCATTGGCCGTGAGAAAGGCTACGGCACCGGCGCCGAAGGCCGCTCCCAGCATCTTGCCCTCAAGCCCGATGTCGACAACGCCGGAGCGCTCTGAGTAAAGGCCGGCCAGGCACGCAAGCAGCAGCGGGGTCGAGACGCGGAGGGTGGAGTCGAGTGTGAGGATAATGGTCTCGAACATGGTCACGCCTCCTTTGCGGACAGGGCCCGGGAGGGCGTGAACAGCCTGACGATGGCAGGCCTGAACATGTGCTCAAGCGCACCGGCAAAGAGGATCACCAGTCCCTGGATGACGATGATCATGTCGCGTGTGATATTCGGCATTTCGAAGGACAGCTCGGCGCCGCCCTGGTAGAGCATGCCGAAGAGGACGGCGGCCAGAACGATGCCGACCGGATGGGCCCGGCCCATCAGCGCCACGGCGATGCCGACAAAGCCGTAGCCGGTGACGAAGTCGATCAGCAGACGGTGCTGGGAGCCCATGATCTCGTTGATCGCCATCATCCCGGCGAGACCGCCGGAGATCAGCATGGTGACGATAATGATGCGGACCGGCGAGATGCCCGCATAGACCGCCGCCGTCGCATTGGCGCCGAAGGAGCGGATCTCGAAGCCGAGCTTGGTGCGCCAGATCAGCACCCAGACCAGCACGCAGGCGGCCAGCGCCACGAACAGTGACAGGTTGACCGGTGCATAGCTGAAGCCAAGCGAGGGAAAGAGGTCGTTGAGAAACGGTATCCGTCCTCCGACCTCGAAGGTCCGTGTTTCCGGCTGCATGGACCCCGGCTTCTTCAGGGCGTTGTTCAGGAGGTACACCATCAGGGAGAAGGAAATATAGTTGAACATGATGGTGGTGATCACGACGTGGCTGCCACGCTTTGCCTGCAGCCAGGCCGGAATGAAGGCCCAGGCGGCGCCTGCAATGGCGGAACCGGCGATCGCGAACGGCAGTGTCACGTACCACGGGACGTAGTGGTCCAGCGCAAGGCAGGCGATGGCAACACCAAGCCCCCCGACATAGGCCTGCCCCTCGCCGCCGATGTTGAAAAGGCCGGCATGGAAGGCGACAGCCACGGCAAGGCCGGTGAAAATGAAGTTGGTCGCATAGAAAAGCGTGAAGCCGAATCCTTCCGCGTAACCGAGCGAGCCCCAGAGCAGGATCTGGACGGCATCGAGCGGGTTTTCACCGATCAGCATCACGACCAGTCCGGAGATCAGGAAGGCCGCAGCGAGATTCAGGAAGGGGATCAGGCCGTATTCGACCCAGTGTGGGAGCTGACCGGCGCTCATTGGGCGACTCCTTCGACGGCGTTCTTATTGTCTTCGACACCTGCCATCAGCAGGCCGAGTTCGTTTTCATCCGCATTGGCACCGCGTTCGCCGACGATCTCGCCATCGAACATCACCAGCACCCGGTCGGAAAGCGAACGGATTTCATCGAGTTCCACCGAGACCAGCAAGATGCCCTTGCCCGCATCGCGCAGCTCGACAATGCGGCGATGGATGAATTCGATGGCTCCGATATCGACGCCGCGGGTCGGCTGGCCCACCAGCAGGATCTCCGGATCCCGCTCGATTTCGCGGGCGAGCACGATCTTCTGCTGGTTGCCGCCGGAGAAATTGGCGGTCTTCAGAAGCGGATTGGGCGGACGGATATCGTATTTCTCGATCTCCGCGACGGCGTTCTTCCGGATCGCGCCGAGGTCCATCAGAAACCCTTTGGAATAGGCCGGATCGCGGTGATAGCCGAGGATGGAATTCTCGTACTCGGAGAAGCTGTTGATCAGACCCATGCGATGCCGGTCTTCCGGAACATGGCCCATGCTCAGGGCCCGCATGTCCGCGGCATCCAGCGTACTGGTGCCAAGATCTATGGTTTTGCCGCCGATCTTCAGCGTGCCCCGGGTCGCCCGCCGGATGCCGGAGAGCGTCTCCAGAAGTTCCGACTGGCCGTTGCCCGAAACGCCGGCAATGCCGACGATTTCACCGGCCCGGACGCTGAAACTCACATCCTTGACCACCTGAACACCACGGCTGTCGGTGACCGTGAGGTTCTCCACTTCCAGGACAGGAGCCTTGGGTTCGGCCGGTTTCTTGTCGACCCTGAGCAGAACGCTGCGCCCGACCATCAGTTCGGCGAGTTCCTCCATGGAGGTGTTCTTCGTCTCGCGGGTCGCCACCATCTCGCCGCGGCGCATGACGGAGACGGTATCGGTCACCGCCATGATCTCGCGCAGCTTGTGGGTGATGAGAAGAACCGTCTTGCCCTCGCTCTTCAGCACCTGGAGGATCTTGAAGAGGTGATCGGCTTCCGCCGGGGTCAGCACGCCCGTCGGTTCGTCCAGAATCAGTACCTCGGCGCTGCGGAAAAGGGCCTTCAGGATTTCCACCCGCTGTTGCAGGCCGACCGGCAGATCCTGAATGAGGGCATCCGGATCGACACGCAGCTCATATTCATCCTCCAGACGCTTCAACTCGGTGCGTGCGCGGGAAAGACCGCCGGCCAGCATGGCGCTGTCTTCCGCGCCCAGCACGACATTTTCCAGGACGGAGAAATTGTCCACCAGCATGAAGTGCTGGTGCACCATGCCGATCCCCATGCCGATGGCGGCCTTGGAGTCCGCAATCGTCACCTTGCTGCCGTCGACGAAGATGTCGCCGTCGTCGGCATGATAGAAGCCGTAAAGAATGGACATGAGCGTGGACTTTCCCGCGCCATTCTCACCGATGATTCCGTGAATGGAGCCCTTTTTCACGACAAGGTCGATGTCCTTGTTGGCGTGAACCTGGCCAAAGCGCTTGTTGATCTTGCGCAGTTCGATTGCCGGCGTTTCGCTCATGCCTTCCCCCAGGCCTGACGGTATCTGTTTTTCATTGGTCTTGCTTTCGCCTGTTGCGACGCACGCTGCCTTCGTCAGAAAGGACAGGCGCCTTCGCTGACGACGTCATGAACCTTGATGGTTCCATCGGAAATACCCGCGACGGCCTTGTCGGCCGCTGCCTTCATGTCGGCGGTGACGAGGATCCTGTTGTTCTCGTCCAGCACCCAGTCCATGCCGCCCTCGGCCAGTCCCATCACCTGGACGCCAGGCGAAAAAGTCCCCGCTTCTGAAGACCGGAAGCTGTCGTAGACCGCATTGTCGACACGCTTGCGGATCGAGGTAAGCACCTTGCCCGGATGAAGTCCGTTCTGATTGCTGTCCGTCCCGATGCCGAGCACGCCCGCATCGGCCGCCGCCTGCAGCACGCCGAGGCCGGTTCCGCCGGCCGCCTGAATGATGACGTCCGCACCTTGCTGGATCTGGCTTTTCGCCAGCTCGCCGCCCCGGACCGGATCGGCGAAGGCGGCCGGCGTGTCGCCGGTCATGTTGAAGACGACCTTGATGTCCGGATTGGCGGCAAGCGCGCCTTGCTTGTAGCCGCACAGAAACCGGTGAATGATCGGAATGTCCATGCCGCCGACAAAACCGATTGTGCCGCTTTTCGACGCCATGGCCGCCAGCAGGCCTCCGATATAGGCCCCCTCATGCTCCTTGAAGACATAGGAGCGCACATTGGGCTGGTCGACCACCATGTCGACGATGGCGAAATTCGTTTCCGTGAACTCCGGCGCCACCTGGCCCAGTGCATTGGCCTGGTTGAAGCCAATGGCCACGATGGGATCGTTGCCCCGGCTGGCAAAATTGCGCAGGGCCTGAAGAGACTGGGAACCCCGCTCCAGTTCAAATTCGCGAACCGTGTCGCCGGTCTCGTTCTGAAACCGTTTCACGCCGCTGAAGGCGCTTTCGTTGAAGGATCCGTCGAACTTGCCGCCGACCGAATAGACGATGGCAGGCTCCGCGAGCGCCGCGGTCGCCGTCAGCGCGGCAGCAAACACCGCGGATAAAACACCTGTCGTGATGCGGATCATCCGGTCCCCACAAACTTGAGCGGTCAAATTTCCGGCATTAAGACCTCCGCGCCGGGGCGCGGAGGTCGGCTCAGTCGGGCCTGCCTTACATCGGGCAGGACTGGTCGGCCATGTAGTCGTGAACTTCGATTTCGCCGGAGATGATCTTCTGGGTGGCTTCTTCGACAGCCGCCTTCATCTGATCGTTGACGAGCTCGGCGTTGTTGTCGTCGAGCGCCCAGTCGACGCCACCTTCCTTGAGGCCGAGAACCTCGAAGCCGGAAGACCAGGTGTCGTTCTTGGCATCTTCAAAGGCCTGATAGACGGCAATGTCGACACGTTTCAGCATGGAGCTCAGAACGGATCCCGGATGCAGGCCGTTCTGGTTGCTGTCGACGCCGATGCCGAGCTTGCCGGCGTCGGCGGCTGCCTGCAGAACACCAAGACCGGTGCCGCCGGCCGCGTGATAGACAACGTCGGCGCCGCGGTCGAACTGGGACTTGGCCAGCTCACCGCCCTTGACCGGATCGTTCCAGGCTGCACCCGTGGTGCCGGTCATGTTCTCGAAGACTTCCGCGTCGGCGTTGGCAGCCATGACGCCCTGCTTGTAGCCGCAGGCAAACTTGCGGATTAGCGGAATGTCCATGCCGCCCACGAAGCCGACCTTGCCGGTTTCGGAGGCCATCGCGGCCAGCATGCCGACGAGGTAGGAACCTTCATGCTCCTTGAAGAGGACGGAGCGTACGTTCGGCAGATCCACGACCATGTCGACGATGGCAAACTGGGTGTCCGGGAATTCCTTGGCGACCTTTTCAACCGCATTGGCCTGGGAGAACCCGATGGCAACGATCGGGTTCATGCCGCGTTTGGCGAAGTTGCGCAGGGCCTGCTCGCGCTGGCTGTCGTTCTGGATTTCGAAATCGCGGTATTCGACGCCGGTGTCCGCCTTGAACTTCTCGGCGCCGTTGTAGGCACCTTCATTGAAGGATTTGTCGAAACGGCCACCAAGGTCGTAAAGCACGGCGGGCTTGATTTCAGCCGCCGCGGCGGCTGCGATCGAGAAAGCCATTCCGGCAAGCGCGGTGCCGATGGTAAGAAACTTTTTCACGTATATGTCCTCCGACATGCGGGGGCCCGCTTCAAGCGCCGGCCCGTTTCCCCTCCTGACCCAGCCGCATCATGCGGACTGCGCCAGCTTCAATCCGACCCGTTCGCTCAAAGCCCTCGCAAGGGTCTCATCCGCCACAAGATCGGTAATGACACCGGTACGCAGGGCGGCAAGCGTGGCATCCACCTTGCTTTCCCCACCCACCAGCGCAATCACTCTGGCTCCGCGCACTTCGTCGAAATGCAGCCCGACGGCGCAATCTCCAAGTGGATCCGGAGCCAATTTTCCGTCTATCGTCAAAAATCGTCCCATCAGGTCGCTGACGGCACCGCCTGACAGAAGGTTTTCCTGTTCCTGCTTGGAAATCATGCCACGCTGGACGAGATGCCCCTCGTTCTCTACCGAACCGATTCCGATCAGGAAGGCGTCGGACTGACGCGCCCGCGCCATCAGGTCCTGCACGCTGCGCTGTGTCAGGAACATCGCCTTTTCGTCCTGGTTTTCAGCGAAATAGGGAACCGGGAGGTAATAGCCGATGCCGCCCGTGCGCTCCTGCATCTTCTGAACGATGTCATAGGGGTTGGCGGCGAGCGTGCGCGTCAGCGACCCGCAGATCGACATGATTTCAAGGTCGGACCTGGCGATCTTCGGCAGCGCCTCGACCGCCGCGGTCAGCGTGCGCCCCATGCCGACGCCGAGACGGGAAACATTCGTCCCCGACAGAAGGCCCGTCAGGAACTGGGAAGCAGAGACGGCCACGGCCCTGAGCGCGCTGTCATCGTCTCCGCCGCCAAGGTCCGGCGCAATGATGCAGTTGGTGAGATGAAAGTACTGGGTGAGTTCTTTTTCCAGCTCAAGGCATTCCCGGGGGCGGCCGTCGACCTGGAACTTCACATAGCCGGCCTTCTGCGCATGCGCGATCAGACGGTGCACCTTCGCCGGAGAGACGCCGAGCTGGGTAGCGATCTCTCCCTGCGTGCGGCCACCGACAAAGGAAAGCCACGCTGCCCGGATGGCCATATAGGATGTCCAATCGTCGTCACGCGTCTGCATACGGCGCCGAAACCTTCCCCTCAAACGAACATCGCCTCGCGGACCTGCCCGTTACACCTCGCCTCTTTTCGAAGCCTGTTCTTCTCCCCGGCCTCGCCCCTGAGACGGGAGAAGCCGAAAAATTCTTCACCAGGTGAGAATTTATTCAGATCATGACCAGCCGGGCGGCTTCCGTCAACTAAAAAAACAGGTGGTTTGGGGCCATTCCCTGCGCATTCCACGCCTTGCTGGCTGGTCCGGGCTTCCTGAAGAACGGCGCCGAGGCGACGTGATATGGCCCATCCAGCCGGCTGATGACGGCCTGCGGCCACACCCCGAAGTAGAAATCACCTTTGATACTAACCCATGCAAGGCGGCAGATTTTGCCGGATCTCGATTAAATTTTAGGCAAGACCGGCATTTTTTGCCTATTTACCCGGCAGCTTTTGCCGAAATGGCCGACTTATTGCGAAAATGGCACTCCCGGGCAGTCGAGCTGGAAATGGCGGCGAACCGGCAGCCCAAACCCGGTATCGGGAAATTTACCACCACCCCCGTCACTCCAGAACAACTTCCGGTACTTTGAACGAGCAAGTAAACTCGATCGGATCTCACAATAAAGCATACAGTTACTCAAGATCGGACATGAATGCTCGTTTATAAGGTTGAGGAGAATTTCCGTAGAGATTTCAATGCATATAAAGGACAAAATACCAAATGCAGAGATGATTTTGAGAATATTTTCAATGATTGAAAATTTCTCAGAGATTCCTCTCACGAATTTACTCAAGAAAATTTGAAACTTTTCCCGATTCAGAAAATCATTCAAAATCAAAATCTTACATAAACGCATGAGAATTCAAGAACATGACTGGGAAATATTTGCCTGGAAATCCGGCAGCAAACGCACCATCTGTGGATTACATGCACTGCGTGCGCATTGGGTTTTGCCAGATCGGGGAAACTCCGGTAAATTTGGCATATAGCTTGCTAAGTAAATAACCGAGCTTAACCAAGGCATTCGCCAGTGCCTAGTCAAGAATCACGAGGAACGAAAAGATAAGAAGTTAAGTATCAAAATAAAACTGGGGAGACGTGACACCTCAGCCGCAAGGCTGCCGTAAGGAGAAAAACAATGCGTCTCGACATGACGAAACACTGTGCACTGACAGTCGCGAAGACACTGTCCATCTTCTGTGTGGCACTCTTTCTTGCCGCACCGTCGTCGGCCCGGGATTTCCGCCCGGCCCTGATAGCTTCGACCCAATACAACTATGACCCGGCCAACGAAGTGGACGTGGAACTCGTTCTGGCGGTCGACATTTCCCAGTCCATGGATACCGAGGAACAGGAAGTGCAGCGCGCCGGTTATGTTGCCGCCCTGACGTCCCGGGAATTCCTTGATGCCATCCAGGTCGGTCCGATCGGCCGCGTTGCCGTTACCTATATGGAATGGGGCGGTGTCGACGAACACTTCATCGTTGCGGACTGGACGGTGATCCAGGATGCGAATTCGGCCACGCGCTTTGCCAACACCATCGCCGAAGCTCCCCTGCGCCAGGTTCAGCGGACATCGATTGCCTCCGCCTTGGAAAAATCGGTGCAACTGGTCCAGAGCAACCAGTATCAGGGCCTGCGCAAGGTGATCGACATTTCCGGTGACGGCCCCAACAACCAGGGCGGCTCCGTAACCGAAATGCGTGACCGCATGGTCGCAACGGGCGTCACGATCAATGGCCTGCCGCTGATGATGAAATCCAACAAGAACACCTGGCAGGCAATGCTCAACCTCGATCACTACTACGAAGACTGCGTGATCGGCGGTCCGGGCTCCTTTGCCATTCCGGTGCGCTCGCAGGAAGGCTTCGCGGATGCGATCCGCATGAAGCTGGTCATGGAAATCGCCGGGCTGCACATGCCCGAGCCCGACCCCTACTTCCAGCGCGTCGCCGGGCGCGAACCGATCCGCTGCGATCTGTTCGACTGAAAGTCACGTCTCCTCTCCTTGCCTCCTGCCGCGTTCTGCTCCGGAACGCGGCTTTTCTCTGCCCGCTGTTTGCCGCAGGTGTAAATCCAAAGCGCTTTGAAATTTTGCCTGAAAAGAACATTTCATGATGCGCTTGAGCACATATTGGGCATATCTTCCTTTGCGCACAGCCCTCTTTGCGGCTAAACACGTCCCCGCCGCCTGTTGCTTCGCAGAGAGGATCCTGAATGACCGCCACCCCGACGCTTGCTCTTGTTGCCCACGACGCCAAGAAAGACGCCATGGTCGAATTCGCCAGGCGCCATGAGGACAAGCTTGCGGCGTTCGATCTGGTCACGACGGGCACGACCGGCGGGCGCATTCTGGAAGCCTGTCCCGATCTCACCATTACACGGCTGAAAAGCGGACCGCTCGGTGGCGACCAGCAGATCGGCGCCATGATTGCCGAAGGCAGGCTGCAGGGTCTCCTCTTCTTCGTCGACCCGCTGTCCCCCATGCCCCATGATGTCGACGTCAAGGCGCTGATGCGTCTGGCTCTTGTCTATGACATGCCGATGGCGCTCAACCCGGCGACGGCCGACATCCTGCTTCGCTCCGCCCGCCTCACCGGCCTCAAGACGACGTCCGAGACCCCTGAAGTGGGCCACACCGCATCATGAGTTTTTCAATCGATACAAAATCCTTTGCCTTTCCGGTTCTGGTCGCCGATATCGGCGGGACCAATGCCCGTTTCGCCCTCGTCGACAAGCCCGGTGCGCCGACGCGCATGTGCGGCAAGACGGCGACCGCCGGTCATCCGGATATTTCTTCCGCGATCCGGGAAGCGGTTTTCCCTGAGACGGACATCAAGCCCCGGACCGCCATTATCGCGGTAGCCGGTCCGGTGACCGGGGACACCATTCCGCTGACCAATGCCGCCTGGGTGATCGAACCCCTGAAAATGATTGCCGACCTCGGCCTTCAGGAAGTGGTGGTTCTCAACGACTTCGAAGCGCAGGCTCTGGCCCTGCCCGGTTATACCGGCAGCGACATCGAGCAGATGGGCGCCGGAGCCGTGCGTGATGCCAGTGCCAAGTTCGTGCTGGGCCCGGGAACAGGCCTCGGCGCCGCGGCAATGATCTATGCCTCGGATACCTGGATCCCGGTTCCCGGGGAAGGCGGACATGTGGAGCTCGGCCCGGTCACGCCGGAAGACCTTGAGATCTGGCCGCACATCGAGCGCGTCGGGGGACGGCTGGGCGCCGAACAGCTTTTGAGCGGCACCGGCCTGCCGCGCCTTGCCCGCGCCATCTCCGCTTACCTGCAGGCAGACCGAATGTTCGAAACCGCAGCCAGCATAACGCAGGCGGCAGAAGACAACGATCCGGTGGCGGTCAAGACACTTGAAGTCTTTGCGCGCGGCCTTGGCCGCGTGGCGGGGGACTTTGCCCTGACCGTGCTGGCCCGAGGCGGGGTTTACCTCACCGGCGGCGTCACACCCCGGATCACCCGCTTCCTGACCGATGGCGGCTTTCGCGCCGCTTTCGAGGCCAAGGCCCCGCATGAGGCCCTGATGGCCAAGATCCCGACGTTCATCGTCCGCCACCCCGACCCCGCCCTGGAAGGCCTCGCGTCCTTCGCCAGAACGCCCGAAGCTTTTGCCGTCGACATGCAGGGCAGGCACTGGGCCGGGGCAGCCACCAAGGCTTGAGCCGATGGCAAGCCCCCCGGAATTCGGGACTCCCCTGCCCATCGACGGTGTTCTGCCGCAGCTGCTTCAGACGCTTGAGAGCAATACCAACGCCGTGCTCGTGGCTGAACCCGGAGCGGGCAAGACCACCCGTGTTCCGCTCGCGCTTCTGGGCGCTTCATGGCGCGGAGACGGCAAGATCCTGGTTCTGGAACCACGCCGGCTCGCCACCCGTGCCGCCGCCCGGCGCATGGCAGGTGAACTTGGTGAAAAACCCGGCGAGACTGTCGGCTACCGGGTGCGCATGGAGACAAGGGTCAGCGCCAAGACCCGCATCGAGGTCATCACCGAGGGCGTCTTCACCCGGCTCATATTGGACGACCCGGAACTGACGGGCGTCGCCGCCGTTCTCTTCGACGAATTCCACGAACGCTCTCTTGATGGCGATCTCGGCCTCGCGCTGGCCCTCGACGTCCAGTCGGCCCTGCGAGACGACCTGCGCCTCCTGCCGATGTCAGCGACGCTGGACGCCGCCGGGATATCGCGCCTCCTCGGCGATGCTCCGGTGATCGAGAGCAAGGGCCGCAGCTTTCCCGTCGAAACCCGCTATCTGGGCCGTGCGCCGAACGAGCGGATCGAACCGCAGACCGTTCGCGCGGTCCAGCAGGCCTTGAGAGAAGAAACCGGCTCCGTCCTCGTGTTCCTGCCCGGCCAGGGGGAAATCCGGCGCACGGCTGAGATGCTCACCGGAAAACTTCCCGCCGATTGCCACGTCGCCCCTCTCTATGGCGGACTGGATGCCAGGGCCCAGGACGAGGCCATCCGGCCCGCGCCCAAAGGGTCCCGCAAGGTTGTGCTCTCCAGCGCCATCGCCCAGACCTCTCTGACCATTGAAGGCGTGCGCGTCGTCATCGACAGCGGCCTTGCCCGGGGGCCGAAATTTGAACCGCAGACCGGCCTGACCCGCCTTGAAACCGTCCGCGTCTCAAGAGCTTCCGCCGACCAGCGCCGGGGCCGCGCGGGCCGGACGGAACCAGGCGTCTGCTACCGGCTCTGGGACGAGGCCCAGACGAGCGCCCTGCCGCAGGCGGAGAGCCCGGAAATTCTCGAAGCCGATCTGACCGGTCTGGTTCTGGACCTCGCCGCCTGGGGCACTTTCGACCCGGCGAGCCTCGCCTTCGCCGATCCGCCGCCGCAGGCTGCCTGGAACGAGGCGAAGACGCTGCTGCAGGATCTTCATGCCATCGACGCCGAGGGCCGCCTTGCAGACCAGGGCAAGGCGCTCGCAAACCTGCCGCTGCATCCGCGCCTTGCGCATATGGTGCTGGAAGGTGTGGACCGGGACCTCGGTTTCACGGCTGCCATGATCGCGCTTGTCCTGTCCGAACCGGGTCTAGGCGGCCGCAACCCTGACTTGCGAGCAAGGCTGTCGGCCCTCCGCCACGACAAGAGCCAGCGCGCAAGGGACGGCCGCACGCTCGCCGAACGCTGGCTGAGACAGGCGGGCGGCGCGGGATCGAAAGTTGATGTTGAAAGCGC
>NZ_JBNKYW010000088.1:0-22434 GCF_050301095.1 Roseibium sp.
GCCACTTGCCGGCCCTCTGGAACGCTATGCCGGTTTTCATGCGGCCAGAGGGGCCCTTCTCGCCGAGACCGGCGACATCTCCGGCGCGCGCGCAGCTTTCGACATTGCGGCAAGTCTTGCGGGCACCGATACCGAACGAGCCCATGTCCTGAAGAAACTTGCCGATCTGTGAGAATGAGGAGGCCGGGTGAACGGGTTGAGCCTTCTGAAATGGGCTGCCGGGTAAGCTGACACTTGCATTGGGGCCGGGAGGGGACTGGCAGGTTTCAGAAGCTTTGCCGCCGAAGCTGACCTTGAGCGAAAGCCGGCTTCGAGTTCATCGTGACCCTGGCGGCAACAGGACTGAATGTCCGGCCGGGAGCGGCTCTAATTAAGCCAGCTCGATCGTGCCCTTCATATGGGGATGAAAGACGCAAAAGTAGGTGGTTTCCAATCCTTCGGTAACTCGGATGGACCCGTTGCCTCCCTTGACGATTTCGCCGGTATCCCAACTGGCCTCTGTTGCCGTTGCGGTGTGTGGCGCAATGTCTTCATTGGTCCAGCGAATGATGTCGCCAACTTTGACGACCAGGTGCCGAGGTTTAAACCTGAACGAGCTGATTTTGACATCATGCGTCATTGGTGAAGCCGCGAGGCTGTTCTTGCCGGCCATCGCCAGGGTGCCAGCAGTTGCTGACACCCCGATCAAAATATCCCTTCGGGTGGACTTTGAACTCATTTGTTCAATGCCTTGACCATCATTTCGGCATGGCCTTCATGCGCCTTGAAGATCACCAGACCCTGTTCAAACAGCGCCTTCACTTCGGCAATTTCGATGTTGGGAATGAAGACATTGGCGACGAGGTTGTTGACAGCCTGGTGATAGGCAAGTTCGTTTTCGGCATAGGCTTCGTCAAACTCTGCACCGTCAAGCGCGCTGAGTTTTTTGATAATGGCTTCGCCGTCCTCGTTCAGCTTCTGGCTGAGGAAGTTGTCTTCTGCCTGAGCGCCCAGCTTTGCCAGCAACGCAAGAGCCTGTTCATTCACCGCTTCATGATCCCGGATCATCGTATTGGCGAATTTGTGAACCTCCGGGTTGCTCGACTTGGCCAGCGCCAAATGCGCATAGCGGATATCGAGATTGTCAGCGGTGTAGGCCACATGGGCAATTTCGACATCGCTGAGTTCGGCGGCATCATTGGCGAAGGCGTGGGTTGCAACCATCAGCCCGGCAACTGCGATCCCTGCAAAAATCTTTTTCATCTGTCACTCCAAAGTTGGTTTCAGCCATTTCTGAGTACAACAGAAGAAGTGCCCCAAACATGCTAGATCATACCGATTATCGTGCAGATCGTTCGAACTACTGTACAATATCGCTAACGCCTGCGATAAATAAGCATGCTCGACCTCCTAAGCGATATCCTGACCAAACTGTCCGTGCGCGGGACGCTTTATTTCCGAACTTCGCTCACCACCCCGTGGGGAATTGAGGTCCCGAAGTTCGAAAACGTTGCCCGGTTTCACTTTGCCCATCGAGGCAATTGTCTGATCGAAGTCGAAGGATGTGAAAAAGTGGTGGCGCTGGAACAGGGAGATCTGTTGATTATCCCGCACGGCTCATCCCACAAGCTCTACTGCGCACCGGAAACGAGACATGCGGTATTGCCTCTGGACACGGTCATAGAACGGTCGGGATACACCGGCACCGGGGTTCTGGTTTATGGCGGCGATGAAGACGATCGTGACACCCAGCTTATCTGCGGCCACTTTTCGTTCGACCCGCAGGCCAAACATGTACTGTTGGAACGCCTGCCCCCCTTCATTCACCTCAGGAATTATGGGGAAACCGCCGGAAGATGGATGGAGGCGACCCTTCGGATTATAGGCGATGAGGCCGGTGGGCATCGTCTTGGCGGCGATCTCATCGCCCTGAAGATGTCAGAAGTCATTCTCGCTCAAGCCATACGGACATTTGTGGAAAGCGATGAGTCGTCCAGATGGGGACTAAACGGTTTCTCGGATCGATATTTGGCCCGGGCGCTCGACGCATTCCACAAAGACCCAAGTGCATCATGGACAGTCGAAACCATGGCGCGCTGCGCGGGGATGTCGCGCACCAGCTTTGCGGTTCAGTTTCATAAAAAGATGGCGATGTCGCCCATGCACTATGTTTCCGCCTGGCGGATGGAGATCGCCAAACGTTGCCTCGCTGACCCGTCAAGTTCCATTTCGGATGCCGCGGAATGTGCGGGATACGCTTCGGATTCGGCCTTTACCCGCGTTTTCAAGAAAGAAACGGGGCTCTCTCCGACAAGTTTCCGCAAGCAATTCGCGTCCTCTGCTGCAAGTTAACCCGGACTTTCGCGCTCTGCTTTGAATCGGCAGTTGGGCCGTCACGCGGTGCGCGGTGAATTCACTCCGGCAGCCCTTCCTTGGACCTTCGCAAGCCACGCAACGAGGGCCTATTTCGGGACTGGGTCGTGCGCCAGCGGGCGACCGGTAAAATGCGACTGCAAGGCAACCGGGCCGGACACATCTCTCCCGAACGGTTCTGCCTGTTTCGAGACCGGCAACCGGCCGCATCCCTGAGGAAATCAGCTCGTGCGCAACGTAGACCACCCAACCAGTGGGCAGCACAGACGGAACCGTGCGGATTGCTTCCTGAGTGGCAGTTCACCTACTTGGCAAGCCAGCTCGCGGACGACATACTCATGACCGCAGTCAGGAGCTTCGTCTGGGAAAACGCTGGGAGAAGCCAAAGAAATGTCCAAACCGGTCTTTAAAATCGTTGGTGATCCCTCCCCGACACAGATCGGCGCTGTAAATGCAGCCAGTGCCGGATTGGGTTCAATCCTCTCGGCAGGAAGCAAGGCTGCGGACATTTTCCCCCATGACGAGGCCGGCCTGTTGTCGAACCTGCATTTCCGGCTTTATGAGGCCGAGGCGGCCGGCAAACGCGCCCGCTGGTTCGGCGGCCGCATTTACAACAGGTTTTCAGGCGCGGATCCCGACTATATTCCCGTCTCCGGCACCCATCTGACACAAACTCTCCGAATCGTCGGCATCGAAGCCCCGGACTTCGTGACCGCGGCGGGAAAATACTTGCTGCGCTATGACCTTGCGGATCAGGCCCGTTCCCTGCTTCGGGAACGCGTCACCAGCGCTGAGGCGGATACTGCGAAGGGCACCGATGTATAGCAGTCATTACAGGTAAAAAATCCCAAGAGCCCCGCATTCGCCAGTAGAAAAAATCTCCCCTCCTGTCGGATTGCCCTGTTCCCGTCCGTCCTCTGATCGCCTGGGTCTTCCAGGCGGACAATCAGAGCAAGGACAGAAAACATGAGCAATCCGATGCAAACCCACGGCGCCTTCAGCTGGATGGAGCTGCAGAGCGGCGATGCGGACAAGGCGAAGGCCTTTTATTCAAGCCTGCTCGACTGGGGCACCGAAACCATCGATGTCGGCGCGGGTGCCTACACCATGATTGCCAATGGCGATGACAAGATCGGCGGGTTCACGCCGCCGATGAACGGTGCCCGTGGCTGGTTGCCCTATGTCACCGTCGATGATGTCGATGCGCGGGTCGAGAAGGCAAGGTCCCTCGGCGCGACCATCACCAGCGAACCGGTGAGTATTCCCAATGTCGGCCGCTTCGCCACGCTGACCGATCCCGTCGGCGGCGTCATTGCACTGATCACCTACGAAGCGCCTGCAAATGAATGACTGGTGACGAGAGGCCGGCTTCTCGCCGGTCTTCTCTCCCACCATGCGAGGAAATCGATATGGAAGCAATTTCCACCCTGCCGGTGACCGCCGTTTTTGTCGCGCTGTTTGCCCTGTGCCAGATCCCGATCACGATGACCGTCGGTCTCTACCGCGCCAAAACCGGCATACAGTTCCTGGACGGTGGCGACCAGACGCTCCTGAAGCGCCTGCGCGCCCACGCCAATTTCACCGAGACCGTGCCGATGAATTTGCTCGCCATGGCGGCGGCGGAACTGGCCGGCGCACCGGAAATGTTGCTTTGGGGCGGCGGATTTGTGCTGCTTACCGGGCGCCTCATGCACTACGCGACCCTGGTCACCTCAGGTTTCGGCACTGGCCGCGCCCTCGGCATGCTCCTCACGCTTGCGCCGCTGCTGGTCTTCCCCGCCTATGTGCTCCTGACAATTGCCGGCGTCACGCTTTGATCAGTCTTTGCGCTGCCTGAACCGGACAAAAAAATGGCCCCTCGAGGAGGGGCCAGTGGAGAGGAGTCACAGGGGAGGAAGTGACTTATTCGGCGGCCACCGCCAGGTCGCGGTAGGAGCGGCGCGCCCAGGGGCGGGTGCCTTCCGGGATTTCGTCCACGGTGCCGACCGGCTGCAGGTATTTGGTGACTTCCGGCCATTCGCCAGCCTTCAGCGCTTTCAGCACTTCCGGCTTGCTGATCTCGAACGTGGATACGCCGCAGCGGCGGGCCAGCGGCACCTGGTCGAGAATGTAATTTCCGGCAGCGCGGATATCACCCTTGTAACCGATCTGCTCGCGCAGGACGCGGGCGGTGGAAAAGCCACGGCCATCGGCAAAGCTCGGAAAGTCGACCGCGACGAACGCCAGACGGCCAAGATAAGCCTCGACCAACTCGACGTCGTCACCGGGCTCGACCAGAACCGCGGTCCGGCCATCCCGGCCAAGATAGGCTTCCGGGTCGGCCAGAAACAGGGTTTGCGGCACCAGGGCATCGCCTTCTACCGAAGTACCTGTTTCAGCGTCCACACGGGTCCAGATTTCCTCGACGAACTCGCCGTCCTTGTAGATCGTAGCCATTCCTTGCGTCCTCAAATTTATCAGCCGGTCAGCGGTCAGATGCCGCTGCCGTCAACTTCCTTGCCATGGGTCGGCCAGTGAATACCGCATTCCGTCTTGTCCTGTCCGCGCCAGCGTCCGGACCGGGGATCCTCGCCCGGAGCCACCTTGCTGGTGCACGGCAGGCAGCCGATGGAGGGATAACCTTGCGCGACCAGCGGGTGCGGCGGCAGGTCATGCACCTTCGCATAGTCCAGGATGTCCGCCGCCGTCCAGTCGGCCAGCGGGTTCACCTTCACACGGCCCTCTTCGGCCTCGAAGAATTCAAGGTTGGCGCGCGAGGCGCTCTGGAACCGCTTGCGGCCCGAGATCCAGGCGCCGAAGCCGTCAAGCGCCCGCTCCAGCGGCAGGACCTTGCGGATATGGCAGCAGGCGTCGGTGTCGCTCATCCACAGCATGCCCGCCGGATCCTTGGCCGCCAGATCGTCCTGCGCCGGCTTTTGCGTACGCACATCCGTCAGGCCGAGCTTCTCGATCAACTCGTCGCGATAGGCCAGCGTTGCCGGAAACAGCTTCACCGTATCGATGAAGAGCACCGGCGTCGACGGATTGGTCCTGGCCACCATGTGCAGAAGCACGGCGGAATCCGCGCCGAAGCTGGAGACCATGGCGATGTCATCGGCATATTGATGGCGGATGGCCGCCGTCAGGACCTCCTGTGCGCTTGCCCCCTTGAACTGGGCGTTGAGAGCGGAAACTTCCGCCTGCAGTCCCAGTTCGGGGTCAACGCCCAGGCTGAATGTCTCATGCAGCGCCATAAAGGGCCTCCTTGAAGGGTGTCTCCCCGACCCGGCGGTATGCCTCCAGGAAGGTTTCCTCCTTGCCGGACCTGAGGCCGAGATAGGTATCGACCAGCTTCTCGATCGCATCGACCACTTCTTCCGAAGAGAAGCCGCGGCCGATGATTTCGCCGATGGACGCGTTTTCGTTGGCAGAACCGCCGAGCGTCACCTGATAGAATTCCTCGCCCTTCTTCTCCAGGCCGAGAATGCCGATGTGGCCGACATGGTGATGGCCGCAGGCGTTGATGCAGCCGGAGATCTTGATCTTCAGCTCGCCGATTTCCGCCTGGCGCTCGGCTGTGCCGAAACGCTCGGAGATGCGCTGCGCCACCGGAATGGAGCGGGCGGTCGCCAGCGCGCAGTAATCCATGCCCGGGCAGGCGATGATGTCGGTGATGAGCCCCGAGTTGCCTTCCGCGATGCCGGCGGCAACCAGCCGGTCGAAAAGCGCCGGCAGATCGTCCAGCTTCACATGCGGCAGGATGACGTTCTGCTCATGGGAGATGCGCAGCTCGTCATGGCCGTATTTCTCGGCCAGATCCGCGATCACGTCCATCTGCGCATCGGATGCGTCACCCGGAATGCCGCCGATGGGCTTCATGGACAGCGTCACCGAGGTATAACCCGGCACCCGGTGCGGGTTGAGGTTGTGTGCCACGAACTGGGCAAAGGCGGCATCGCCGGCCTTGCGGGCCTCGACAGCTTCGGAGGTGGCAGAGCCGACTTCCAGCGGGGGCGGAGCGAAGTAAGCCTCGATGCGGCGGACTTCCTCGTCCGGCAGGCGCAGTACGCCGTAGCGGATCTTTTCGAACTCCGCCTCGATGTCCGCTTTCAGTTCTTCCAGGCCGGTTTCGTGCACCAGGATCTTGATGCGGGCCTTGTACTTGTTGTCACGGCGGCCATAGAGGTTGTAGACGCGCAGAATTGCCTCCGAATAGGCCAGGAGATCCTCTTCGGGGAGGAAATCGCGCACCTTGCGGCCGATCATCGGTGTGCGGCCGAGACCACCGCCGACATAGACCACGAAGCCGGTCTCGCCGTCATCGTTCCTCGTCAGCTGCAGGCCGATGTCATGCACCTGCACGGCGGCGCGGTCGTTTTCCGAGCCGGTGATGGCGATCTTGAACTTGCGCGGCAGGAACGAGAATTCCGGATGCAGCGACGACCACTGGCGCAGGATCTCCGCATAGGGGCGCGGGTCGGCGATTTCGTCGGCGGCGGCACCGGCGAAATGGTCGGACGTCACATTGCGGATGCAGTTGCCGGAGGTCTGGATGGCATGCATCTCGACTTCCGCCAGCTCTTCCAGGATCTTCGGCGTGTCTTCCAGCTTCGGCCAGTTGAACTGGATGTTCTGGCGCGTGGTGAAGTGGCCGTAACCCTTGTCGTAGGTCCGCGCGATATGTGCGAGCTTGCGCATCTGGCGGCCGTTGAGCGTGCCATAGGGAATGGCGACGCGCAGCATGTAGGCGTGGAGCTGCAGATAAAGACCGTTCATCAGGCGCAGGGGCTTGAACTCGTCCTCGGAAAGCTCGCCCGCCAGACGGCGGCGGACCTGGTCCTTGAACTGCTCGGTGCGCTGATTGACAAAGCTGGCATCGAATTCGTCGTAACGGTACATGTCTGAACTCTCGTTATGGGCGCTGCCGGAGGCTTTTCGGTTCCCGGCGCCGCCAATCCTGTCTTGTCTCGGTTAAGCGGAAACGGCCTGGGCCTGCTTGCCGAACTGCGGATGGGTGGTCGGGCCGGTTGCGCGGATCCTTTCGCGCAGGCGCACCGGAGTGATGACGCTGTCCTCGACCGTCACGTCCATCTCGTAGACGCCGACGACTTCCTGGTTCTTCTCAGCTTCGGCACCCAGGGCCAGCCCTTCGGCGACGGCGTCCTTGCCTTCAAAGACCTTGGCAAGCGTGATGCGTTCCACCCAGCTGCCGTTCTCTCCGAGCCAGACGACATCGCCGTTCAGGAGGCGGTTGGCGGTGATGACTTTCATTCTCGTCTTCTCTCTTCAAACTCAGGCGGCTGCGATCCGGGCCGCGTCTTGCGGTGCCAGCGGCTCAGCCTTGTCCAGGGCGGCGTGGCCGACGGCCTCGCCGATCACGATCAGAACCGGTCCGTCGATTTCCGCGCGGTTCGACAGAACCGCCAGTTCGGACAAGGTCCCGGCAAATTGGCGTTCGTCGGCAAGCGCCGCGTTCTCGATGACGGCAACCGGGGTTTCGGGCTTGAGACCCGCGCCGATCATCTTGTCGGCAACGGCGGCAGCGACGGTCCGGCCCATGTAGACGGCAACCGTCGCGCCTTTCAGTGCGAGACCGGCCCAGTCGGGCAGGGTTTCGGACCTGGCATTGTGGCCGGTCGCGAAAACCAGGTTGGAGGCGACACCGCGCAACGTCAGCGGGATCTGGGCCGAAGCTGCCGCGGCGAAGGCTGCTGTGACGCCGGGAACAATTTCGAAACCGACGCCACCTTGCCGGAGCGCCTCCATTTCTTCTGCGGCCCGGCCGAAGATCATCGGATCACCGGCCTTGAGGCGCACAACTTTCAAACCCTTCTTGCCCAGCCGCACCAGCAATTCGCTGATCTCGGCCTGCGGCACGGAATGCGCGCCCTTGCGCTTGCCGACCGCAATCCGCTCCGCATCGCGGCGGCCCATGGCCACCACATCGGCGGGCACCAGCGCATCATGCACAATGACGTCGGCTTCCTGCAGCAGGCGCTGAGCGCGCAGGGTCAAGAGATCTTCCGCGCCGGGGCCTGCCCCGACCAGCCAGACGAACCCGGGCTCATCCGCCATGCTGTTGAGCAGGCGCTGCGCTTCCGCCCGGGCGGCGCTGGACTTGCCGGCATAAAGATTGGCGGCAACGGCCCCGGAAAAGAACCGTGCCCAGAAAGTCCGGCGCAGCGCGCCATCGGAAATCACCTTGGCGGCGGCATCGCGGAAACTTTCCGCAAGACGGGCCAGCTCGCCGGTCGCGCGCGGCAGCATCGCTTCGATACGCGCCCGGATGTGACGGGAGAGGACCGGCCCGACGCCAGTCGACGTGATCGCCACGGCAATCGGCGCCCTGTTGACGAGGGCGCCGGTGTAAAAGTCGCAAAGGTCGGGCTTGTCGACCGCGTTGACGGGAATACCCGCCGCCCGCGCCGCATCGGCCACGGCCTTGTCGAGAGCCCTGTCTTCCCGTGCGCTAAAGACCAGCGCGGCCCCTTTGAGATGCTCGGGACGGAAGTCCTCGGCGATATGCTCGGCTTCGAACAGATCGATCGCTTTTACGAGATCCGCTTCGATTTCGGCCGAGACGACCACGATCCTGGCATTGGTTTCGCCCAGGAGGCGTACCTTGGCGGCGGCCTCCGCACCGTGCCCGGCCACGACAACCCGCCGCCCGGCAACTTTCACGAATGCCGGAAACACGTCGAGCCGGTTTCCCGGCTCCTTCAGCGTCTTCGCAATGTCGTTCCGGCTGCCAGCCATCTTGAAAGGGTCTCCAGTCCCAGTTTGATGGACTTAATGTAGTCTGCGGCCTCTCCCGGCGCCGGGCACCGGTTTTCAAAGCTTTCCGGATAAGCGGAATAGTTTTTTCTCTATCGGCTGTTTGGCCAACTCCATTTCCCGGGGCTTCACTGACAGCCTGAAAAGCACCCGCTGCTCCCTTGCCGCCCTTTCTTGATGCCCTGACGGAATTCGCATAGCCTTTCCAACAGGCTGGCCGGCGCGAAACGCACCGGGGCAAGGCATTGGAGGGGCTTGGATGCACTTTGGAAAACGGCTGGTTCTGGTCAGCTTCATCGCATTTGTCTGGGCAACACAGGCCCCTGCGGCTGTCGTTGAGAATTTCCGTCTCGGCGGCTGGATCGGCAATGCCTATACGGACGATCAGAACGGCCGTTTCGACAATTGCGTAGCCTCGGCGAGCTACCGGAGCGGCATCACGCTCCATGTCCAGGTCGATGCCGGTTACAACTGGGCCATCGGCTTTTCCGCCTCGCACTGGGACATGAAGGTCGGGACGGACATTCCCCTGCAATACCGCATCGACCGGGGACAGTGGCAAAGCGGTGTCGCAAAGGCCACGACGAAAAACCTTGCGCGCATGCAGATGCCGCAGGACGGTTATCTCATCACCCGCTTCCGCAGGGGCCGGACCCTTTATGTCTATGACGGTTCCAACCAGTTCAACTTCCGCCTGACCGGCACCTCGAAACTGATGGCCCGCCTTGCCAGATGCATCAAGCGCAACACCGCCCGCTTCGGCGCCTCCCCGAATGTTGGAACCACTGCCGCCCCTCCGCCCTCTGGCGGCCTCGGCTCGACAGCCCCTGCCCAACCGGCGGCCCCGGCACCCCAGCCCGCCGACCCGCAGCTTGCGGTCGAAGCCACCCAGGCCCTGTTCAACCTGATGGGCAGCGCGGGCGTGTCAGGATTGAAACTCATTCCGGAAGGTCAGCGCTCGGAAGACCTCAAAGGCGTCCACGCCGTTGCCGCCGGCAACGCCCGCACGCTCGTTGCCCACATTTTCCCGGAAGGCAGCTACAAGAGCGATCAGGAGCTGATGTCGCTCATCGTGGCCGACAGCCAGAAGAACTGCGACGACGGCAGCTTTTCCTCCGGAACGGAACGCGCCACGGAAGGCGGCAAGCAGCTTTATACAAGCTACGCCAGATGCACGATAGGCGACGACGATTTGATCGAGCGGGTGGCCATCGTCAATCGCAAGGCCGGCGGCGTCTTCGTCTACGGCGTCTCGGACAACTACTCGGTCGGCGGCACCGCCTCGGACAACGGCCCGCCGGAACTCACCGACCCGGATTTCTATGCGGCGGCAGCAGGCGCGGCGGATTAGGCGGATGCATCAGGGCCGGTGAGCGGGAACGGCGCCCGCCGGCCTTGAACGGGCTCTTCATCTGTTTGGCGACGGCAAGTCCCCCCGCCCCCGTTAACCGTTTGAAAAATAGTTACACGCCCCCTGACTTTCGCCCCCTGCGAGCTATATGCGTGAACTGCACCACTGCTCCAACGTGTGTTTTTATGGAGAAAGCGATGTTTAAGTCTTACTTGCTTGCCGTTCCAATCGCCTTGCTGGGGCTCGCCGGCCCCGCCGTTGCCCAGGACGCATCGGACCGGCCAAACATTCTGGTGATATGGGGAGACGATATCGGCTGGCAGAATGTCTCTGCCTATGGGATGGGCACAATGGGCTACACCACGCCCAACATCGACCGGATCGCTGAGGAGGGCCTCCGTTTCACCGATCACTACGCACAGCCGAGTTGCACGGCCGGGCGCGCAGCCTTCCTGACGGGTCAGTATCCCATTCGTTCGGGCATGACCACCGTGGGCCAGCCGGGCTCTTCCCTCGGTCTTCAGGCTGCCTCCCCTTCGATTGCCGAAGAACTCAAGAAAGTCGGCTACCGGACCGGTCATTTTGGCAAAAATCACCTTGGCGACCGCAATGAGCATCTGCCCACCGTTCACGGTTTCGACGAATTTTTCGGCAATCTCTACCACCTGAACACGCAGGAAGAAGCTGAGCAGCGCGACTACCAGCGCTTTGGCGAAGCGTTTTCCGGTTCGCTGGAAAAATATGAAGAGCAATTCGGTACCCGCGGCGTCATCCACTCACATGCCTCCGAGACGGACGACCCGACCGAGCATCCGCGTTTTGGCAGGGTCGGCAAACAGACGATCGAAGACACCGGCCCGTTGACGCAGGAACGGATGAAGAATTTCGATGCCGCTGAAGTCATCCCGCTGGCCGAGAATTTCATGGCTGAAGCCAAGGAAGCCGGCGAGCCGTTCTTCGTATGGCTGAATACCAGCCGGATGCACCTATACACGCGTCTCAACGACGAGTGGCGCTACGCCGCCGAGAAATACACCTCGGAGGCAGATTATCACGGATCAGGCATGCTGCAGCACGACCACGACATCGGGCTTGTGCTTGACTGGCTCGACCAGCAAGGTCTCGCCGACAACACCATCGTCTGGTATTCGACGGACAACGGACCGGAGCATTCTTCCTGGCCGCACGGTGCGACCACGCCGTTCCGCGGCGAAAAAATGACCACCTATGAAGGAGGCGTGCGCGTCATCTCCATGGTGCGCTGGCCGGGCGTCCTTGCCGAAGGCAAGGTCCTGAATGGCATTCAGGGTCATCAGGACATGTTCACGACCCTGACCGCGGCTGCCGGTATTGAGGATATCGCCGGCGAAGTCATGGAAGAAAAAAAGCAGTATATCGACGGGGTGAACAATCTCGCCTACTGGAAAGGCGAACAGGATCACTCCAACCGGAACAGCATTCTCTACTACTACGAAGGCAGACTTGCGGCGATCCGGATGGGACCGTGGAAGTTCCACTTCCTCACCCGGGAAGACTACTACGGCGACATTATCGCCCATTCCATGCCGCGAGTGTTCAACCTGCGCATGGATCCGTTCGAGAGCTATGACTCGACGGATTCCTACGGTCACCTGGTCCAGAAGGTGTCCTGGCTGTTCCAGCCGATGAACGTCCTTCTTTCGGAACATCTGAAGACCCTGGCGGAATACCCGCCGGTTCAGGGCGGAGCCTCCTTCGACATGTCCAATGTCGTGGAAGAGTTCCTGAGCAAGTCCCTGCAGTGACAAAAACCGGCGCGCACGATCGTGCGCGCCGGACGCATTTCTGATGCGATCTTTTTCCTGGCTCTACTTCATCGCCTGCAGCACGGACACATAGTTGGCGACCGCCGCGCCGCCCATGTTGAAGATGCCGCCGATTTCCGCACCCTTGACCTGGATGTCGCCGGCGGTGCCCGTCAGTTGCATCGCGGTCAGCACATGCATGGAGACGCCGGTGGCGCCGATCGGGTGGCCCTTGGCCTTCAGGCCGCCGGAAGGGTTGACCGGCAGCTTGCCGCCCATCTCGGTCCAGCCTTCCAGAACGGCGCGGGCGCCCTCGCCTTCCGGTGTCAGGCCCATGGCTTCATATTCGATCAGTTCAGCAATCGTGAAGCAGTCGTGGGTCTCGACGAAGGAAAGATCCTCCAGCGCCAGATTGGCATCGCCGAGCGCCTGCCCCCAGGCCTTGGAGCAACCTTCGAATTTCAGGATGTCGCGCTTGGACATTGGCAGGAAGTCCTGCACATGGGCCATGCCGCGGAAGGCGACGGCCTTTTTCATGCCAAGCGCCGTCGCCGGATCGGTCAGGACGAGCGCCGCCGCGCCGTCGGAGACGAGCGAGCAGTCGGTGCGTTTCAGGGGACCGGCCACAAAGGGATTCTTTTCAGACTCCGCCCGGCAGAAGTCGAAGCCGAGATCCTTGCGCATCTGGGCGTAGGGGTTGCCGACACCGTTCTTGTGGTTCTTGGCTGCAATCTTGGCCAATGCGTCGGACTGGTCGCCGAACTTCTGGAAATAGGCATCGGCGATCTTGCCGAAGACACCGGCGAAACCGGCCGGAATGTCGCCTTCTTCCTTCAGGTAAGAGGCTTTCAGCAGGTTCTTGCCGATTTCCGGCCCCGGCGTCGTGGTCATCTGCTCGACACCGACCACCAGCACGAAACGGGCATCGCCCGAGGCGATGGCACGCACGCCCTGATGCACGGCGGCGGAACCGGTCGCACAGGCATTTTCCACGCGCGTTGCCGGCTTGAACCTCAGCCCCGGATTGGCCTGCAGGACGAGGGAAGCAGTGAAGTCCTGGGCGGAGAAGCCGGCATTGAAATGACCAAGCAGGATTTCGTCCACGTCCTCGGGCGCAATGCCCGCGTCGTGAATGGCGTCGGCCGCCACCTTGACGATCATGCTTTCAACCGTTTCTTCCGCATGCTTGCCGAAGGGCATATGCGCCCATCCCACCATGGCTGCCGTCATGACATCTCCTCCAGTTTACTCAGTCCTTTAGGTGGAGACTTCCGGGAGATTGTCCAGCCGGGACCCGCCTCCCGCACTCCACCTTGAAATTTTCGGCTCTCCGAAACAGTTCCAGCTTCCATGCTGCTTTGCAAGAAGAAACTGACCTAAACGTAATAACTTTCTTTTTTCATTTTTAGAATCAGATATTTAAGTGAAGTTTGCACCGCACCTTACGTTTCCTGATTTCTTCCTTTTCGAACGCTGTGCAATTTTTTTCGAACTCTGGCGACATTTCACTGCAATTTTTCACACCCGTGTCACGCCCGCTGTGTAGAAGGGAGTCGTTCTAAACAAATTCTGTTTCGTAGCTTTTCAGATGCTCCACCGGCCCTGCTTCTTGCAGGGCCGGTTTTTGCTTTTCGGTCCTCACAACGGGATCACCCGCCGTTTTTCAGAATTGCACGAAATTTTCTTCGAGGTCACTTGACCTCCAGATCCGCTGCATATAGCCATTCAAAGCGCTTTGAAAATCAACCGCCAGAATTGCGGACGGAGACCGGCGATGTTCGAGGAAGCCGAAACGGGCAACGAGATGAAAATGCCCGCAAAAGAAACAATGGACGCGGACTGGTGGCGTGGCGCGGTCATCTACCAGATCTATCCGCGCTCCTTCAAGGACACCAACGGCGACGGCATCGGCGACCTGAACGGTGTGACCGAGAAGATGGACTATATCGCCTCGCTCGGTGTGGATGCCATCTGGCTGTCGCCCTTCTTTACCTCGCCGATGGCGGATTTTGGCTACGACATTTCCGATTATGAGGATGTCGACCCGATGTTCGGAACCCTGGCCGACTTTGACCGGATGCTGGCCGCCGCCCATGAGCGCGGCCTGAAGGTCATTATCGACCTGGTGATCTCCCACACCTCCGACCGGCATCCCTGGTTCGAGGAAAGCCGGTCCTCGAAGGACAATGCCAAGGCGGACTGGTTCGTCTGGGCCGATGCGAAACCGGACGGAACGCCGCCAACCAACTGGCTCTCCATATTCGGCGGGTCGGCTTGGGAGTGGGACAGCCGCCGCTGCCAGTATTACATGCACAATTTCCTGGCCAGCCAGCCGGACCTCAACTTCCACAACCGGCAAGTACAGGACGCGGTCCTGTCGGCGGCGAAGTTCTGGCTCGAGCGCGGCGTCGACGGCTTCCGCCTCGACACGGTGAATTTCTATTTCCATGACCAGTTGCTCCGGGACAATCCGCCGCTCGACACCTCGGAAATGCCCTCCACCGTGGACCCGACCAACCCTTACGGCTATCAGGACCATCTCTACGACAAGACCCGGCCGGAAAACCTCGTATTTCTGGAAAGGCTCCGCAGCCTGCTCGACCGCTATCCGGGCACGACCTCCGTCGGCGAGATCGGCGCGGACGGCCAGGCCGTGGAGCTGACGGCGTCCTATACGGAAGAAGGCCGGCGCATCCACATGGCCTACAGCTTCGACCTGCTGACGCCGCAGCATTCGGCGGGCTACGTCCGCAGGATCCTGGAAGAGATGAACGAAGGCATCGGTTCGGGCTGGGCGAGCTGGGCCCTGTCCAACCACGACGTCAAACGTGTTGCCAGCCGCTGGGGCGAGGGCCTGGATCTGACGAAGTTCGCGCCATTGGAAACAGCTCTTTGCGCCTCGCTGCGCGGCACGCCCTGCCTCTACCAGGGCGAAGAACTGGGCCTGCCCCAGGCGGACGTGCCGTTTGAAAAGCTGCAGGACCCCTACGGCATCCGTTTCTGGCCCGAATACAAGGGCCGCGACGGCTGCCGCACGCCGATGCCCTGGGTAAGGGACAACGCCAATGCCGGTTTTTCAGAAGCAGAGCCCTGGCTTCCGGTCGCCCCACAGCATCTGGCACAGGCTGTCTCCGAGCAGGAAAGCGACGGCACCTCGCCCCTCAACCGCAACCGCGCCTTTTATGCCTGGCGGCAAAATCACCGGCCGCTGAAAAAGGGGGATATGACCTTCCTTGACAGCGACGGCGAAACGCTGGTCTTCACCCGCACCTACAAGGGCGAAACGGTGCTTTGCGCCTTCAACCTGGGAACGTCACCGGCAACGGTTTCCCTGCCCGGTCTGGAGCTGGAAAACCTGAAGGCACCGGGGTTTACCGGCAGGATCGAAGGTACCGCTATCAGCCTTGAAGGGCTGGATGCAGTCTTTGCACGCGTGAAATCCTGATTTCTTCTTTCAAATCCCGTCCCGGCGCGGCTACAAAGACGCGCCGGGCTTTTCCGGCCAACTGACAGTATTTGCCGGACCGCGTATGACAGACCGCCTGCCCCTTTCCGCCTTCATCATCGCCAAAGACGAAGCCGACCGGATTGCCCGGCCGATCGAAAGCGTCATCGGCTGGGTGGACGAGGTCATCGTCATCGACAGCGGATCCACGGACGAGACGGTCGCGGTAGCCGAAGGCCTCGGCGCCAGGGTGATCCGCAACGACTGGCCCGGCTACGGCCCGCAGAAGCGCTTCGGCGAGGACCAGTGCCGCAACGACTGGCTTTTGAACCTCGACGCCGACGAGGAAGTCACGCCGGAACTCGCAGAGGAAATCAGGTCGAAATTCGCCGACGCCAGCTATCAGGCAGCCGACGGCTGGCGGATCATGATCCGGGACATGTATGCCCACGAAACGGCCCCGGCGCCCTGGGCTTACGGCTATCACCAGATCCGCCTCTATGACCAGCGCAAGGGCAGGTTCTCAACCTCCATCGTCCATGACACGGTTCGGCCGGAAGAGGGCGCAAAAATCGCCAATCTCACCGGCATCATGGCTCACCGCTCGATCCGCTCGCTCGACTTTCAGGTCGGCAAGTACAATCGCTACTCGGGCATGCAGGTGGAAGACATGCGGACCCGTGGCCGCAAACTGCCGAAGAGCCGCCTGCTGACCGAGTTTCCGGTCGGTTTCCTCAAGGCCTATTTCGTGAGGCGGTACCGCAAGTACGGCTGGTGGGGTTTCATTCTGTCGATCAACTACGCCCACGCCCGCTTCCTGCGCGTCGCCAAGGCCTATGAAGCCGAGCTTTTGGAGAAGACAGGAAAAGAATAGGCGTTTCGGGCGGGGCAACCCCTGTTTGCCCTTCCCCCTTTATTCATACTGCCTGCTTACCCCCACCCTGAAATCTGCTCCGGCGGCCTCAAACCACATCCGCCTGAACTTCTTCCGGATCAACCACCATGTGCCGCTCTACGCGGACGGGCTGGCGCACCCCCACCGTATGATGGAAATGCTCCAGCCGGCGGATTGTCGTGGGTGTCAGCATGTGGCCGCGCGAAAGAACCAGCTCGCGGCTGTTTTCCGTCAGGGCATCGTCTATCAGGATGTCTCCGGGCTGCAGCGAACGGATGTAGCATTCGGCGATCTGCTTGTTCTTTTCCTCCGGCACGTCGTCCATCAGGGCGGCTTTCGCCAATTCGAGTATCTTGGGGTCGTATTTGCGCCGGTTGATGGTGAGCGCCTCGAAGGCCGCCGCGTCCGGCCCGGTTTCCGGACTGGCATACCAAAGATCCGTCAGAAGCTTGATGATCCGCGGGATCATGGGCAGTTCTTCACCCTTTGGGCCTTCCTTCGGAAAACCGGACCCGTCAAAGCCGCGCGCCGACAGGTAGAGATACTCCGCGACCGTTTCCAGTTGCGGAATATTCTTCAGCAGATCTCGCGTCTGGGCAGGCGACCTGTTCAGGATGTCGCGTTCCTGCTCGGTCAGGCTTCGGGCGGCACGGTACCGGGCAAGGATCTGCTTCGGCAGCAACGCTTCGCCGAGCGGCGACAGCATAACCGCCATCTCCAGCTCCCAGGTCTTTTCGATTTTCAGCAGCCTGGCGAGCTTGAGGGCCTGTTTCCTCACCGTTCCCGTGCGCCGGAAGGCCTCCGGATGAAACAGGTTCATCATGTCGATGAGAAGCTTCACGGACCCGGCAAGGGTACGCTCCAGCAGCAACCTGTCCTTGGCAATCTGCTTGTGATGGGCAAGGGCCATTTCCACGGCACCGGCCAGATCCTTCGGCATGCACGGCTTTTCCAAAAACAGGAAAACATGCCCTTCGTTGAGTGCCTTCTTGATCGCCTCCGCAGAAGTCTCCTTCGTCAACATCACCCGCGCGGCCTGGGGAGCAACTGTTTCGACGGCCCGCAGAAAGGCGGTTCCACCGAGCCCCGGCAGATTGTAGCAGGAGAAGACGACAGCCACGCCATGGTTCTGCTTCAGGAACTGCAGCGCATTTTCGGAATCGGAAAAGCAGACAACCGTCAGGTGTTCGCCAAAAAGGCGTTTAAAACCGGCATGAACGCTTTCGTCAGAATCCGCAACAACAATCAGGTCCGTGGTATTGTCCATGCACGGGCTCCTTTACCGTTGAGGCATATAAGGAAAATTACATATATTTTCCTCTGATTTTATTTGGATTCTACCACCGCCGGAATAACAAATACTTGCATCGATCCAATAATCCGGCGGGTATTTTGAAACCACGCATTCATCAGTGGTCTTTTGCCCTTCGGTTCAATAAGAAGGCGCCATGATGGATGTTCTGATCATTGGCGCGGGCCCCGCCGGACTTCATGCAGCCGACCGCTTGTCGGCCCGCGGCCTTGCCGTCACCGTGGTGGAGCGCATGGCCTCGCCTGCCCGCAAATTCCTGATGGCGGGTCGCGGCGGACTGAACCTGACCCACAGCGAAGACCTTGAGACCTTCCTGAGCAGCTACCGGGAAGCCGAAGCCTTTCTGGCGCCCATGATCCGGGACTTTCCTCCCTGTGCCTTGCGGGAATGGTGCCATGAACTTGGCCAGGAAACCTTTGTCGGAACCAGCGGCCGCGTGTTTCCACGTTCCATGAAAGCCTCGCCCCTGCTCAGAGCCTGGCTGAGGCGGCTGGAGGCGAACGGCGTGAACCTTCTGACACGCCGGCGTTTCACGGGATTTTCCGGCGACGGCCATGCGCTTCTCCAGGCGGAGGGAGAGGAACCGGCCCCTGCCCCCGCCCGGGCCGTATTGCTGGCCCTCGGCGGAGCGAGCTGGCCGAAGCTCGGTTCTGACGCGGCCTGGGTGAACGCGCTGGAAAACCGGGGGATCCGGATCAGCATGTTCCAGCCCGCCAATTGCGGATTTCTGATCGGCTGGAGCCCGGTCCTGAAGGAGCGCTTCGCCGGCACACCGCTCAAACGGATTGCCCTGAGCCATGGCCAAAGGACCGTTCCGGGCGAAGCGGTAATCTCCGAGCAGGGATTGGAAGGCGGCGCTGTCTACGCGCTGTCGGCCGATGTTCGCGAGTCGATCAATCGCGAAGGTTCCGCTCGCCTGACCATCGATCTCCGCCCGTCGCTGCCGCTTGAGGAACTGACCCGCAAACTGTCCCGTCCGCGCGGAAAACAGTCCTTGTCGACTTTCCTGAAAAAAACGCTGAGGCTTCACCCGGTGGAACAGGCGCTTCTCAGGGAAGCCGGGCCGCTGCCGGTGTCTCCCGGGGAACTTGCGGCAAGGATCAAGTCTGTAAAAGTCACCTGCCGCGCGCCCTACCCCATCGGCCGGGCGATTTCCTCCGCCGGCGGTATCGCGCTGGACGAGCTGGATGAAGGCCTCATGCTCAGGAAGCTGCCCGGCGTTTTCGCCGCCGGAGAGATGCTCGACTGGGAAGCCCCCACCGGCGGTTATCTTCTGCAGGCATGTTTTGCCATGGGGCAAAGGGCAGCGGACGGGATATCGGCTTACCTGGAAAACGGAGACAGTCCCCGATGACGGTGCTTTACGTCGATGCGGACGCCTGCCCGGTCAAGGACGAAGCCGTCCGGGTCGGCGAGCGTCACAAGGTTGAAATCAAATTCGTGTCCAACAGCTGGATGCGTTTGCCGGATGGCGACCTGATCGAGCGGGTGGTGGTTCCCGAAGGCCCGGACGAGGCCGACAACTGGATCGCGGAACGGGCAAAGACGGGCGACGTCGTCGTAACCGCCGACGTTCCCTTGGCTGCCAGATGCGTCAAGACCGGGGCCCTCGTCATCTCGCCGAACGGAAAACCCTTCAGCGAGGACGGCATCGGCATGCGGCTTGCCATGCGAGACCTCAGAACACACCTCAGGGAGATCGGCGAAATCCGGGAAGGCGGCCCGGCTTTCACCAAGGCGGACCGCTCCCGCTTCCTCAACCAGCTCGAGACGATCATGCGGGCGGCGAAGAGAGCGGTGGAAGGCGGCTGACATCCCTGATCCGGACCTTGAGGGGCCAGAGCGCCGCTGCCGGGCCGCTCAAAAAGAAAACTCCCTGCAAGACTGGGGAGGAGTCTTCTTGCAGGGAGTTGCCGGATGATACCAGCGGAAGCTTTTTTGGCCTTTTGGACCGGTTACGTCCCGGAATTACTGACAGAACCGGTACTGACCGGAATAGGCCAGGAAGTAGCCGGTATTCGGATTGAAGGACCGGTACTTGCGGCTGCAGTAGTTGTACCAGGCCGGTGTCCACGGGGCCGGGCGATAGGTGACGACCGGGGCCGGATAATAGACCGGAGCCGGATAATAGGCCGGCGGCGCGACGTAGCGGGGTTGCGACAGGGCCGAGCCGATGATGGCGCCGGCTGCAAGGCCGCCGGCGATACCGACGCCGACCTGCCAGCCTTTCGCGGCTTCCGCCGGCGTGCTCTGCGAAGTCAGGGCGACACCTGCAACGAGTGCCAGCGCGGAGGTGGTGATTGCGATCTTCTTGAACATGACGGTTCCCTTCCTGTTGGTGAGGCCCTGCTATCCGCCTCAGTTCATGAATGGACCTTAGCCGGTCGACCCGGCAGGCTCTGTGATCGGAGTCACAAGCTGTCTTTTTAGGAATTTGTTCGCCCTTTCGGACGAAGAACGGGTGTTTCCCGTTTCTTTTGCTTGCCGGATCGCCTCGCGGGACTTACATTACGCGTCATCGGCGCGCGTTGCGTCGTACGGGACTGACGTAAAGACCCGGTTAGACTGACTTCGGCAGTGCTCCATCAAGCACTGCTCTGAATACCCAAGCTTTCCGTTTCTTATTGACTTCTCGTTTATCCGCGCCTTGCCGGAAACGGGACGGCGCATCACTCAACGGAAAGGTATCTCCATGCGCGAGAACGGCACCATCAAATTCTTCAACCACGACCGCGGCTTCGGCTTCATCACGCCGGACAATGGCTCCAAGGACGTTTTCGTCCACATCACTGCTTTCGAGCAGGCTGGCCTCGGCACCCCGGTTGAAGGCGCAAAGATCTCCTTCGTCGCTGAAGACGATGCACGCGGCCGCGGCAAGCAGGCTGCCCAGCTCGAGCTTCTCTAAGCCGGACGTATTTGCGCGACGGCCGCGACAACGCGGGCTGGCGCGAAGAGACACATGAAAACGGGGCCCCATGGCCCCGTTTTTTTGTTTCAGTCGTCTGGAACAGCAGAGGGCGGCTGTCATCTCATCCCGGTCTGGAGACAAAGGAATTCCACTTCCTTCGTCACCCCCCCTCGCGCTTCGCTTGGCCGGGATGACCAAACCAAGGTTTGTCATCCACCCGGCGATGGAAGGTTTGAACTCGCCTCACCGCATGCAGTCGAGCAGCTCCTTCTCGCCGATGACCCCGACGATCGCACCGTCCTTCTGAACCACGACGGGATCGGAACTGGACTTTTTCAAGTTGGCCACTTCGCGGATCGGTGTGTCGACATCACAGGAAGTCCCGTTCGCCAGCGACCCCGCCAGGCTGCCCGGCGGCACCATGATGTCGCGTGCGCGCAGGACGTTCAGCGGGTTCATGTGGCTGACGAAATCCGCCACATAGCCGTTGGCCGGCTTCTTCACGATCTCCTGCGGCGTGCCGAGCTGGATCACCCGCCCGCCTTCCATGATCGCGATGCGCGAGCCGATCTTGGCGGCCTCGTCGAGGTCATGGCTGACGAAAATGATCGTCCGGTTGAGTTCCTTCTGAAGGTCCAGGAGATCGTCCTGAAGCTTGTCGCGGATAAGCGGGTCGAGCGCCGAGAAGGGTTCGTCCATCAGAAGGATCGGTGCGTCCGTCGCAAAGGCGCGGGCCAGACCGACACGCTGCTGCATGCCACCGGACAACTCATGAACGTATTTCTCGCCCCACCCGGTGAGACCGACGAGCTTGAGCTGCGCCTCAATCTTCGCCGCCCGCTCATTCTTGCCCATGCCGGCCAGTTCGAGGCCGAAACCGACATTTTCGGCAACCGTTCGCCACGGCAACAGGCCGAACTGCTGGAAGACCATGCCGATACGATGCCGGCGCAGCTCCCGCAGTTCGTTTTCCGTGCAGGTTTCGGGGTTTACATAACGGTTGCCGTCGTGGACCTGGACCTCGCCGCGGATAACCGGGTTGAGGCCGTTGACCGCGCGCAGGAGCGTCGACTTGCCGGAGCCCGACAGCCCCATCAGGACGATGACCTCGCCTTCGTGGATATCGAAGGTGGCCCCCGCCGCACCGAGGATCTGGTCGGTTTCCTGCTGGATTTCCTGCCGTGTCTTGCCCGCGTCGATCAACGGCAGTGCTGTCTGCGGCTTGTCGCCGAAGACGATGTCGACCGCCTTGAAGGAGACGACGGGCATCTTGTCTGTGCCGGCCATTATTTGCCTCCTTCCGAGCTGCGGAAAAACCGGTCAAGTACGATCGCAATCAAGACGATACAAAGACCCGATTCAAATCCGAGTGCGATGTTCGCCGTGTTAAGTGCACGTAGAACCGGACCTCCGAGACCATCTGCAGCGACCAGAGCGGCGATCACCACCATCGAAAGCGACAACATGATGGTTTGCGTCAAACCGGCCATGATCTGGGGCAGCGCATAAGGCAGCTCTATTTTCCAAAGGAGCTGGCTTTTGGTCGCCCCGAAAGCCCTGCCGGCTTCCAGCAAAGCTGTCGGCGTTGACGAAACACCCAGCTGCGTCAGGCGTATCGGGGCAGGGATCGCAAA
>NZ_JBNKYW010000089.1:0-17176 GCF_050301095.1 Roseibium sp.
TCATGGTGCTGACTCCCGATGAATTCCAGTCCCAATTGTACAAATCCGATATCGAGCCCAACCTGAAACAGGGCGCTACCCTGGCTTTCGCACACGGTTTTGCCATTCACTACAATCAGGTCGTGCCGCGCGCCGATCTCGATGTCATCATGATTGCCCCCAAGGCCCCCGGTCACACCGTACGTTCTGAATTCGTCAAAGGTGGCGGTATTCCGGACCTCGTCGCCATCGCCCAGGATGCTTCTGGTTCCGCTCGTGACACAGCCCTGTCTTATGCCTCCGCCATCGGCGGTGGTCGTACCGGTATCATCGAAACCACCTTCCAGGAAGAGTGCGAAACCGACCTCTTCGGCGAACAGGCCGTTCTGTGCGGCGGCCTCGTCGAGCTGATCCGCGCCGGTTTCGAAACCCTGGTCGAAGCCGGTTATGCTCCGGAAATGGCCTATTTCGAGTGCCTGCACGAAGTGAAGCTGATCGTGGACCTGATCTACGAAGGCGGCATCGCCAACATGAACTACTCCATCTCCAACACCGCGGAATGGGGTGAGTACGTCACCGGCCCGCGCATCGTGACCCCGGAAACCAAGGCGGAAATGAAGCGCGTCCTGACCGACATCCAGACCGGCAAGTTCACCTCCGACTGGATGCAGGAGTACCGTGCCGGCGCCGCCAAGTTCAAGGCAACCCGCCGCCTGAACGACGCCCACCAGATCGAGGAAGTCGGCGAAAAGCTGCGTGGCATGATGCCCTGGATCAAGTCCAACGCCCTCGTCGACAAGACCAAGAACTGATTGCAGTCCCCATCGACCCAAGACAAAGCCCCGCTGGTTTCAGCGGGGCTTTTTGATTCTGATTGTGAAAAAGATCAGGTCTTGCTTCAGGCAAATGAATCGGCTTCTAAGCCTATCGTGCCAGCAGACTGAAAGTCTTGACTTATCCGCTTCAGGAATAAGCCTCGATCAACCGCGTGACTTCCCTGTCGCGCGCCTTTTCGCTTTCCCCGCCCATGACGACCACGATCAGGCGCTTGCCGCCGCGCGTGGCCGTTGCCACAAGATTGTAACCGGCCATGCGGATGTGGCCGGTCTTCAGGCCGTCGACGCCGGGCACCTTGCCGATCAGGTTGTTGGTCGCCTTGAACGTGCGCCCGTTATAAGAAAAGGACTTTGCCCGGTAGAAGCTGCCGTATTGCGGGAAGCGCTGCTTGAGGGCAAGGCCGAGCTTGGCCATGTCACGGGCGGTTGTCACCTGGGCAGGGTCCGGAAGACCGGTGGCGTTGACGAAACGGGTCCGGCTGAGCCCGAGCGCCCTCGCCCTTGCGGTCATCTGCCGGGCATAGACCGCCTCACTGCCCGCAAGGTTTTCCGCTACCACGATGGCGACATCATTGGCGGATTTGACGGAGAGGGCACGCGCCGCCTGTTCCACGGTGATGGTGCTGCCCGCTTTCAGACCGATTTTCGCCGGCGGCTGGGACGCTGCCTTGGCCGAGACTTCCAGCGGTGACGACATCGCGTAGCGGCCGCTTTCGACGGCCTCGAACAGAAGGTACAGCGACATCATCTTGGTGAGTGATGCGGGAAACCGGGGCGCATCGGCGTCGACCGCGTAAAGCTCTTCTCCCGTTGCCGCGTTCAGCACCAGGGCCGAATAGCCACGTTCAACCGCCGTTACCGGAGCAAAAGCGGCCGGCGCAAGCGAGGCGCTTTGAACCTGGGCAGCAGCAACAGAGGGCGCTTCCGACGTCGAAGAGGGGCCTTGCGCGGTCTGGCAGGCTGCCAGAAACGCAGCCAGAAGAAGTGCGGTTGTCCTTTTGAAGATCGCGGTCCGGCGCATTCCAAATCCCGTGTTGATCCCGCCCGGCCTCAAGGTTTCAGCCGATATCCGGTCTTGAATATTCTGTGAATGACGGCCAGCGAGCCGCCGAGAAAGATCGTTGTGGCCAGCAGGGACAGTTCGAGACCGACATCCGCCTGACCGTAGAAACTCCAGCGGAAGCCTGAAATCAGGTAGACCACCGGATTGACCATGGTCACCTTCTGCCAGAATTCAGGCAACATGTTGATCGAATAAAAGCTTCCCCCCAGAAACGCCAGAGGCGTGACGATCAGAAGCGGGACGAACTGCAGCTTCTCGAAATTTTCCGCCCAGATGCCGATGATGAAGCCCAGCAGCGCGAAGGTGACGGAGGTCAGCAGGAAAAAGAGCACCATGAAGAACGGATGCTGGATTTCGATCGGCACGAAGAAGTTCGCCGTGATGAGGATGATGGCGCCGACGATGATCGATTTGGTCGCCGCCGCCCCGACATAGGCCACGGTAATCTCGAAGAAGGACACGGGCGAAGACAGGACCTCGAAGATCGTGCCGGTGAATCGCGGAAAGTAGATGCCGAAGGACGCATTGGAGAGGCTCTGCGTCATCAGCGACAGCATGATCAGCCCCGGCACGATGAAGGCGCCGTAGCTCACCCCGTCCACTTCCGAAATTCGCGAGCCGATGGCCGCACCGAACACCACGAAATAGAGCACGGTCGAGATGACCGGGGAAACGACGCTCTGCATGATCGTACGCCTGGTCCGCGCCATTTCCGAAACATAGATGACCTTGACCGCTTCAAAATTCATGTCAATCCGTCTCCGTATCCAGAACCAGTTCCATTCGGGCCAGGGTGCGGCCCGGGATGGAGCCGGAAGGTGACCGGCCTGTGATTTGAAAGCCCATGCGGGCATAAAAGGGTTCGGCAAAAGGATCGGCATCCAGCCCGATCCGGACAAGTCCGCGCGTGCGGGCTTCGGCGTAAAGAACATCGAACAGGACCTTTCCGACTCGCCTGCCCTGCCAGTCGGGGTCGACAAAGCAAGTTGCAAGTTCTCCGGTCATCCCGTCCTCTTCCACCGACAGCCGGATACAGCCGACAGGTTTGCCCTCGCCCGTTTCCGCCAGCCAGAACGCGTCCCTCGTGATCCACTCGTCTCGTACGCGCAGTTCGTCAGCGCATTGCGCCATGAAGGCGTCGTCGTAGCCGTTCGACTGTTTGGAACGCATGCACAGGTTCGTCAGCGCATCCCGGTCACCGAGGACGGTCTTGCGAATGGAATAACCTTCACTCATGCCGGTCCTCAGCCCCGCTTCACCAGGTCGACAAAAATGTCCTCGAGCGACGACTGGTCCGTCTGAAGGTCGTGGAAGTGAACCCCCGCCTTGGAAAGATCCGTCAGCAGCGCAGTGATGCCGGTGCGTTCCGCATGCGTGTCGTAGGTATAAGTCAGGTTGTTGCCGTCGTTTTCCAGCGTCAGGTCGTATCGGCACAGGTTTTCCGGCACTGCCGACAGCGGTTCCGTGAGGCTGAGCGTCAAGAGCTTGCGGCCCAGCTTGCGCATCAGCTCGGTCTTTTCCTCGACCAGAATGATCTCGCCCTTGTTGATGACGCCCACCCTGTCGGCCATCTCCTCGGCTTCTTCGATGTAATGCGTGGTCAGGATGATCGTGACACCCTGCGCCTTCAGATTGCCGACGATACGCCACATGTCGTGCCGGAGCTCGACATCGACGCCTGCCGTCGGCTCGTCCAGGAACAGGATTTTCGGTTCGTGCGCAAGCGCCTTGGCGACCAGCAGGCGCCGTTTCATGCCTCCGGAAAGCGCCATGGTCATGCTTTTGCGCTTGTCCCAAAGCGTCAGATCCTTCAGCACGCTTTCGATCAGCGCCGGGTTCGGCTTCAAGCCGAAAAGCCCACGCGTGAAGGCGACCGTGTCGGCAACATTCTCGAAAGGCGCCAGTGGCATTTCCTGGGGCACCAGTCCGATGAGCTGGCGTGCCGCCCGGAAATCCGTCAGGGCGTTGTGGCCGCCGACGGTGATGCTGCCGGCGCTCGGGCGCACCAGCCCGCAGATTGTGCTGATCAATGTGGTCTTGCCGGCGCCGTTCGGTCCCAGCAGTGCAAACACCTCGCCTTTCTCGATATCGAGAGAAACGGATTTGAGAGCCTGGAAGCCACCATCATAGGTCTTTTCCAGGTTTCGAACGGACAATATCGGAGCCATGAAATCGAAGACCGGTTGTGAAAATAGCAAATTGACCGGGTGGTCAAGTTGGCGAGCAACCTCGCATGTGGGCGCGGGTATCGCAAGATACAAGGCACATCTCCTCCTGACATTACGTGTCAGCAGGCGCACAATGCCGGGCGATTGTTTCTGCTCGCGAAACACTGCGTCAGGTTCCGCAAGACTGGGAAACGGCCGGAGCGGGACTATCTTTCAGGCAACGATCTTATTCACGAAAGCGAGACGAACATGTCCATCAGACCCGTCACCCACATCGGCGCAACACAGCCGACGCTGGAAGGCGCCGGTGTCAGGCTGGAAAGAGCATTCGGCTTTCAGGATCCGGAAATGCTCGATCCGTTCCTGCTGCTCGACGATTTCCGCAACGAGCGGCCCGAGGACTATCTGAAAGGCTTTCCGTGGCACCCGCACCGGGGTATCGAGACGATCACCTATGTGCTGGCCGGAACCGTCGAGCATGGCGACAGCCTCGGCAACTCCGGAAATCTGGGGGCTGGCGACGTCCAGTGGATGACGGCCGGGCGTGGCATCATGCACCAGGAAATGCCCAAGGGCGATCCGAACGGGCGCATGCACGGCTTCCAGCTCTGGGCAAATCTGCCGTCCTCGCTGAAGATGACGGCGCCGCGCTATCAGGATGTGAAGTCCGCCGACATTCCCGTGGTTGTCGACGACGACGGCACCTCGGCCCGCATCATCTGCGGCGAGTTCTGGGGCAAGCGCGGTCCGGTCGATGGCGTTGCCGCCGAACCGCAATACCTCGACATCCACGTTCCGGCGGGGCAGAAAAAACGCTTCAAGGTGGACACCTACAAGCAGACCTTCGCCTATATCTTCGAAGGCTCGGGCAAGTTCGAAGGCGCGTCCGATCCCTTCGGCGTTCTGACCGAAAAGGAATTCGGCGGCGAGGAACTGAAGCTGCGCGATGAAAGCGGCAACCGTACGCTGGTGATCTTCGGTTCGGGCGACGAGATCGTGGTGCATGCGGGCGACCAGGGCATCCGCTTCCTGCTCGTCTCCGGCGCCCCGATCAAGGAACCGGTCGCCTGGCACGGCCCCATCGTGATGAACACCCGAGAGGAACTCATCCAGGCGGTCACAGAACTGCAGAACGGGACGTTTATCCGGTAAGGCAACAAACCCGGCGACGCTTCATGCACCGACAGGAAACGGCATGGATCACAGGGGCAAACCCTGTGATGACGCAGTGGGAGTGTGTTCTTGGCCTCTCCAGTTCTCCACCGTCATGCCATGGCTCGACCATGGTATCCATGCCGGGAGATTTCCGAAGATGAAAACGTCTTGTCTATGGGGCGGACCAGCCAGAATCGGCGGATAGCTTGCCTTGATACCGCAAAGCTGGAAAGTCCTTGTCATTCGCCTGCCTTGCAACTTTCACAATGTCTGATTACGGCTATCCGGACAGCAACCGACCGGACCGCCCATGCCTTTGAAACTTCGCCCTGCCACGCCCGCGGACGCTCCCGCCCTCACCGACATCCTGCACCGCGCCAAAGGGTCCTGGGGTTACCCGGAGGACAAGATGGCGGAATACCGGGAACACTGGCGTATTTCGGAAGCGGCGATCAAATCCTTGCAGGTGACCGTTGCCGAGCGTGGCGGAAACCCGGTCGGCTTCTCCGGAGTGTCCCCGCTAGCGGACGACACGCTCCTCATCGATTTCCTCTTCATAGCGCCCGAAGCCCAGGGACAGGGCGTCGGAAGTCTGCTCCTGACGCGTTCCGAAGACCATGCCCGAGCCCGAGGGCTGACGCGCCTTTATCTGGAATCGGACGCCCATGCAGGGGGCTACTACGAAAAGCACGGGTTCCGGACGATATCCTCCCGGCCGAGCGAAATGTCGCCGGGCAAGGACATTCCGATGATGGAGAAATTCCTGTCGCCGGCCGTGCACGAGATCGAGACCCTCGACATAACGCTGTCACCGGAGCCCTGGCCCTTCGAAACACAAAACAGGGCCGCAATCGACGCTCATTTCGAAGAGGCCCGAAAGCGGATCCCTCTTCTTTGGAACGGACGCACACTCAAGCTGACCGACTACCACTTCGAAAACGGCACCTTCACGGGAACCTGCCGCGAGTGTTCCTATGCCGCGTTCCTCGCCTGGCGCGACTGGGGTGCCCCCGACCCCACGGCCTTCAACTTCTTCGGTTCCGCCATCCTGCGCTCCAGCGACGGCGCCCTGCTCTACGGCGTCATGTCGGAACGTACGGCAACGGCCGGACAGATCTACCCGCCCGGCGGCAACCTCGACCCGACCGATCTTGCTCCGGACGGCAAGGTCGATGTGACCGGTGCCACCTACCGGGAACTGGAAGAGGAAACCGGCATCGCGAAGGACTGCGTTGAAGCCGCGTGCTCCCTGGTTGTCTTCGACGGGCCGCGCATTGCCGTCATCCAGGTCTTCGACACCGGCATACCGGCGGAAGAACTGCGCGAGCGCATTGTCCGGCACTCGCTTGCGACCGGGGAACAGGAACTCGCCGACATGCGCATTTTGCGAAGCCGGCAGGATCTGGAAGATCCGGCCATTGTTCCCTTCGCACGTTCGGCCGGCGCCTATCTGCTGCCATAACCCGCATTTTTCCAGCCTTCCCCCGCAGCTCTGTCAAGACCGCCGCGGTTTGCTGTCACCAGCGGCAATATTTTGTTCACCAAGAAGGACCACTAATCACTGGCGGCCCTTGCGAAGAAATGCAAAAGTCCGCTCACCTCGGAACCGGCCACCCGGTAGCCGAGTGTTTTTCCCGGGTACGCAGAATTCGGGACCGGTCCATCACTAAGGAGACAATCAACCTTTTAGCTTTCATGATATCTCTCAGGAAGCAGGCTGATTTAGGGAGAAATGCAGCATGAGCCGACGCTATGCGATCTTGGATGTCTTCACCAACAAGAGCCTTGCCGGGAACCCCCTGGCGGTGGTTCTGGACTCCGAGGGCCTCAGCGATGAGCAGATGCAGAAAATCGCCGGGGAGTTCAACCTGTCGGAAACCGTCTTTGTCTTCCCGCCGGAAAATCCGGGCCAGTCGGCCAGCATGCGCATATTCACCCCGAAAGTGGAATTACCCTTTGCCGGCCACCCGACCGTGGGCACCGCCATCCTGCTGGCAACCGAACGTTTTGGCGACGTCTCCGGCGAACAGGACGCCGTTGTCGTCCTGAAACAGAAGATCGGCACGGTGCGCTGTGCGGTCATCCTGCGCGAGCATGCCGCCGCCTTTGCCGAATTCGACGTCCCCACCCTGCCCGAGCCCGCCGGCCCGACGCACAATATCGAACTGATCGCGGCCGCCCTTAATCTGGAACCCTCAGATATCGGCTTTGAGAACCATCACCCGTCCTGCTTCCGGATCGGGCCGCCCTTCACCTTTGTTCCGGTGCGCGATCTGGATGCCCTGGCACGGGCAAAACCCGATCTTGCCATGTGGAAGGCCGGCTTCGGCAAGAACGGCCACAACGATGCCTATGTCTATTGCCGGGAAACCCGCTCCCACGACAGCGCTTTCCACGCACGTCTCTTCGCGCCCGACATGGGCATCCCGGAGGATCCGGCAACGGGTTCCGCCGCAGCAGCCTTCGCGGGCGTCGTCGACTATTACGACGACCTGCCCAACGGCACCCACCATATCCGGATCGAGCAAGGGTTCGAAATGGGCCGGCCTTCGCTGATCGATCTGGAGATCGACATTGAAAACGGCGAAATGCACGCCGTCCGCATCGGCGGCCAGGCAACGCTGGTCGCCCAAGGCGAGCTGTTTCTTTAAAGGACCTGGCGGCCTGCCGATCAGGCCGCCACGAAAGGCAGGCTGCTATTCGGCAGCTTCAGCGGCAGCTTCCGGAGCTGTCGCCGCCCAGGCGGGCACGTTCTCCAGCCGGAGATACCAGGCCTTGACGTTCGGATACTCATCCAGCGGGATCCGCGACTGCGGCAGCATCGCAAGCGTCGAATAGGCACCAACGGCAAAATCCGCGACCGTGAGCGTGTCACCAAGGATGAAGTCGCTGCTCGCTAGCTGCTCGTTAAGAACGGCAGCAAACCGACGGAACTCCTCCATTTCCCTATCGATCGTATTCTGGTCGGGCGCGCCAAGGTCCATCATGGCCTTTGCAACGGTTTCCCAGAGAATGGCGCTCAGGGCCTTGTTGTAGTGACGTACTTCCCAGAACATCCAGCGAAGAAGCTCAAAGCGTGATTTCGGGTCCGATGGGCAGAATTCCTCTGCCCCCGCCCGGTCGCACAGGTAGATCATCGTCGGATTGGATTCCCAAAGGTTCATGTCGCCGACGATCAAAGTCGGTACCTTCATGTTGGGATTGGCGGTTTTGACCTCGTCGGTCCTGTGCTCGCCTGCCAGGAGGTTCAGGCGATGGACCTCGACGTCATCAAAGAGACCGAGTTGGTGCAACACCGCTTCGACCTTGCGGCAATTCGGGGAAATAGCGGCGGTATAGAGTTTCATATCCCTCTCTCCAGTCTGAAATGCGTTCAATCGGGCCATGCTCCGGCCACGAGACGAATTGAGCTGGTGAGCGCGCATCACTTTACTCAACCATTCAGTTGACTATAATGAAACGAAATGATAGTCAACCAAAAGGTTCACTCTATGGAAGCCGCAAAAATGTCCCAGCTTGATGCGACTTTTTCCGCACTCGGCGACAGCACCCGCCGCGCCATCATAGCACGGCTCGCCGAGGGCGAAGCGACCCTGTCCGACCTTGCGGGTCCCTTCGACATGTCGCTGACGGCCGTCTCGAAGCACCTGCGGGTACTTTCCGACGCCGGCCTTGTCGACATCGAGAAACGGGGCCGGACGCGCCATTGCCGCCTGAAGGGAACCCCGATCAAGGAAGCCGTCGACTGGCTGAGCAAATACGAGGCCTTCTGGATCGACCGCTTCGACGCCCTTGCCCTTCATCTTGCCAAGGATATTGAAAAATGACCGTTCAGCAGCCTGCCAGGGAATTTCTGAAATCCGAACCCGGGATCAATCCGGTCATTGTCGAGGGGCTCTTTCGCGCCACCCCGCAACGCATCTTCAGGGCCTTCACAGAGCCCGAGGAAGTCAGCTGCTGGTTCGTTCCCAGGGATGGCAGACTGGTCTCGGCGGAAATCGACCTGAAGGTGGGAGGCAAATGGTGCTTCGTCATCGAAAGAACCGACGAAAAGCAGATCCACTTCGAGGGCGAATACCTGGTGATCGACGCTCCCAGGCGCCTCGATTTCAGCTGGCGGCATGTTCAGCAGTTCGCCGACGGTAGGCGCGAGGCGACGGACACTTCGAAGGTCTCCGTCACGTTTACCGAAGCCGGCAAGGCCACCGAAGTGCGCCTGAGCCACGAAGCCATCAAGTCCGAAGATGCCCGCCGCGGCGTGGGTGGTGGCTGGAACGGCTGCTTCGGCCGTCTGGCGAACTTTGTCTCGGAGTAGGAGAGGAAACCATGCAAGCCCCGAAGTTCGTCAGCCGGGAAGACTGGATTGAAGCGCGCAAGGCATTTCTTGCCCGGGAGAAGGCCTTCACGCAGGATCGGGACCGCCTCTCCGCGGAGCGCCGGTCCCTGCCGATGGTCCTTGTCGAGAAGGACTATGTTTTCGACACGAACGAGGGCCAAAAGTCGCTTGCCGGTCTCTTCGGCCCCCATCCACAGCTGCTGGTCTATCACTTCATGTTCGGAGAAACCTGGGAGGAAGGTTGTCCGAGCTGTTCCTTCTGGGCTGACAACTACGAACGCCTGGACGTGCATCTGGCCGCCCGCGACACGGCACTGGTTGCCATCTCCAACGCGCCGCTTGAAAAGCTGAATGCCTACAGCAAGCGCATGGACTGGACCTTCAACTGGGTGTCCACCGCCGGCAACGGCTTCGGGAAGGACTTCGGCGTGACCTTTCCGGACAAGACCGATCCGACCGGCCTCGGCTACAATTATTCCGGTCAGGTGTTCGGCGAGGAAATGCCGGGTGTCAGCACCTTCCTGAAGCTGGACGACGGCCGCATCGGCCACAGCTATTCCACCTATGGCCGCGGCCTCGACATCCTCAACATGGCCTACAATCTCCTTGACCTCACCCCCATGGGGCGGCACGAGGAAGGCCTGCAATGGCCGATGGCCTGGGTCAGGCGGCGGGACAGGTATGGCGCGTAAAGCCAGGGTACGTTGGTGTGTGAACCTTCCCGGTTCGCCGGGAAGGTCTATCTGAATTTCAAGTCCCCCTGCTGAAGTACCCTGCCTGAAAGCACCGGTTTCTTCAGCCCCCGGGTGTGCATTCCTGCCAAAAGCCGGTTGCATCGGACAGAAACCTGCCTTAAGAAGATTTCCCGTTAACCGTCGGCTTACGATTTCTCGCAATGCTGGACGGACGACCTTGATGAAGACGACCAAAGGCCAATTGAGACCCATGATCGCGGCACGCGACATTTCAGGTTCTTCTTTCGACGCGCTGGCGCAGCGCGGCGGCCTCATTCTACTTGGCGATCTCCTCCTTCTTAGCTGCCCCTGAGCGTCGGCTGATCCGCGTATGACAAGCGGAACGGGCACTTAGGGGAGACTTTTCGAAAACCGCATCACGAAATTCGGATCGCGTCTCAAAAGCTATTCCTTCATTTTCCAAGAAGGCCGGTCCAAGTCAGGAACGATAAACATGAGTGCCACTTCCGAAAAGGATCACATCCGCATCTTCGACACCACCTTGCGCGACGGCGAACAGTCGCCAGGCGCGTCCATGACGCTGGAAGAGAAGCTGCAGATTGCCGAAATCCTCGACGACATGGGCGTCGACATCATCGAGGCCGGTTTCCCGATTGCCTCCAACGGCGACTTTGAAGCCGTCAGCGAGATCGCCAAGCGTTCCAAGAACTCGGTCATCGCAGGTCTGGCGCGCGCCATTCACGCCGATATCGACCGCTGCGGCGAAGCCGTGAAACACGCCGCAAAAGGCCGCATCCATACCTTCGTCTCCACCTCCCCGATCCATCTGAAGTTCCAGATGAACAAGACGGAAGAACAGGTTCTGGAGATCATCACCGACACGGTGACCCGCTCGCGCAACCTGATCGACGATGTCGAATGGTCCGCGATGGACGCGACGCGCACACCGATCGACTATCTGTGCCGCTGCGTGGAAGCTGCCATCAAATGCGGCGCGACCACCATCAACCTGCCCGACACGGTCGGTTACGCCACCCCGGACGAGTACAAGGCGATGTTCGAGCAGATCCGTGAACGGGTACCGAATTCCGACCAGGCAATCTTCTCCGTGCATTGCCACGACGACCTGGGGCTGGCAGTCGCCAACTCGCTGGCAGGTGTCGCCGGCGGCGCACGCCAGATCGAATGCACCATCAATGGCCTCGGCGAGCGTGCCGGCAACGCGGCTCTGGAAGAGATCGTCATGGCGATCCGCACCCGCGCCGACGTGCTGCCCTATGTGACCGGCATTGATCCCAAGTTCATGGTCCGCGCCTCCAAGATGGTGGCCGGGGCTTCCGGATTCGCCGTCCAGTTCAACAAGGCAATCGTCGGCAAGAACGCCTTTGCCCATGAGAGCGGCATTCACCAGGACGGCATGCTGAAGAATGCCGAAACTTATGAAATCATGCGCCCGGAAGATGTCGGCGTGAAAGCCACATCGCTGGTGATGGGCAAGCATTCCGGCCGCCACGCTTTCCGCGACAAGCTGAAGGAGCTGGGTTTCGAACTGGGCGACAATGCGCTCCAGGACGCCTTCCGCCGCTTTAAGGATCTGGCCGACCGCAAGAAGCACGTCTACGACGAAGACATCGAGGCACTGGTCGAGGATGAAATCAACATCCAGGGCGAAAACACCAAGGTGATTGCGCTGACGGTCATCGCCGGCACAGGCGGACCGCAGAAAGCGATCCTGACCATGGACGTCAACGGTCAGCACATTACCAAGGAAGCCACCGGCGACGGACCGGTCGATGCCACTTTCAACGCCATCAAGTCGATCGTGCCGCATCAGGCAACCCTGTCCCTCTATCAGGTGCATGCGGTGACCGAAGGCACCGATGCCCAGGCCGAGGTTTCCGTGCGGCTGGAAGCGGATGGGCGCATTGCGACCGGCAAGGGGGCCGACACCGATACGCTGGTGGCCTCGGCCCGCGCCTATGTCTCTGCCATGAACAAGCTGGCCCTGCGCCAGCAGGCCGGCAATCCGGGCGCCCTGCAGGCCGTCTGACCCGGCCGAGCAAACAGTCCATGCAATTCAAAGGGCCGCTCACGCGGCCCTTTTTGTTTTCCGAATATCCCTTTTCTGATTGACGCCGGCCAGGCAAAGCGCGAGCAGTGATCGGAGAGGCACAGTTTTTCTGGTCCTACGCCACCACAATCATCGGGTATTGACGCTCCGATCCCGGATCTTCTCTACGCTGCGTCCGGGATGACCAACGCCGGGTTCAGGTGAACCATTTCCTGCCCCTCACCCCTGTGAAATGCGGCTGGCAAGCTCTTCGTTCGTCATCGCTTCCCCGTCCATATTCCACGTGCCGTCAACCGTGTGAACCAGGTTGGTCCAGATGCGGTCCTTCGGAAGGTCTCCCTTCGCCGCCTCGAAGATGATCCCGGTTGCTTCCCTGAAGAAACCGACCTGAATCTCCCTGTCCACCAGGGCAAACGACGGGGTCTTGCATTCCAGCCAGGCACCGTCGACCGGCCTGCCTCCCGACAGCGCACCGGTTTTAGGCAATGCCTGGATCTGCATGGTGACATTCGGTGTCATTACCGCATTGCCGGCCAGACCGTGCCATTTCAAAAATGCATCGGTAATCCGGCGGCCGGCTTCCAGACCGGCTTCCGGTGTCATCGTTCCTTCGGTGTAGTTCAGTGCAAGCGGCATCTTTTTCCCTTTCATCGTTAAATATAACGTTCGTTATATTTCTTGACGACCCTTATCTATGTAACGATCGTTATATTGTCAAGTTTATATAACGATCACTATTTATGTTGGATACGGTGATGAAACAGCAGATCCGCAAGGCGGAAACCCTCAAGGCGCTGCAGACAGCGGCAAGCCGCGCATTCCGGAGCCAGGGATATTCCGGTACAGGCGTCGATGGCATCGCAAAACAGGCTGGCGCCACGTCCGGAGCCTTCTACGCCCATCTCGGCTCCAAGGATCGTGCATTTCAGACCGCCCTTGAACTCGGCCTCAATGAAGTCATCGAGGCGATCCCTGACTATCAGGCGCGCCATGGCAAGAACTGGCCGGAAGCTTTCGCCCGCTACTATCTCGGGGCGGCTCACCGCAAGGACCTTGCGTGCGGCTGTGCCATGACGGCCTTGTCGCCGGATGTGGTACGGGCGAGCGCGGAGACCCGGTCACTCTTTGAAGAGAAAATGAAGACCATTACCGGACTGATTGCCGACGGACTGGAAACCGGCGATGACGAAGACCGGGCGGCGAAAGCCTGGGCGTTTTTGAGCATCCTGATCGGCGCCCTCACAACGGCACGCGCCCTGGCAAGCGAGGCCCAAGCGGAAAAAGTCGCCGCTGCGGCGCTTCACGCGGCTCTGACAATCGTTGCACGGTAGCCGGCGGCCTCGCCACTCACCTGCCAATACCAAAGGGAATTGATCAGTCCCCATTTGATGGACCATTCCCGGCTGCAGGCGAGGCGCGTTGCGCAGCGCGGTCTGATTGACCGTGCAAGCGGCGCATCAACGTCCGGCGGGTGGGACCGGTTCACCAAAGTCCGGCTTTGAATGGGCTCCGGGCTGCGATGCACGTCTTGACCAACACCCGGCCTTGCCCCTCGACCTGCGCCTTGCCAAAGCCCCTCCAAAGCCGGTCAAATGAATCCTAATCAACTCTCCTTGGCATTAAAACCGTGCGGGAAATCCCGTTGGCTTGGCGGAGGTCTTCCCGGCAGATCCGGTAGAAACTGCAAGGGGCACCGTGTTTCACCATATCCCGCCAGTGGCAGAACCCGCATTTGAGCATGACCTTTTGTGAAGCCTTGTGCTCCATGAAGGCATAGGCCGTCAGAATGTCGTGAACCGTGTTCTGGAAGAACCATTCCACGAGACCACCAGCAATTTCAGTGGCATACCCCTGCCCCCAGGCAGCGCGCTTCAGGCTGTATCCCATCTCGATCCCTGCCGGACAGTCCAGATACGAAAAGCCGGCGCGCCCGATGAAATCCCCTTCGAGCGTTTCCAGCTTCCACTTGCTGATGCCGTGCAACTGGTGGTCACTGATATAGGTGGCGAGCCGCCGGCGCACTTCCGCCTCGCTCATCGGCACCGGGCCGGGGGAAAGGTAGCGGTTTACTTCCGGGTCGGAGTGAAGATCTGCCAGCAGCGGCAAATCGCACTCCCGGAACGGGACCAGCCGGAGCCTTTCGGTCGTCAGAACGGGAGGGTTCAAATCGGAGATCTTTCAAAAAAGAAACCGTGCCGAAACACGGTTTCCCGATAAGACCGAGGTCTGTCCGCGCGTGCCTGTTCAGGCACTCATCAGGTAGGACTGCATGGACGGGCTGAGCATCTGGAAGACGTCCGCCTGCATGCCCTCAATGACCTTGCTTTCCCGGTGATAGAAACCGGCTTCCTTGACCACTTCCCGGACATCCCGGTTATCCGTCCGAACAATCGCGATCAGATGCGAGAAATAGGTGTTCTTGAAGAACCAGCCGATCAGGGCGCCGACAAGACGCTTCGGCAGGCCGGGATCCCGCTCCAGCACGTCATTCGGCAGGCAATAGTTCATGCTGATTTCGGAGGTTTCGGATACCGGCGTAAAACCGGCCCAGCCGAGAAAGTCACCATCGTCGGAGACGGCCTTCCACTTGGCAAATCCCAGGTCCGCCTGGTTCTGCAAAGAGGATTTAACCAGCTCCGCCGCATCGACGGCGCTGCAATCGGTCGAAAGTTCGGTACATCGGTTGCCATAGGGGTCGGAATGGAGGTCCCGGACGAGGTTGATATCGGCAAGAGAAAAGGGAACAAGCCGAACTGAGCCGCATTCGAGAAATATCGTCTGCACCGTGTCCTCCCATCTTGAATGTAACCGGCAGCCGCCATTGTTGCAGCAACACTGAAGGCCGCCCGCAGGACATCCATGTAACCCTGAATTGTGCCAACCCGATGGCAGTCCGGAGTATATGAACAATTGCGGCAAAAATAAATGCGCAAAACCAACAAGTTAGATTGCTACCCTTCGCTGCACCGCACACCCGGGGGTTACACCCGGCACTCGATGATGAGACATCCAAGTCAATGGAAGGGGGTTTCGGCAGATGGATCAAACCGTTGCCAGCCTGCCATCTGATTCCTGAACCAGGTTTCCTGCCGCTTTGCGTATTGACGCGTTGCAACAGTCAGCCTGTTAACAGTGTTCTCAAAATCACTTTCTCCAGCCAGAAACGCGCCGATTTCGGCAACGCCGATGGCCCGCATGGCCGGCAACTTCTCCGGGAGTCCCTTTGCGAGCAGGGCGCGAATCTCTTCGCAACCTTCTTCCGACACCATGAGTCGCGCCCGGCGTTCGATGCGTTCGTGAAGCCAAGGCCGCGGTGGCGCCAGGACGATAGATTCACATTGGCCGGGCCTCAGAAAGGGATCGGACTGCTGTTCCTTCTGCCAGAAACCGAGCGGCTTGCCGGTCGCCAGGATCACTTCTAGGGCCCTTGCCAGGCGCTGCGGGTCGGCAAGGGCTTCCGCTGCCTCCCTGTCACCGGCGTCCGCAAGCGCCGACTTGAGCGTGGCCACACCGCCCTCGTCGGCCAGGCGTCGCGCCTCCTCCCGAATCTCCGAAGGAATATCCGGCATTTCGGCGAAACCTTCTGTCAGTCCCTTGAAATAGAGCCCGGTTCCTCCCACCAGAATCGGAAGCCTGCCGTCCTCCCACACGGACTGGATTTCCTCGATCGCAAGCCGTAGCCATGCCCCGGTCGAGAAGGCGGTCGACGCCGGCAGAATGCCGTAGAGCCGGTGCGGCACCTGCTGCTCCTCCTCTATTGAAGGGCGCGCGCTCACAAGGCGCAGATCCTCGTAGAGCTGCATGGAATCGGCATTGACGATCACTCCGTTCCGCTGTTTGGCGAGTTCCAGGGCCAAAGCGGACTTGCCGCTGGCCGTCGGTCCCGCTATCAGAATGGCGCGCTTACCGGCTGTCTGTGTACTGTTGCCTTCCAAGGATCCGTCCATGTCTCTCGTTGCCACTCTGGTGTCCACCCCTGCTGCCCCTGCGGTCGATGCGGAACTTGTCCGCCGGGCCGAGGACATTCTCGGTGTCACCGGAACCTCGAAGATACTCAATCCCAGCATCGCTGCCGATATCCGTTTTGACGGCACGAATGCAAGCGCCGCGGAGAGTGACTTGCGCGAAATGATCGGTCATGCCCGGGTGGATGTATTTATCCAGCCCGTCGAAGGACGCCGCAAGAAGCTGCTGATCGCGGATATGGATTCAACCATGATCCGCCAGGAATGCATCGACGAACTGGCAGCCGAACTTGGCCTGAAGGACCGGATCTCTGAAATCACCGAGCGCGCCATGCGCGGCGAAATCGAATTCGAACCGGCCTTGCGGGAGCGGGTCGGCCTTCTGGCAGGCCTGCCGGTCTCTGCTATAGAAACGGTTCTGAGTTCACGCATTCAACTCATGCCCGGCGGGCGGACACTGGTTCAGACCATGAAGGCCAACGGAGCCTATTGCGCGCTCGTTTCCGGCGGCTTCACGCACTTTACCGAGGCCGTGTCGGACATGATCGGCTTTGACGAAAACCAGGCCAATCTGCTGATGGAGGAAGACGGCAAGCTGACCGGCAAGGTCGGAGAACCCATTTTGGGCCGTGATGCCAAACGCGCCCGCCTGGAGTTTCTCGCTGCAGACAAGGGCCTTTCCTTCGACGAGACCCTGGCCGTCGGGGACGGCGCCAACGATCTGGCAATGATCGAGCGTTCGGGAACGGGCGTTGCCTATCGTGCCAAGCCCGCCGTCGCGGCTGCCGCAGACTTCCGGATCGACCACGGCGACCTGACTGCCCTGCTTTATCTGCAAGGCTATGCGGAAAGCGATTTTGTGCTGAGCTGACCGGTCAGAGCGCTAATTGACCGTTTCAAGGTCCTTA
>NZ_JBNKYW010000090.1:0-11881 GCF_050301095.1 Roseibium sp.
AGGGGCTTCAGCCGGCCACAGTTCCTTTCGATTTGGGGGGCGGCGGGAAAAGATTGTAGCTGTATAATCTTACGAGGGAGCGGGCCGCAGAGGCGACGCAGGCCGGGGAACCGCTTAACGGAGACCGGAGCTCACAAGAGACGTGTTGACAATCTGGGCGGGGCACGGTTTCGGCAAAACAGACAAACAAAAAGGGCGGATCTTGCGACCCGCCCTTGAGTTTACCGTTCTGGTCCGGACAGATCAGAACAGTCCTTCGATCTGGCCCTTTTCGTCGAGACGGATGTGGTTCGCGGAGGGGACACGCGGCAGGCCCGGCATGGTCATGATTTCACCGCAGATCACCACGATGAAGCCGGCACCGGCGGAAAGACGGACTTCGCGCACCGGCAGGCTGTGGCCGGTCGGGGCACCGCGCCGCTGCGGGTCAGTGGTGAAGGAATACTGGGTCTTGGCCATGCAGACCGGCAGATTGCCGAAGCCGTCGGCTTCCCAGCGCTTGAGCTGATCGCGCACGGATTTGTCGGCAAGCACTTCGTCCGCACGGTAGATCCGCTTGGCAACGGTCTCGATCTTCTCGAACAGAGACAGGCTGTCGTCGTAGAGCGGAGCGAACTGTGCGGCGCCGCTTTCTGCCAGTTCGGCAATACGAGTGGCCAATTCCTCGGTGCCCGCGGAGCCGTTGGCCCAGTGCGTTGCCAGGATGGCATCGACGCCAAGTTCGGCGCAGTAGTTCTTGACCGCCTGGATTTCCGCATCCGTGTCGGCGGTGAAGTGGTTGATCGCAACCACTGCCGGGACGCCGAACTGCTTGACGTTCTCGATATGGCGGCCGAGGTTGGAGCAGCCCTTGACGACGGCTTCCACGTTTTCGGTGCCGAGGTCTTCCTTGGCAACGCCGCCGTTCATCTTGAGCGCCTTGATGGTGGCGACGATGACGACCGCGTCCGGGGAGAGGCCGGCCTTGCGGCACTTGATGTCGAAGAACTTCTCGGCGCCGAGATCCGCGCCGAAGCCGGCTTCGGTCACCACGTAGTCAGTCAGCTTCAGGGCCGTCTGGGTTGCGACGACCGAGTTGCAGCCATGGGCGATGTTGGCGAAGGGGCCGCCGTGGATGAAGGCCGGGTTGTTTTCCAGCGTCTGGACCAGGTTCGGCTGCAGGGCTTCCTTCAGAAGCACCGTCATGGCGCCATCGGCTTCCAGGTCGCGGGCCGTGATCGCGGTGCGGTCACGCCGGTAGGCGACGATGATGTCGCCGAGACGCTTCTGCAGGTCGTCCAGATCGGTCGCCAGGCAGAGGATCGCCATGATCTCGGAGGCAACCGTGATGTCGAAGCCACCTTCGCGCGGGAAGCCGTTGGCAACGCCGCCGAGCGAGCAGACGATTTCGCGCAGCGCCCGGTCGTTCATGTCGAGAACACGGCGCCAGGTGACGCGGCGCTGGTCGATACCAAGCTCGTTGCCCCAGTAGATGTGGTTTTCGATCAGCGCCGAGAGCAGATTGTGCGCGGAGGTGATTGCGTGGAAGTCACCGGTGAAATGCAGGTTGATGTCTTCCATCGGCACGACCTGAGCATAGCCGCCACCGGCGGCGCCGCCCTTCATGCCGAAGCACGGGCCGAGCGACGGCTCACGCAGGCAGATCATTGCATTTTTGCCGATGCGGTTGAGGCCGTCGCCGAGGCCGACGGTGGTCGTGGTCTTGCCTTCCCCGGCCGGCGTCGGGTTGATCGCCGTCACCAGGATCAGCTTGCCATTTGAGCGGCCGTTCAGGCCTTGCAGAAAGTCTGCCGAGATTTTCGCCTTGGTCCGGCCGTAAGGCAGGAGAGCTTCCTCGGGAATGTCGAGTTTCATACCGATTTCCTGAATCGGCTTCATGTTGGCTGCGCGGGCAATTTCGATATCGCTTGCCATTGGGATCTCTCCGTGAGCGTTTCCTGAATTTCCGATGAATCCTGCGAGTTCCGGTCGCATTGATCGTTGCGAAAACGCTAGTTGCAAGAGCGGTATGGCAGTTGTCCCGAAAGCGACTTTTAAAAGACGATTTACGACCGATGTTCACAAGCGCCGCTCGGAGCGGGGTAAATTCCCGGTTTGCGAGGGGTGAGCGGTCCCGGCGGCGCACGGTTGGCCGCTGGTTCGCGTAGTTCCCGGCCAGCTTCAAGTCAGGCATATTTCGCAAGAACTGCACCGCCGTCATGGTGCACTGGTTCAGTCCTGAACCATGTCAGTCATCGCGCGGAAACGCGGCGGTCAAAAAAGCTGCGGGCCGCCCTCAGGTGGACGAATGGAAGCTGCGGCCGGCGGCTTTGCAGCCGTCGGCCGGAAATTCTCGGAACGAGATGCAACTGACCTTGCCGGTCAGCTCAAACGCTCTTGTTACGGATGATTGTGTAGAGAAAGACCAGCATCGTCAGCACCGCAAGAAGGGAACCTGCCTTGGCGAGCGCCTCGCCCTGCTGGGTAAGTACGAGATAAATGCCCGGCACCATGACGACGACCGTCAATGCACTGAGGCCGTAGTGGATCATGGCCAGTTTCGTGGCGGCGGCGCCTGGAACCAGCTCATAGTAGGTGCCGAATATGCACATGGACACGAAACCGACCAGGTTCAGGTGGGCATGTGCGGGTGCCATGGTGAAGTCCGTCGTGATCGACATGTGAATTCCCCAACCCATTCCGATGAGCACGAAGATGACACCGGTGGCAAAGAACAAGCGTGGCAGTGTTTGCATGTATTTCCCCCTCCTTGGCGCGCGCCTTTGGTTTCTGACGCTACGTCCGCACAAAATTAGCATGTATTTTCAGCACTGCATCAACGAAAAGGGAATTGCAAAATCGGCTTGAACGGATTTTAGTTCCGTCATGACAGAAAATGACATCCTTTCCCGGCTTCCCGAGCGCCTGAAGAAGGCGCGCCGGGCACAGGGGCTCTCGCTGGAAGCGGTTGAAAAGCTATCCGGTGTGTCCCGCTCCATGGTCAGCCAGATCGAGCGCGGCGAATCCAACCCCACGGTTGCCACCCTTCTCAACCTGACCAGGGCACTGAAGGTCGACTTCGCCGGTCTTCTGGGCGAGGAGGCGGCGGAGGACCGGGTCGAGATCGTTCACGAGCACCAGACACCGACGCTCGACCGGGCAGGGGACGGCTGCAAGATCCGTATCCTGTCACCGCCGCAGGACACTGGCCGTTTCGAGATTTACGAACTGATTTTTTCCGAGGGCGGCCGACTGGAAAGCAAGCCTCACGAACGCGGTACCCGGGAGCAGCTGATTGCCGAGGACGGGTGTCTGGAAGTTACCTCCGGCGTTGCCAAGGGCATCATCAACAAGGGCGACACCGCCCGCTATGCCGCCGACGTGCCCCATAGCATCGAAGCCATCGGCGGAGCCGCGCGGGCGATCCTGATGGTGGTGAAGTTCTAAGAAGACGCGGAGCGTTATAACGGAAAAAATCCGTCATATCGGAATTTATGTCTTTTATTTCGAATGAAAATCCGGCATAGTGGAATTCAGGTCCATTTTGCCGGAGGAAGCCCCGTGTCCGATGCCTTTCTGTCCCATATTTCCGAAACCCTGAAAGAGATTGAAGCCGAGGGGCTTTACAAGCGCGAGCGGCTGATCACGTCGCCCCAGGGCGGAAAGATCACGGTTGGCGGACGCGAGGTGATCAACCTTTGCGCCAACAACTACCTGGGTCTGGCGGACCATCCGGCGCTTGAAGACGCGGCCAGAAACGCACTGGGACCGAAGGGGTACGGCATGGCGTCGGTCCGGTTCATCTGCGGTACCCAGGATATTCACCGGCAACTGGAGCAGCGCATCGCAGGCTTTCTCGGCAAGGACGACAGCATTCTGTTTGCGGCCTGTTTCGACGCCAATGGCGGCCTGTTCGAGCCGTTGCTGGGACCTGAGGACGCGATCATATCGGACGCGCTCAATCATGCCTCGATCATTGACGGTATCCGGCTCTGCAAGGCCAGGCGCTACCGCTATGCCAATTCCGATATGGCGGATCTGGAGGCGAAGCTCAAGGAGGCGCGTGTGGCCGGTGCCCGCCACATGATGATTGCCACTGACGGCGTCTTTTCCATGGACGGCTATCTGGCCAAGCTTCCCGAAATCACAGCGCTTGCCAAAAAATACGATGCCGTGGTCATGGTCGACGACTGCCACGCGACCGGGTTCATGGGGCCAAAGGGGGAGGGCACGCCGGCGCACTTCGGCGTCGATGTCGACATTCTGACCGGGACGCTCGGCAAGGCGCTGGGCGGCGGGATCGGCGGCTATATTGCAGGGCCTCAGCCGGTGATCGACCTTCTCCGCCAGCGGGCCCGGCCCTATCTATTCTCCAACTCCCTGCCGCCGGCTGTCGTGATGAGTGGACTGGAGGCGATCCGCCTCGTGGAAGAGGGCGACGCGCTGCGCCGCAACCTTTTCGAAAACGCGCGGTATTGGCGGGCAGGACTGGAAAACCTGGGCTTCACGCTGCTGCCGGGCGAGCATCCGATCATCCCCGTGATGCTTGGCGAAGCCAAACTGGCGCAGGCGATGGCGGCAAAATTGTTCGAGGAGGGCGTCTATGTCTCCGGCTTCTTCTTCCCCGTGGTGCCACGCGGACAGGCGCGTATCCGCACCCAGATGAATGCAGCCCTGACCCGCGAGGACCTGGACCGGGCTCTGGAAGCCTTTGACAAGGCGGGCAAGGCAACAGGAGTTCTGTCATGAGCAGCAACGAAATGAAGGCCCTGTGCAAATCCGAAGCGAAGGAAGGCCTGTGGATGGTGCGGGCGCCGGTTCCGGAAATCGGGCCGGACGATGTCCTGATCAAGATCCACAAGACCGGTATTTGCGGCACCGACATTCACATCTGGAACTGGGACGACTGGGCCTCGAAGACCGTGCCGGTGCCGCTGATCACCGGACATGAATTCGCAGGCGAAATTGTCGAGCTCGGCAAAAACGTCACCGATCTTGAAATCGGGCAGCGCTGCTCGGGCGAGGGGCACCTGATCGGCGGGCATTCGCGCCAGTCGAGGGCAGGCAAGTTCCATCTGGATCCGGAAACCCGTGGCATCGGCGTCAACGAACAGGGTGCCTTTGCCGAATACCTGCGCCTTCCCGCCTTCAACGTGGTTCCGCTGCCCGACGAGATCGACGACGAGATCGGCGCGATCCTCGACCCGCTCGGCAACGCTGTCCACACGGCGCTAAGCTTCGATCTGGTCGGCGAGGACGTCCTGATCACGGGCGCCGGGCCGATCGGTATCATGGCGGCGGCCGTCGCCCGCCATGTCGGGGCCCGCAATGTGGTAATCACCGACGTCAACCAGGCGCGTCTCGACCTGGCGACAAGGGTTGCCGACGTCGTGCCGGTCAATGTCGCCAAGGAAGACCTGAAGGGTATCGAAAAGACGCTCGGCATGAAGGAAGGCTTCGATGTCGGGCTGGAGATGTCCGGCAACCAGGCCGCGCTCGACCAGATGGTGGAAAACCTCGTCATGGGCGGGCGGATCGCACTGCTTGGCATTCCGCCCGGCAAGTCGCCGGTCGACTGGTCGCGCATCGTCTTCAAGGCGATCACCATCAAGGGCGTTTACGGCCGGGAAATCTTCGAGACCTGGTACAAGATGATCGCCATGCTGCAGAACGGCCTCGACGTGCGCAACGTCATCACCCACCGCTTCAGCGTTGACGACTTCAGGGAAGGCTTTGCCGCCATGAAGTCGGGCGAATCCGGTAAGGTCGTGCTGAGCTGGACCTGATGTGCCGCGAGCAACTCACCCGGAAGCCGCGGGGGAGCTGTCCGGGAAAAGCGCTTCGTGCGCCCCTTTTGCAGCGCGATCATGTCGCGAGCGATGTTGGCTTGCCGGAGCCGGCTTTGGTGAAGATACGCTTGAGCTCTACAAGTTTACGCAAAGCCGGATTTCTGCGGCAGGCCCATCTTCTTCAGCATCATGACCACGGGGCACATGCCGGTAAAGGAAGCCTGGATCAGGTGTGCGCCCAGAATGCCGGTCAGCCAAAGCCAGTTGAGATTGACGTAAACTGCCAAGAGCACCGAAGCGACGATCAGCGTACCTACCACGAGGAGAATGGCTCTTTCCACGGTCATCTTCCACTCCTGAATGTTGTCGATTTCGAATATCTTAAATTATGACGCTCTTTCCGGAATATTTCCAGTCAACACGCTTCTGGGCACCTTTGCCGAGAGCCGCAAGAAGCGCACGCATTCCCAAGCGTCAACAACGTGATGCTCGCGGTTCTTGAATCTGTCTTGCAAGGATGGTCGCCGGACCTGCAGGAGAGAGGCGCTCCGATCGGGCCGGGAGAAACTCCGTGAATTGCCGCCCAGCAGTTTGCCCGGAAGCGGATGGTTGCCGGTTTTTGGCGGTCCGCATTCCCCTGTTCGGATCTCGCAGGGCCGGGTAGGAGAGCAAAGCCGGAAGCAAGCCGGTGCGCCGTGGCTTCAGCAGGTGCGGGCCGGCCCGGTGTTGCAACTCCCGGTAATTATCATGTCGAAATGCCGGAAACTTAAATTTTTCACAACCAAATGCATGCATTGTTGAAGCTTGGCTGACGAGGTTGGCAATGAGCGCTGCGGAAAAGAAAAATCAGGTTACCTGGCCCAAATTAAGCGGCCCGCATATCTGCATGGGCGCCGGTCAACAGGTGTTGGAACTTGCGCGCAAGAGCCTGCAAAGCGCGGCGGAGATGCGTGGCGGTGCCCTGAGCGATACGGACATTGCTGCCGTCTTCGATCTCATTTCCGCTTCGCAAGACATGTTCGAGATCTACCGCTCCAACTACGAGGCCTGTGGCCGTATTCACAAGAAGCAGCCTTTTGTCGGAGCCAACAAGGACTTCTTCGCCGTGTCGGTGTTGCGGTTTCTCTCTTTCGACGTGCTGCGCAAGGTTTTCGAGCCCAATATGAAGCGGGCTGACGGGGCCTGGGAAATGGAATTCCTGAACGCTTTCAGCGGCTACATCTGCCGTACGGTGGATGCCGGGTTTGTTGATGCTCTGTCCGAAGCCTACCGCCAGCTTGCAAAAGCGCACGGCAATTCCATCACGGCGGTCACGATCGCGAACGACAAGGCGATCCAGGACATCCTCCGGAAAACCATGGCCGCCTTCCCGAAGGAACACATCGATTTCGTCAATTTCTCCAACGCGGTCAACAAGGCTCTCTCGGCGAAATACGAGTCTTATGGCCCGTCACCGATCAAGGTGTCGGAACCCGTGATCGAACGGTTCTTCGAGGCTCTGCGAAGCTCTGAAAACCGCAATTTCTTCCGGCAAGCCGTCCTGGCCTGAAGGTTACGTTTGCCAATCTTTCCCGTTTTTCCATGCAGAAAATCCTGGTCCAGACGGGCAAACGGTAACCATAACCGCACCAAATGCTCACTATGAGCATTTTTGATTTGATAATGCTCAAGTTGAGTATTATTGTTGAAGTCAGCCGAGGAGTTCGGCTGCCTGCAATTCAGTTCGAGGGAGTCTCGAATGTCCAATTATCACTATGGCGTCTTCATCGGCCGTTTCCAGCCGCTACATGCCGGCCACGAGACGGTCATCCGCGCAGCCCTGGAAAAGGTGGGTACGCTGATCGTTCTGATCGGCTCCGCTGCCCAGGCCAGAGATCCGCGCAACCCTTTCACCTACGGCGAGCGCGCCGACATGTTCGCCAGGGTCTTCAAGCACGAACTGGCGACCGGCCGGCTCATCCTGAAACCGGTAGCGGACCACCCCTATTCGGACACCGCATGGTGTGCCGCGGTTCAGCGCGTGGTCAATGAAACCGTACTGGATCATTACAACAACGGCGGCGTCCGTCTGCACGGTCTTCAGGACATAAGGATCGCGCTCGCCGGCTACGGCAAGGACCGCACGAGCTACTATCTGAAGCTGTTTCCCGAATGGGGAAACGTTCAGCTTGCCAGCCAGTACGGTACCTTTTCATCCACCGATGTCCGCAAGCAGCTTTTTCAGCGTATCCCGGTTGTCGCTCAGTCGGTCCTGTCACCGGAAGTCGCCGATTGGCTCAGTGCCTTTTCCCTCGGCGAGACCTTCCGGGCACTGCTGGAAGAAGCCGAGTATCTGGAATCTTATCCGAAGGAATGGGGCAGGGGCCCGTTTGTCACCGTCGACGCGGTCGTTATCCAGTCCGGCAACATCCTGCTGGTCGAACGCGGTCGGGCGCCGGGCAAGGGACTGCTTGCCCTGCCGGGCGGCTTCCTCGATCCGAGCGAAAGCATTCGCGATGCGGTCATCCGCGAGTTGAAGGAGGAAACGGCGATCAGCGACCACAAGGGCGAAATCCCGCCGGCGATGCTGGCCTCCTTCATCGATGGAACGAAAACACGCGTGTTCGATCACCCGGACCGGTCGCTGCGCGGCCGTATCATCACCCACGCCTTCCTGTTCCGTTTGCCCGAACGGCGTGAGTTGTTCTCTGTCACCGGCGGAGACGACGCCAGGGCCGCCAACTGGTACCGCCTCGGCGATCTGTCGCCGGAGCAGTTTTTCGAAGACCACTGGTCCATCATCGATCTGATGGCGGATCTCTAATCACCAACCCATGAAACCGGCCGCAGGGGAGACCTGCAGGCAAGTCTTCTGTCACGTGAGGAGTTCACAATGACAAATCCACTTCTGGCTACCGACAGCTACAAACAATCGCATTTCAAACAATATCCGCCCGAAGCCCGGATCATCTCCGCCTATGCGGAGGCACGTCCGAACAGCTTTTCCGAAAACCTTCTGTTCTTCGGGCTTCAGGCCTACTTGAAGAAAACGCTGCTGAAACCGATCACCGCAGCGGACATTGAGCAGGCGGAAAAGATCTGTGCGGCGCACGGCGTTCCCTTCAACAGAGAAGGCTGGCAGCAGATCCTGAACGACTACGGCGGGCTGTTCCCGCTGGAAATCAAGGCCCTGCCAGAGGGAACGGTGGTTCCCAGCGGCGTGCCGCTCGTGCAGGTAGAGAACACCGACGAGCGCATGCCATGGCTGACGACCTGGGTGGAGACGGGCCTGCTGCGCGCGCTCTGGTACCCGACGACCGTCGCCACCATGTCCTTCAAGTGCAAGCAGGCGATCTACCAGGGGCTTCTGGAAACTTCCGACGATCCGGATGCCCAGATCCCTTTCAAGCTGCATGACTTTGGCGCGCGCGGCGTGTCGTCCGCGGAAAGCGCCGCGCTTGGCGGCATGGCGCATCTGGTCAATTTCGCCGGTACCGACACGATGGAAGCCCTGGAAGCCGCAACGGTGTTCTATGGCGCGGATATGGCCGGGTTCTCCATTCCGGCGGCTGAGCACTCCACCATGACGAGTTGGGGCCGGGAGCGGGAACAGGAAGCCTTCGCCAACATGCTCGATCAATTCGCGGAGCCGGGAAAGCTCGTGGCAGTCGTCTCGGACAGCTATGATCTCGATAACGCGGTTGAAAACCTGTGGTGCGGTCTTTTGAAGGAAAAGGTGCTGCAAAGCGGTGCGACGCTCGTCATCCGGCCAGATTCCGGAGATCCGGTGGAGACGCCCCTCAGGGTGCTCGAAACCCTTTGGGCGCACTACGGCGGAACCGTCAACAGCAAGGGCGCCAGGGTGCTCAACCCTGCAATCCGCGTCATCCAGGGCGACGGCATGACGCTTGCCACGATCAGCCAACTGGTGGGCAATCTGGTAAGCTGCGGCTGGTCGGTCGACAATATCGCCTTCGGCATGGGCGGCGGGTTGCTGCAGCACGTCAACAGGGACACCATGCGCTTCGCCCTGAAGGCAAATGCCATGAAGTCAGCGGACGGTGTCTGGCAGGACGTCTTCAAGATGCCGGCGACCGACCCGGGCAAGGCCTCCAAGGCCGGACGCCAGGCAGTCGTTCTGGAAAATGGTGTTCTCACGGCAAGGCGGCTGGACGACCTTGCGGGGGAAGACGACCTGCTGAAGGTGGTTTACCGCAATGGCGAGCTGATCCGGGATTGGAGTTTCGACGAGGTCCGGCAGCGGGCTCAGCAGCACCTGCTGGAGCGCACCAGCGGATCGTCGGACGACAAGCTGATTCCGGGCGCGGAATGATTGACCAGCCTTCCAGCCTGTGAAAAGTATCATCGGTCCCGGCCACGAGGCCGGGGCTGACGGATTTGTATCCGCTACTTTATCCATTTCCGACGGACCCCGGTCCATCGCAAGGGTTTGCCGGAATGCACTTTACCCCCATTGCCACTTATTCCCTGATCGCCATCACGGTTGTCGTCTCACTGTTGGGGTTCAACAATCGGGGTCTGCTGAATAGGCTGGCGTTCCAGATCGGTCCGGTCTTGCGGCGCAAACAGGTGGAGCGTCTGCTGACCTGTTCCTTCGTGCATGTCGACGCTGGCCACCTGCTCATGAACATGGTGACGCTCTATTTCTTCGGCCCGCAGCTTGAGTACATTTACGGGCCGGTCAAATTCGTCGGCCTTTACGTTTTCTGTTCCCTTGCAGCCAGTCTGGTGGTGCTGGCCTTGCGCAGAAACCAGATGCAATACAGCGCCGTCGGGGCGTCGGATGCCGTCTGCGGCGTGCTTGGAGCCTTCTGCGTCCTCTTCCCGTTCCAGAACATCTACATACTGTTCATCCCGATCGGGATTCCGGCGATCGTCTTCGCCGGGCTGTTTCTGGCCTGGTCTTCCTGGGCGGCCAGATCCCGGAAGGGCAATGTGGCCCATGATGCCCATATCGCCGGAACGCTCGCCGGGGCGCTGGCCGTGCTTGTGGCAGGATCAGGCCTCTTCACGGGTGCTTGAGGCCCTCAGTCAGTCCGCAGCCAATCCTTCTCGAAGGTGACGTTTGCAACACCGGAAAACCGGGCCATCCGGCCGAGTTCCGCTTCCAGCCGTTCAAGCCGCCCCTTGCTCATGCGGATGCCCTTTTCAGGCCAGAAGGCGCGCACGTGCAGCCTGTCCTCGTCCCGAAGCGACTTCATGTCGATGCGTCCGATGAGCCTGTCCCGTTCGAGCACCGGGAAAACGTAATAGCCATATTTGCGCTTGGGTTCGGGAACGAAGATCTCGATCCGGTAATGAAAGCCGAACAGACGCTCGGTGCGTTTCCGGTCGCGAAGGGCCGGGTCGAAGGGGGACAGGATCCGCACCCGTGGCGGTGGCTCCGGAAGAGCGTGTAACATGTCCGGCATGTGCGGCCAGGTAAAAACCTTTCGCCAGACACCATTCGCGCATTCTGTCTCGACTTCGATGATCGTGCCGTCGGCCAGCGCGTTCTGGCACCAGTCCCTGGCTTCCTGCGGTGTGATCAGGTCCCAAAAGGCGGCAATTTCGCCGGAAGTCGCGAAGCCGAGCCGGTCGAGCGCCGAGCGGGCGGCCCAGTCTATCGTTTCCTGCTGGTCGAAGGCGGCATTCAGATGCTCCTGCGGAATGACCCGTTCCGTCAGGTCGTAGACTTTCTGAAAGCCGTTCCGTCCGCTTACCGAGATGTCTCCCGTACGCCACAGATACTCCAGCGCCGCCTTGGAAGGATGCCATTCCCACCAGCCGCCATTGCTGCGCTTCTCGTCCTCGCCGACCGTCGCGGAGGTGACCGGGCCGTGATCACTGATGCGCTTGAGAATGTCGTCGAACTTTTCTTCAAAGCCGACCCGCTGCCATTTGCGCCAGCGCTCGGCGAGGGTTTCCCTGTTGCGACCGAAGCGCAGGCGCCAGTGCTTGAAAAAGGCGGTCGGGATCACCGCGGCATCATGGGTCCAGTGCTCGAAAAGCTGCCGGTCGCGTTCGAGAAGAAGCTTGAGGTTCTTCTCCTTGTAGGCAGGTCTTCGCGCGGCGAGGATCATGTGGTGGGCGCGGGCGACCGTATTAATACTGTCGACCTGGACGAAGCCGAG
>NZ_JBNKYW010000091.1:0-10751 GCF_050301095.1 Roseibium sp.
GCCATCTGGATCTCCGGGATCGGCCAGGACAATCTTGTGCGGATCCCGGTTCAGGGACCGAGCCGCGCCATGGACCCGGCAGCTCTCAGGGCTGCCATCGAAGCCGACATTGCGGCGGGATACCGCCCGGCGGGCGTGATCGCCTGCACCGGCGGCACCGGCGTCGGCGCCTCGGACGACGTTGCAGCTTGCGTTGCCGTCGCGAAGGACTTCGATCTTTATGTGCACCTCGATGCCGCCTGGGCCGGGGCCGCGATGATCGTGCCGGAGTTCCGGGATCTCTGGACCGGGGTCGACGGTGTCGATTCCATGGTCTTCAACCCGCACAAATGGCTCGGTGCGCAATTCGACTGTTCGGCCCATTTCGTACGTAACCCCGAAGATCTGGTGCGCACCCTTGCCATCCGGCCGGAGTACCTGAAGACCCACGGCCATGACGGCGTCATCAACTATTCGGAATGGTCCATCCCCTTGGGCCGCCGGTTCCGGGCGCTGAAGCTCTGGTTCGTGATCCGCACCTACGGCCTGGAAGGCCTGCGCCAGCGCATCCGCAGCCATGTCGCCTGGTCGGCAGGACTGGCGGAGCGCCTCCGTGCAGAACCCGATTTCGAAATCACCTCCGAACCGGTCCTGTCGCTCTTCAGCTTTCGCTACGCGCCCTCGGGAGCCCCGGATCTCGATGCCCTGAACCAGCGGCTGGTTGATGCCATCAACGATGACGGCCGGATCTACCTCACCCAGACGCTGCTCGACGGTCGCAAGGTGGTCCGCTTCCAGGTTGGCCAGTTCGAAGCGACCGAAGACGACGTCGCCCTTGCCTTTGACGTCATCACCGAAATCGCGAGAAAAATGGAGCCTCGATGACCCGCTTCGCGACCTATTCCGCAGATGGAAAGACTTTTTACGGCGCAGTCACCGAGGCCGGCATGATCGCCCTGTCGCCGGAGTTTCCGGACTGGCCGACCTTGCGGAACGTGATTGAAGCCGGCGGCCTTGCAACACTTGCGCAGGCAGCCGCAGGCAAACCGGTCACCCATCCAAACGGGTCGTTCGCCTACGAAATCCCGGTGCCTGATCCTGAAAAGATCATCTGCGTCGGTGTCAATTTCCCGGACCGGAACGCGGAATACAAGGACGGCCAGGAAGCCCCGCCGAACATGTCGCTGTTCATCCGCTTCCCCCGCTCCTTCACCGGCCACGGCCGCCCGCTGATCCGCCCGAAGGCGTCAAGCAAGCTCGACTACGAGGGCGAAATCGCCATCGTCATCGGCAAGGGCGGACGGCATATCAAACAGGAAGACGCTTTCGACCACATCGCTGCGATGACCCTTTGCAACGAGGGTACGCTCCGCGACTGGGTGCGCCATGCGAAATTCAACGTCACCCAGGGCAAGAACTTCGACGCCTCCGGCGCGATCGGCCCCTGGCTGGTGCCCTTCAACGACAAAAGCCAGCTCGAAGACATCCGGCTGACGACGAAGGTCAACGGGGAACTGCGACAGGACGACCGCACGTCCCGCATGCTGTTCCCGATCCCACGCCAGATCGAATATATCTCCACCTTCACCACGCTGGTGCCGGGCGACATCATCGTCACCGGCACGCCGACTGGTGCGGGTGCACGCTTCGACCCGCCGGTTTTCCTGAAACCCGGCGATGTGATCGAGATCGAGGCCGAAGGGATCGGTGTCCTCATAAACGGCGTGGAGGACGAGGAATGAGCCTGACTCCATCAGAAGTCGCACAAGCCGCCGCCGATCTTCTTGAGGCCGAAAAGACCGGCAGGCAGATCGGGCTGCTCACCCTGCGCCATCCGGACCTCGACATGGACGGCGCCTATGCGATCCAGAAGGCGTTGGCCCGGCACAAGCTGGAGGAAGGCCACAAGGTCATCGGCTGGAAGATCGGCCTCACCTCCAGGGCCATGCAGGATGCGCTCAAGATCGACATTCCCGACAGTGGCATTCTCTTCGACGACATGCTGTTCGAGAATGGCGCGACCGTTCCGCAAGGCCGCTTCATCCAGCCGCGCATCGAAGCCGAGATCGCCTTCGTGATGAAGGCACCTGTTGCCGGGGCCGATGTCACCCGGGAGGACATTCTGGCGGCAACGGATTACGTTGCTCCCAGCCTTGAGATCCTCGACACGCGCATTCAGCGCAAGGATCCGGAAACGGGCGAGGCCCGCAAGATTTTCGATACGATCTCCGACAATGCCGCCAATGCCGGCCTCGTGCTCGGGCAGGAACGGCACCGGGCCGAAGTGCTGGACCTTAGATGGATCGGCGCGATCGTCACCAGGAACGGCGAAGTGGAGGAAACGGGCCTCGGGGCCGGAGTGCTCAACGATCCGGTGGAAAGCATGGTCTGGCTGGCCCGGCGCATGGCAGGTTATGGCCAGATCATCGAGGCGGGACAGATTGTGCTTTCCGGATCGTTCATCCGCCCGGTAGAGTGTCCTTCCGGTTCACACATTCACGCCGACTTCGGTCCGTTCGGATCCGTATCCTGCTCGTTTTCCTGAAGGTTTTATTCAATGCCCGCACCGCAGAACCAGTTCAAAGCCGCCCTCAAAGCCGACAAGTCGCTGATCGGCTGCTGGGTCGGCCTGGCCGATCCTTATGTCGCGGAAATCACTGGAAGCGCCGGCTTCGACTGGCTGCTGATCGACTGTGAGCATGCGCCGAACGATCTGCGCTCCATGATGACGCAGCTCAAGGTGCTTGAAGCCTCCGACAGCTTTCCGGCTGTGCGCCTGCCCATCGGCGAGACCTGGATGATCAAGCAGTTTCTGGATGCCGGAGCGCAGACCCTGCTCATTCCGATGGTGGAAAGCAAGGCACAGGCGGAAGAACTCGTCCGCGCCGTGCGCTATCCTCCCAGTGGCGTGCGCGGCGTCGGCGCTGCCCTCGCCCGTGCCTCGCATTTCGCCGGCATTCCGGATTACCTGACGACGGCAAACCAGGAAATCTGCCTGCTGGTCCAGGTCGAAAACCGTGCCGGTCTTGCCGAGCTGGACGGCATCCTGTCGGTGGAGGGCGTCGACGGCGTCTTCATCGGCCCCTCCGACCTTGCCGCCGACATGGGGCATCTCGGAGACCCGATGCACCCGGATGTCGTTGCAGCCATCGAAGACGCCCTTCCCCGGATCAAGGCCTCCGGCAAGGCTCCGGGCATTCTGACCACCGATCTGGACTTCGCCCGGTCCTGCATTGAACTTGGAGTGAAGTTCGTTGCCACCTCGGTCGACGTTCTCACTTACGCATCGGCCATCCGTTCCGAAGCCGCCCGCGTCAAGGAGCGTGTTGCGGGATAGAACCGGTGCTAAAGGACGGACAAATGCCAATCCGGCCAGTCGGGTGGTTGTTGGATCGGTTGGCCGACCGGAGGCATCGCCACCCCACGCAGTTCTCCCCCCGCAACCGTCATCTCCTTCAAATCAACAGAAATGATTCCGGCCTTTAGGTAAAATGACGACTTACCTGATAGTTATCGATCATCGAATATACGAACAGGGGCCCCTTAAAGCCTGAGTGATATCTTTTTGAGGGCGGAGTTGAAGCTGAGGTAATTCCAAGCGGGTAAAACGATCGTGACGAGAACTCTTCTGGACAAGCTGGAACGGGACAGGCTCGCGGAACTCGAAAGCTTTGCTTTCGTTGAGAACGAGCCGCAATCCATTTTCGATGACGTCACCAATACCCTGACCGCGCTCTTCAATGTCGATATCGCATTTGTCTGTTTCGTCGGCCGGGAGAAACAGCGGTTCATGTCCGAGATCGGACTGAACATCCCCTCCGCTCCCCGGGAGGATTCCTTCTGCTCCCATGCCATTCGACAGGACGAGCCGCTCTGTGTCTTCGACGCCGAACGGGATGGGCGTTTCTGCAAGAACCCGGCCGTGGTGCAGCCTCCCAACCTGAGGTTTTATGCCGGCGCTCCCCTGATCACCTCCAGGGGACACCGGATCGGGACCGTGTCGATTGCCGGATGCACCCCCCGGGAAATGACGGAAGCCGAGCGCAAGACGCTCTCAGCCATGGCCCGGCTGGTCGTGCATCAGCTTGAAAACCAGAAGAAGATGTATGAAAGGGACGCGGAGACGAGAAGACTGAAGTCCCTTCTGGACGACATCACCAACGTCATGACCGAAGGCCTTGCGCTCTACGATTCAGAAGACCGTCTCATCTTCATGAACAAGAGATACCAGAAGTATTACGACAGGAAGGGTGACATCATCCGGCTGGGCCGCAAATTCGAGGAAATGCTCAGGGACAACCTTCGCGATGGCTACTTCGTGGAAGCCAGGGGCCGCGAGGAGGATTGGCTTCGGGAGCGCCTCAAGTGGCATGCCAATCCCCCGGAGCAGCCGTTCGAACAGCGTCTGTCTTCCGGCGAGTGGGTTCTCGTCTCCGAAAAGAAGCTTCCCGAGGGCGGTACCATCGGCGTGCGCTCCGACATTACCGCGTTGAAGGAGAAGGAACGCGGCATCCGGGAAAGCGAACAAAGGTTCAAGGATTACACCCAGACGGCCTCCGACTGGATCTGGGAAACCGATGAAAACAACAGGATGTCCCTGCTGGCAGGCAACCATTGGCATCTGTCCGGCATCGAAAAAAGAGCCGTTCTGGGGAAGACCCGCAATGAAGTCGCCTCGGAAGACACCAGCACCCCCAAATGGCAGCAGCTCGATGCCGCGATCAGGAACGAGCAGCCGTTCCGTGACTTCGTTTATCGCCTGTTTGCATCCGACGGCCGCGAACAGGTCATTTCCATTTCAGGCGTCCCCGTCCACGGTGAAGACGGCACCTTCAAGGGATACCGCGGGACCGGCCGCAACATTACGGATCAGGTCCGCGCCAACGAACGGCTCCAGGCCGCCGAAGCGCGCATCCGGGCGGCTTTGAACAACACGCTCGTCGGGATCATCCTGATCGATGCGCAGGGCACCGTTCTGGAGTTCAACCGGGAAGCGGAACGCATGTTCCAATACAGTGCCGATGAGATTGTCGGAGGCAATGTCTCGCGCCTGATGCCGCAGGAGACCGGCGAAAGGCACGATTCCTTTCTCCGGAACTATCTGGAAACGGGTGAGGCTCATGTCATCGGGCAGGCACGCCGGATGACGGGCCGGCGCAAGGACGGCTCCCATTTTCCGTTCACCGTCGGCATCAGCAAGGTCGAACTGGCAGGCGGCATCCAGTTCATCGGCTCCCTCACCGACCTGACGGAGCAGGAAAGCCTGGAGAACCAGCTTCAACGCGCCCAGAAACTGGAAGCGATAGGCCAGCTGACCGGCGGGATCGCGCACGACTTCAATAATATTCTTGGCATCATCAAGGGTAACCTGGAACTCGGGCTTCGCAAGGCCGAGGCAGGCTCTCCGCTTACCGGCTACTTCGAAAAGGCCCACCGGGCCACCGAACGGGCGACCAGAATTACGCAGCAGCTGCTTTCCTTTTCCCGGCAGAAGGATTTCTACTCCCAGAAAATCTCCTGCGATCTCAACCAGGCCGTCCATGACGTGGAAGCCCTGCTGCAAGGCTCGATGACAAAGAGCATCGACCTCAAGGTCCGGCTTCATTCACGGCCGCTGATTGCCCATGTCGACATGGGCGACCTGCAGGACGCGGTGATCAACCTGGCTGTCAATGCGCGTGACGCCATGAACAGCTTCGGCGTCTTGTCGATCACGCTCGACGAAGTCGAGGTTGAAGCGGCGAGCGACCTGGATGCCGCGGGATTGCCGGTCGGCCGTTACGGTGTGGTCTGCGTCACGGACAACGGTCCGGGCATTGCGGAAGACATCCGCGGCCGGATTTTCGAACCCTTTTTCACGACCAAGCCGAAAGGCCAGGGAACGGGTCTCGGCCTTGCCATGGTCTACGGCTCTGCAAAGCGGTCCCGAGGCGAGATCAAGGTCGACTCCCAGGAAGGGTTCGGCACCTGCTTCCGGATCTTCATTCCAATCTTCGACGAGGCAAGCACCGCCGCAACGGACGGCCAGACCGAAGATTCGCCGGCACCCGGCGGAACCGAAGCCATCCTGATCGTCGACGATGAGCCGGAGCTGGCAAGATATGCCAGGATTACCCTTCAGGAACTGGGTTACGACGCACGCACCTGCACCTCTCCCCAGGAAGCCCTCGACGCGCTGCGCGAAGGCGCTCCTGTCGATCTGGTCTTCACCGATGTCGTCATGCCGGGACCTATGAACGGCCTCGAACTGGTTTCGGAGGTCAAGCAAATCAACCCAGATGTGAAAATTCTCCTCACATCAGGTTTTGCGGGTGAAATACTTGCGAAACATGATCATGATATTCCGGCCCTGCTCGTAAAACCTTACGACAGGACGAAACTGGCTCGCGCGATCCGCAAGTCTCTGGATGACAGGTCCGCACATGAAAGTACTGGTTTACGATGACGAGGCCGATTTTGCCGATTACCTGAGGGAGGTCATCGAAGACCTCGGCCACGTCGTGACCGTTGCCACCAGCGCTGCCGAGTTCGCGAACAGGTTCTCGGTCGAAACCGACGTGATTTTTCTCGACTTGTTCATGCCGGATGTCGACGGGATCGAGTGTATCCGGTTTCTGGCCAAGACCGGAACCAAGGCACTGCTCATTCTGATGAGCGGCCAGGATCCGGCGATCCTCAGCGCGGCAAGGGAAGGCGCGCGCGCAAACAGTCTCAATGTCCTGGACGTCCTGACAAAACCGATCGCGATTTCATCCGTGGATACGGCAATGGAAAAGGCTCAAGCCCAGATCCGTATCTCCGGAACGCGCGAAGTTCCGGCCTCCGTCCGCCGCCACCAGATCACACCGCAATCGATCGTGGAAGCGCTGGAGGAAGGCCAGTTTCATGCCGTTTATCAGCCGCAGATCAAATTGAGCGGCAACTCCGTTACAGGTGTCGAAGCCCTGCTCAGGTGGAATCACCCTCTCTTCGGACTGGTTCTGCCGGCAGAGTTCATTGCCGTTGCCGAAACATCGCCCGACACCATGAACCACCTGACCCGGTTCATCGTGGAAACAGCATGCCGCGACCTGGGGGTCCTGTCACGCGCCGCGCCGGATTTGACCGTATCGATCAACCTGTCGGCCGTGACCTTCAACGACGTGACCCTTCCGGAAATGATCCAGCAGGCCGCGCGCGAGGCGGCACTCGGACCGGACAGGATCATACTTGAAGTCACGGAATCGGCCGCATCGTCCCACATAGGCCGCGCCATAGACATTCTGACGCGGCTCAGGATGGCCGGCTTCGGCGTCTCCATCGATGATTTCGGGACAGGGTATTCCTCGCTGGAGCAGATCGTCCAGATCCCGTTTACGGAACTCAAGGTCGACAAGCGGTTCGTGAAGGACATCCTGAACAGCGAGAAGTGCCGGGCGGTCTGCGAGATCGCCTGTCTGCTGGCCCGGAAAACCAGCATGACGCCCGTTGCCGAAGGCGTCGAGGACAGGGCAACGGCAGACGAGCTGCAACGGGTCGGTTTTGTCCTGGCCCAGGGATTTTATTTTGCCAGGCCCATGCGCCTCAAACAGTTGCTTTCCTGGCTGGAAACACCGACGGAAGACATGCTGCCACCCGTCAGGCCGGGGGCCGTCCGTCACAGCGCCAGGTGAGACCGTTCCGAATTGGGCATGGTGCCGAGGCCTTGACACCACAGGCTCCGGGGGACGGCCCCATCTGACAATTGGTTCAGGCCGCGCGGGAAAGGACTGGAGCCAAGGTGTGGGAGCTTGGGCTCCTAAGCCAACACGACGACCTTGGTCCCGATACTGACCCGGTCATAAAGATCGATGATGTCCTGGTGCCACATTCGGATGCAGCCGCTGGAGGCGTTCGTGCCGATGCTGTCTGGCGCGTTGGTGCTGTGGATGCGGTAGAGCGTATCCTTGTTGCCCTGCCAGAGATAGAGCCCACGCGCCCCGATGGGATTGCGCGGGCCGCCGTCCTGCCCGTCCTTGTATTTGGCCAGCTTCGGGTCCCGCTCGATCATTTCTTCCGGCGGAAACCATTTCGGCCATTCCCGCTTGAACCGGATCTCCGCTTCCCCGTTCCAGGCAAATCCCGCCCGCCCGACACCGATGCCGTAGCGGATGGCGCGTCCTCCCGGCTGGATCAGATAGAGAAACTTCCTCTTCGGGTCGACCACGATGGTTCCCGCGGTATAGCGCGAGGGATAAAACACCGTCTGGCGCAGGAATTTGGGATCGAATTTCTGGTACTGAATGGCGGGAAGCGAAAACCCGCCGTCCTTCAGCGGACCATAAGCCGATGCGTAGTCCGGCGTTCCATCGGCAAGGGCATTCAGACCGGCCTGCGTTGTCGCGCTCTGCTGGCTCTGACAGGCGCTCAGAAGCAACGGAAGTGCGGCAACAAACCAGCGGCGGCTCAACATCACGGTCAATTCCTTTCACCGGAAGTTCGGGGCCGGCAACCCGTCCCGGCCAGGGCAGACAGCAACTTCGGCTTCAACACCTGGCAGGATCAAAAAACAAAACCAACAAACGCAATACCGGATACAGGCAACACCATCATGGTAAACGCTTGATTACCTGCCCGGGAAAACGGAAGTGTAATTCCCAAACGGCTGCCAGCTGTTTCCATGAACGTTTTTCTGACTGCCTCATCCGTCCCTGGGAGAATCTGCCAGAGCCGAATTATCTTTCTCCCAAGGTTGCGAAAAGCGCAAGAACCTTGATGATGATCGGGACAAGCACGATCAAAATGCTCATCGGGAAAAGAAAGACTGCGAGTGGAAACAGCATCTTGACAGGAAGGGTATTGGCTTTCTCCTCTGCCCGGATCATGCGGTTCTGCCGCATTTCCTGACTGTAGACCCGCAAGGTTTTGGTGACACTTGAACCGAGCTCTTCCGATTGCCGCAGCAAGACGGCTAATGCACGGGCTTCCTCGATCTGCACACGATGCGCGAAGTTGGTCAGGGCGTCCCTAAGACGGCGGCCACCGCGGACCTCCAGCATCATGATACACAAATGGATGCCGAAGCTTTTGTGGCTGGCAAGGAATTCCTTGGCGACCCGATCCACCGACGCTTCGATGCTCAAGCCCGCATCGACACAAACGATCATCATGTCCATAAAGTCCGGAAACAGCTTTCTGTAATCCCTTTCCCGTCTCACCCCTCTGCGCTCCAGCAGCACGTTCATAATGAAGAATACGAAAGCTGAAATCAGCATGGAGAGGACGAGAACAATAACGCGGGACTTTTCCGGCATCAGAAAACTGAACAGCGTGAAGCAACCGCCCAGGACGCAGACAACCACGGCAAAGCGGATAGTCTGGTAAATTAGTGCCGCGGACTTGGAGAAGTATCCCGCCCTGATCAGCCGGAAGCGCAGAGAATTCGGATCCGTTGCTCCCCGGGCGACCTCGAAATAGTTCGAGATCATTTCGTGATCTTCCGATGAGAACCCCGCAAGATCTCGCTGGTTGAGCGTGATCTCGGGCTTGTCGTCAGGCGATGAGACCTGCTCCACCCTTTCAACAAGTTTGGAGCGGGCGGACAACCAGGTTACCAGGCTCATCGACAAGATCATGACCGCCAGGAAAACGGCGGCAAGGATGAGTATGTCACTCATATGCGCGTCTCCTAGAAATCAAAATTGACGATCTTGCGCAGGACGATCATGCCAATCGTCATGATCACCGCCGCGATGGCGAAGATGACGTCGGCATAGCCACTCTCCCAAACCGGGTCGAAATAGGTCGGTGCGAGCGCACTGATCATGAAATACAGGAAGAAGGGAAAGCCAAGCATGATCCAGGAGGTCATCCGGCCTTCGGCGGACAGCGACTTGATTTTTGCCTTCATCATTTGTCGTTGCCGCAGCACATCGGAAAGGTTGCTCAGGATTTCGGCCAGATTGCCTCCGGTTCCCCGTTGAACGGTGATGGAAACCGCCACCAGCTTGAGATCGTCGGCCCCCACCCGTTCGACCATGTTGCGCATGGAAACGGTAATATCGGTGCCATACGTGAGCTCGTCGCTCAGGATGCCGAATTCACTGCCGATAGGGTCAGGCATTTCTCTCGCGACCAGGGAGATGGAAGTCGGCAGCGGATGCCCGGCCCCAAGGCTGCGGGTGATAACATCCAGCGCATCCGGCAATTGCTTCAAGAACCTGTTGATCCGCTGGGACCTGAAATAAAGGACAATGAAAAAGTACAACAACGGCAAGGAAGCAATGGCAATCAGCCCCCGCAGTATCGGCTGGGAAAGTATCGCCCCCGTCACAAACCAGGCAAACAGCAGAAAAGCCACAGAGTAGAGAATTATTCTTCCCCAATCGATTTTCAAACCTGACTGGGCAAACAACTTTCGGAACCAGGTAAGAAGATGCTCGTGTTCGTCCGACCCGATTGCACGCTCCTTGAGCATGCTTTCATACATTGCCTTCCGGTCTTGATTGGCCTCCAGAAGTTTCAACCGGTAATTCAAATGTCTTTTGCGGGAAAACAGCCCGTGGAGCAGCCTGATTGCACTGTCGAAAAGTATCAGGCTCGCAAGAAAAACCGCACTGTAGACAAACAGGATATTCATGGCTTCCGGTCAACCAATCGGGCGAGAGGGGTCGAAGATGGTATCGGGTACGGAAAGCCCGATTTCAGCAATCGTTTCAAGGAACCGGGGCCTGATTCCCGTGGCGAAGTAGTGTCCCCGTACCTTGTTGTCCGCGTCCACGCCGGTTTTCTTGAAAGCCATGATCTCCTGCATC
>NZ_JBNKYW010000092.1:0-14001 GCF_050301095.1 Roseibium sp.
ATCCAAACATCCACCGGAAAAATTTGCAAGTTTTCATTGATTGATTGATCAATTAAAAATAAAAATGCCGGTAGAGCGGGAGATCATGATGCCCAAGGTCGGAATGGAAGAAGAGCGCCGGCGCAGCCTTATCGATGCGACTGTCGATGCAATTCACGAGCGCGGATACAGCGACGTCACCATGGCGCAAATCGCCAAACGGGCGGGTGTGTCCGGCGGCCTGGTGCATCACTATTTTGGTTCAAAAGATCAATTGCTTGCGGCAACCATGCGTCACCTCCTTACGGAGCTTGGCCGTGCCATAAGCGAGAACCTCCTGCGGGCGGAAACCCCGCGTGAGCGTATCTCCGCGATTATCGCCGGCAACTTTGCCGTCGACCAGTTCAAGCCGGCTGTCATCGCCGCCTGGCTGGCCTTCTACGTCCAGTCCCGCACCACGGACAGCAACCGTCGCCTGCTGCGAATCTACTCGGCCAGATTGGCCTCGAACCTCACACACAACCTCAGATCATTCATGTCCCAGGACGAAGCCCGCCGTATCGCCGAAGGCACCGCATCGATGATCGACGGCGTCTGGATCCGGCAGGCCCTGCGCGACCGCAAGCCCGACCGTCAGGCCGCCATCGACATGGTCGAGGACTATGTCGAAGCCCAGATCGCCGCGCATACGACCCGCAAAGCGGGCAACTGATCCGACCGGAGCCCCATATGACCGACCAGTTTGACTTTATCATTGCAGGCGCGGGTTCCGCCGGCTGCGCCATGGCCTACAGGCTTTCGGAGGATCCGCGCAACCGGGTGCTGGTGCTGGAATTCGGAGGTACGGATGCCGGTCCCTTCATCCAGATGCCGGCGGCCCTCTCCTACCCGATGAACATGCCGCTCTACGACTGGGGCTTTGAGAGCGAACCGGAACCCCATCTCGGCGGACGGCGCCTGGCGACCCCGCGTGGCAAGGTCATCGGAGGCTCCTCCTCCATCAACGGCATGGTCTATGTGCGCGGCCACGCCTGCGACTTCGACACCTGGGAAGAGATGGGCGCCTCCGGTTGGGGCTACCGCCACGTCCTGCCCTATTTCAAGCGCCAGGAACACAGCCACGGCGGCCAGGATGGCTGGCGCGGCACTGACGGCCCTCTGCACGTTCAGCGCGGCACGAAGTGGAACCCGCTGTTCGACGCCTTCAAGGAAGCGGGCGAGCAGGCCGGCTACGGGGTAACCGGAGACTATAACGGCGAGCGCCAAGAAGGATTCGGCGACATGGAGATGACGGTCTACAAGGGCCGCCGCTGGTCTGCCGCCAATGCCTACCTGAAGCCGGCACGCAAACGCGGCAACCTGACCCTGATCAAGGGTGCCCTGGTGCGCAAGGTGCTGATCGAGGAAGGCCGCGCCGTCGGCGTGGAGTTCGAAACCGGCGGTGAAATCCGCGAGGCTCGCGCCGTCCGCGAGGTTATTGTCTCCGCCTCCTCCATCAATTCGCCGAAGATCCTGATGCAGTCCGGCATCGGACCGGCAGAGCATCTGAGCGAAATGGGGATCGAGGTCGTGGCCGACCGGCCCGGTGTCGGCGCCAACCTGCAGGACCATCTGGAACTTTACCTGCAGCAGGCCTGCACCCAGCCGATCACGCTCTACAAGCACTGGAACCTCTTCTCCAAGGCCCTGATCGGTGCGCAGTGGCTGTTCTTCAAGCAGGGCCTCGGCGCGTCCAACCAGTTCGAAAGCTGCGCCTTCATCCGCTCGAAGGCAGGCGTCAGATATCCGGATATCCAGTATCACTTCCTGCCCTTCGCCGTGCGTTACGACGGCCAGGCAGCGGCCGAAGGCCACGGTTTCCAGGCCCATGTCGGCCCGATGCGCTCCAAGTCGCGCGGCCGGGTGAAGCTGACGTCCGGCAACCCGCACGACAAGCCTTCGATCCTCTTCAACTACATGTCCCACGAGGACGACTGGGAAGACTTCCGCACCTGCATCCGGCTGACGCGGGAGATCTTCGGCCAGGAGGCCTTTGCACCCTACCGCGGCAAGGAAATCCAGCCGGGCGACGCGGTCCAGAGCGACGACGAGCTGAACGGCTTCATCCGCGAACACGTGGAAAGCGCCTATCACCCCTGCGGCACCTGCCGGATGGGAGCGAAGGACGATCCGATGGCCGTGGTCGATCCGGAATGCCGGGTCATCGGCGTGGACGGCCTGCGAGTGGCGGACAGCTCCATCTTCCCGCAAATCACCAATGGCAATCTGAACGCTCCTTCGATTATGGTTGGAGAGAAGGCCTCTGATCATATCCTCGGCAAGGACCCGCTTCCGGCGTCCAACCAGGAACCGTGGGTCCACCCCGCCTGGGAAAGCGCTCAGCGCTAACGATAATCCGGCACCGCCGGTTCAGACATTTCAAGCAGGAGCCCATATCATGCGCGCCCAACCGCAAGCCTCGCACTATGTCGGCGGCTCTTATCTGGAAAGCAGCAGCGGAACGCCGTTCGATTCCCTCTATCCGGCCACCGGCGAAGTTATTGCCCAGATCCGCTCGGCGGACGATGCCGTGATCAACGCGGCGATCCGATCCGCCAGGGAAGGCCAGAAGAAATGGGCGGCGACGCCGCCGGCGGAGCGCGGCAGGGTGCTGCGCACCGCGGCGAAGATCCTGCGGGAAAAAAACCACGAGCTGTCCGTCCTGGAAACGCTCGACACCGGCAAGCCCTTGCAGGAAACACTGGTGGCGGATGCCGCTTCCGGCGCGGATTGCCTGGAATATTTCGGCGGCCTTGCCGCGACACTGACCGGCGAACACATCGATCTCGGTGGCTCCTTTGCCTATACCAAGCGCGAACCGCTCGGCATCTGCTTCGGCATCGGAGCCTGGAACTACCCGATCCAGATCGCTTGCTGGAAGGCCGCGCCCGCGCTTGTGTGCGGCAATGCCATGATCTTCAAGCCCTCCGAAGTCACGCCGCTGAGCGCGTTGAAACTCGCCGAAGCCCTCACCGAGGCCGGCCTGCCGGACGGCGTCTTCAACGTCATTCAGGGCTTTGGCGATGTCGGCGCCAAGCTGGTCTCCCACCCGGACATCGCGAAAGTGTCCCTGACCGGCTCCGTGCCGACCGGCGCCAAGGTCGCCGCCCTTGCGGGTGAGCACCTGAAGAAGACCACGCTGGAACTCGGCGGCAAGTCGCCGCTGATCATCTTCGAGGATGCCGACATCGAGAACGCGGTTTCAGCCGCGATCAACGCCAACTTCTATTCCACCGGCCAGATCTGTTCCAACGGCACCCGCGTCTTCGTGCATGAGGCCATCAAGGAACAATTCGTCGCGCGCCTTGCCGAGCGCACCGCCGGGGCCGTTCTCGGCGATCCGCTGGATGAGGCCACCAACATCGGCCCGCTCGTCTCCCGCCAGCAGTGGGACAAGGTGCTCCACTACATGGAAGTCGGCCAGGAGGAAGGCGCGCGTCTCGTCTGCGGCGGCGGCGCGGCAAATGTTCCGAGCTTTCCGGACGGTTATTTCGTGCAGCCCACCGTCTTTGCCGACGTCAGGGACGACATGCGCATTGCCCGCGAGGAAATCTTCGGGCCCGTCCTGAGCGTGCTTGATTTCAGCGACGAGGACGACGTCATCGCACGGGCCAACGACACGGACTTCGGCCTCGCCGCCGGCGTGTTCACCAAGGACATCCAGCGCGCCCACCGTGTGATCGACCAGTTGCAGGCAGGCACCTGCTGGATCAACACCTACAACCTGACGCCCATCGAAATGCCCTTCGGCGGCTACAAGAAATCCGGCATCGGCCGCGAAAACGGCCACGCGGCCATCGAGTATTACAGCCAGATCAAGAGCATTTATGTGGAGATGGGCGGCGTCGAAGCGGCGTTCTAAGTCTGGATTCACGCTGTTTTGGAACAAGCGGCCCATCCTTCGAAAAAGCGTGTCGCGCTTCCTCAGGATGAGGGTAAACTTGCAGGAAGTTCCGCAAAAACTCCCCTCCTCCTGAGGAGGACCGTCAGGTCCGTCTCGAAGGATGGGCCGCTTGTTCCATTAACACGCCCGGTTCCCTGTTCGTCTTTTCCATTTGAACTTTTTCCGATCAGGCCCAGATTAGGGGCGAAGCCTCTCTTCCGGTGACCCCATGAACAAACCCGTGCTCGATCCCGCCCCGCGCACTTATGCGCCCCATGTCTATCTGCTCGACCGCTCCGTCCGGGGGCCGGCCTGCGCGCCTGAGACGCTCAGTCTCGACGCACTGCACGCCTGGCTTCTGCACGAGGCGACACGGATCGACAACGTCATGCTGATGTTCGAGGAATTCATGTGGCGTTGCAGGGCAGCCGGCCTCGCAATCGATCGCGCGACCCTGCACATCGGCACGCTGCATCCCCGGGTGATCGGCTTTTCCTGGGTATGGAACAGCCAGGATCGTTTATGCGACGAGGTGGCAGCCGATGCAAATGCGTCGAAAACGGAAGCCTTCACCCGCAACCCGCTCTCCCTTGTCATCAACGAGGGGCAGACGATCAAGGTCGACCTGGAGAGCGAGGAAGGTGCCGGTTCCGCCCCGCTGATGCGCGAGTTGGCGGACGAAGGCTACACCAGTTATGTCGCCCTGCCGCTCAGCTCGTCCCACGAAAAGCGCAATGCGATGACGCTGGCCACCCGCCGCCCCGGAGGCTTTCCGGCGGTGGAAAAGGAGTACATTCGCGGCCTGATCGATCTTCTGGCGCTGCACATAGAACGCCACATCGTACAGCGGATCGCGCGCAACGTCGCCGACACATACCTTGGCCCCATCGCCGGACGCCGGGTGCTCGACGGGGAAATCAGGCGCGGCGACGGCCAGGCCATCAGGGCGGTCGTCCTCATGTCCGACATGCGTGGCTTTACCCAGCTCGCCGACCGGCTGAGCGGTCCGGAGGTCACCATGATCCTGAACGCCTATTTCGATCGCGTGTCCGATGCGATCCTGAGCCACGGCGGCGATATCCTGAAGTTCATGGGAGACGGGGTCCTGGCCGTCTTCGACCAGAAGGCCCTGGGCGAGGCGGCTGCCGCCAATGCGGCGGTCAAGGCTTCCAGGGCGGCGCTCGCCGCCATCGACGCCTTCAACGAAAACCCGCCCGACGGTCTGCCCGACCCCAGCCTCTGGCACCCGCTGAAGATCGGCATCGGCCTTCACCACGGCGAAGTGTTCTTCGGCAACGTCGGCGGCGAGGAACGGCTGGATTTCACCGTGATCGGCCGGGCGGTCAACGAGACCAGCCGGGTGGAATCCCTTTGCAAACCACTCGGGCAGGAATTGCTGCTGACCGAACCCGTGCGTGCCGCCCTTTCAGGGGAGCTGCAGACAAGCCTCAACGCCATGGGCGAACATGCCCTGCGCGGTGTCGGCAAACCGGTAGCGATCTATTCGGCGTGAGGGGTTGTGGGGTCGCCCGCCGCTGGCGGCTTTGAAAGCTTTTCCGAAATGGTCCCCTCCCCCTTGTGGGGAAGGGAACTAGGCCCAGTTCCTTACTTCGTCAGGATCAGCTTACCCTGCTTGGTGATCGACAGGCGGTAGGTTTCGTCGTTGTGATGGATCTGGATCTGGCGCTTGCCGCTGAAGAGGTCGCGGGTGTCGTAGCCGGACTTCGGCTCGCTTGGCGGCGTGGCCGCAAACGCCTCCCTGGCGCGATTGGCGGACCTGAGGGAGAGGCGGTGTTTCTGGCTGTTTGCGGTCGGTGTCATGGCGCACAATCGGTCCTTGGCCCTAGATTTCCCTTCCCGTTTTCACCGTGAATGTCCGGCACGGAAGAGAGCATTTCGACAATGATTTTTAAAGAGGAGTATGAAACTCAACTTTATACTTGACACTCATACTCAAGTTTTTCTATCAAGGCAATGCCTGATCGAAACGGCGCTGGAAATCGCGTCCTCCGGTTGCCACCCGACAGGCCCCCCGTCATTCCGGGGGTTCCAAATGCCAGGCAAGCCAACCGCCCTCTCCTCTCCCTCAGCGGCCAGCCAGCCAGGCCTTTTCCGGAACGAAACAAAAAAGGCGCCGACCTGACGGTGGCGCCTTCAAAACAAATTAGGACCGAATTCTAAGCGTTCGCGGCCAGCGGCGGTTCGGCGACGTCGATCTTCAGAAGGTCCCGCATGCCGAAACGATCCTCGGAAAGATCGGCGATCGACTTGGTGTCGAGCACTTCCATAAAGGCTTCCAGTGCCTCATGCAGCAGGCCGTTGAACCCGCAGGACATGATCAGCGGGCAATCCTTGCGGCCGGAATCGAAACATTCCGCCAGCAGGAAACTCTCCTCCGCCGCGCGCACCACTTCACCCACCGTGATCTCTTCGGCCGGACGGGCCAGCATGACGCCGCCGTTGCGGCCCCGGATGGTCTTGATCAGATTGGCATCGACCAGAACCTTCATGATCTTGAAGAGATGAGTCTCGGACATGTCGAAGCTGGCGGCGATATCCGCGACCTTGCTCGGCTTGTCCGGATTGACGGCGCAATACATCAGCGCGCGTACGGCATAGTTTGTCTGTTGTGTCAAACGCATGCACTAGATATGCGTGCCCGCGTTGCAAAGGTCAATCTAAAAATTTGAGTGTGAGAGACCACTTTTACGTAAAGTGACCTGTCTTCAGTCCTTTGGCCCGAAAAACACCGCGTCAATCCGCCTCAACCCTGCCGCCGGCTCCGACCTACTATTCGGCCGCATCCGCCAGATTTGCGGCCTCCGGCAGGTTGTCCTTCAGGAACACGTCGATGCCGATCCGCTCCTGCCCCTCGATGATCGGCACCCCGTCGCAAAGCGCTTTCAGCACGCGGATGGCGCTGCGGATCTCATGCCCGGGATCCTGGGCGATGACGGCATCGAGCACATCCGCCTGCAGGGCGTCACGCGTATAGGGCGTCAGTTCATGGCCGACGAAGACGATCTGTTTTGCTCGGCCCGAGGCAGTCAGCGCGGCGATGGTGCCGCGATTGCCCGCACCGATATTGTAGAGCCCGGCAAGGTCCGGGTGCTCTGCCAGGAGCTTTTCGACCAGGTCTGCATTCCGCTTGTTGTCGTCCCGGCCCTCGCGAACCTTCAAAAGTTCCAGATGCGGGAAATCCGCTTCGATCACCTGGCCGAGACCAGCATAGCGGTCGGCATGGTCCCTGAGGCCGAGCGACCCGGCAATCAGGCCGATCTTCGCAGGCGCTTTCGGCAGGAATCGGCCAAGCAGCCGCCCGGCGGTACGCCCGGCGGCAATGTTGTCGATACCTACGAAGTGCCTTCGCTCCGAGGCCGGATGGTCTGAGACCAGCGTCACCACCGGCACGCCCCGGTCCTGCAGCCGGTCGATGGCGGCCCTGACCTCGGGAAAGGCGGGTGCAACCACCGCAACGCCATCGCAAACGCTCCTGTCCAGCACCGCCAGCGTGCCCGCCACCCGGTGACCGTCAAAGGCGTCGATCGGCTCCACATGCACCTGCATGCGCTCGCCGCTCATGGTCGCGGCATGGGAAAGCGCTTCGCGCGTCAGGTCCTCCATGAAGGCGTTCGGACCGTTGGGAATGAGAAAATGCAGCCGGTAGACCCGCTTCTTCGCCAGCCCTGCCGCAAAGACATCCGGCGTGTAGTTCAGCGTCTCGGCGGCCGTCTTCACCTTCTCGATGGTGACCTTGCGCACGCCCGGACGGCCATTGAGCACCCTGTCGACCGTCGCCAGGCTGACACCGGCCGCCTCGGCCACGTCATGGATTGTCACACGCTTCATGCCGTTCCTCTGAATTGGAGCGATCGAAAGGATTTCTTTCAGAACGCGCCACGCCCCCCACCACATCCTGAAGAGGACCGTCAGGTCCGTCGCGAAGGATGGGCCGCTTGTTCCGGAAAATGCCCCCATCCTTCGAGACAGCGCTTCGCGCTTCCCCAGGATGAGGGAGAACAAGGTTTGGGCGACAGAGGACCTCCTGAAGGAAGGCCAAAATTTCGCTCAGTATAACGGCGTTTGAGGTGCGATCATCAAAAATTGCTGCACCGCGCGAAAGAAGTTCCGGGATGCCGCGGGATCAAGTCAGACAAACTGCCCGGCCGCATGGCCTGACGACCAGGCCCACTGGAAATTGAAGCCGCCGAGATGGCCGGTGACATCGACGGTTTCGCCGATGAAATAGAGGCCGGGCACCTTGGCGCTTTCCATGGTCTTGGAGGAAAGCTCCCTGGTGTCGACACCGCCGAGCGTCACCTCCGCCGTCCGGTAGCCTTCCGTGCCGACCGGCGTCAGCTGCCAGCCGTTGAACTGGTTCGCCGCCCGCCGCAGCACCTTGTCGGACTGATCCGCCAGCCGGCCTTTCAGTCCGAAGGCTCCCGACAGCTCGTCCACCAGGCGGTTCGGCAGCAGCTGTCCGAGCGCGGTTTTCAAATCCTGCTTCGGCGTTTCCTGCCGGGCCTTGCGCAAGGCCTCGAAGACGTCGGTTTCCGGCAGCAGGTTGACCGAGATCGGCTGCCCCTCCTGCCAATAGGAAGAAATCTGCAGGATCGACGGCCCCGACAGCCCGCGATGGGTGAAGAGCAGTCCTTCCCGGAAGGTTGTCTTGCCGAACGAGACCTTTGCGTCCACCGAAACGCCGGAAAGACGGCTGCACAAGTCCTTGTTGGCATCCGAGAAAGTCAGCGGCACCAGCGCCGCGCGCGGCGGAACGACGCTGAGGCCGAATTGCCGCGCCAGCTCATAGCCGAAACCGGTCGCCCCCATCTTCGGGATCGACGGCCCACCCGTTGCCACCACCAGGGACGACGCCCTCAGCGGACCCTTTGAGGTCGCCACGGAAAACTTCTCGTCCGGCTTGCTGACGGCCCTGATCTCCGTTTCCAGCTGCAGCGCTCCGCCGGCAAGCTCCAGCTCGGAGAGCAGCATGCGTATGATGTCCTTCGCGCTGTTGTCGCAAAAGAGCTGGCCGAGGGTTTTCTCGTGCCAGGCTATGCGGTGCTTTTCGACAAGCCCCAGAAAATCGTTCTGGGTGTAGCGCTTCAGCGCCGATACGCAGAAGCGCGGGTTCCCGGAAAGGAAATTCGCCGGCGACGCATGGAGATTGGTGAAGTTGCAGCGCCCGCCTCCGGAGATTCGGATCTTCTCAGCCGGATTTCGGGCATGGTCGATCACCAGCACCTTCCGGCCCCGCTTCCCCGCTTCAATCGCACACATCAACCCGGCGGCGCCACCACCGAGAACAAGAACATCCAGATCACGCATGGCGGGGTGTATAGCGGGAATTTGGGAAGGGGGTAAGGGTGGAAATCTGGCCGGTTATCTCTTGAATCTATTTTCCGGCAAGGTCATCCTGAGAGATCAGGAACGCAAAACAAAACCGGCGGCCCTTTCGAACCGCCGGTCTTTCAAATCTCTTCTGACGAAAAGACTTACTTCATTTCAGCCAGAACCTCGAAGCCGTTGGAGCCGACTTCCCACAGGGCGTAGGTGCCCGGAACATCGCCCTTGGCGTCGAAGTTGTGGTCGCCTGCCGCGCCCTTGTAGTCGATGGCGGTACCGGCTGCGATCAGCTCTTTCGCCTTCTTCCACTCGCCCGGGCGGATGGCTTCGCCTTCGCCGTCGGAGACCTCGACCATGGCGGCCGCGACACCGTCCTTGTTGCCGCCGGCCTTTTCGATGGCCAGCGCCAGCAGGAAGGCGGCGTCGTAGGAGGTGGTGACGAAGATCGCATCCGGGTCACCGCCGATGCCCTTGAAGGCTTCGTTGAAGATGTCGAGCGACTCGGACTTCTCGCCGACCGGCGAGGAGGACACGAAGGTGCCAAGGTTTTCTGCGCCCAGTTCGTTGATGACCGCTTCGGACTTCATGCCGTCGCCGCCGACGAACTTCTCGAAGAAGCCGTTTTCCAGTGCCTGACGCAGGATGGTGAGGCCGGTGCCGTCGCCGTAGTCGAAGATGACCAGCGTGTCGGCGCCGCCCTTGGCGAGTTCCGCCAGGTTCGAGCGATAGGAGGCCTTGCCTTCTTCATGGGCCGCGAAGGCGGTGATTTCGCCGCCGAGTTCGTCGACATATTCAGCCTTGAAAGCATTGGCGAGGCCGGTGCCGTAGTCGTTGTTGAGGTAGGCAACGGCAACCTTGCCGTAGCCCTGCTCCTTCAGGGTACGTGCCAGTGCACGGCCCTGATAGTCGTCGGACGGCACGGTTCGGAACACGGTGCCCTTGTCTTCAAGGTTGCTGATTTCCGGCGAGGTGCCGGACGGGGTGATCAGGGTGATGCCGGCCGGAATGGTGACCGAACCGGCGGCTGCCAGAACCGCGCCCGAGCAGTGCGGGCCGACGATGCCGATCACGCCTTCGATGTTCACCGCCTTGGTGGCCGCGTCCGTGCCGTTCTGCGGGTTGCAGGCGCTGTCGCCGACGACGCCGACCAGCTTTTCACCGCTGCCGATGCCGCCCTGCTCGTTGACCTGCTGCACGGCCAGCTGGGCCGAGTCGATCATGGCGGGCGCCATGGCGGCGATCGGGCCGGAAATACCGCCGAGCAGACCGATCTTGACGTCGGCCTTGGCCGGAACGCTTGCCAGCGCGGTAGCCGCCATCAGGCCGGCTGCGAGCGCAAGAAACTTGGTTTTCATTGGAATACCTCCTCGATTATCCGGTCTTTGCCGGGTCTTTGGATTTTCGAGCCGCACACTCATAGGTTAAGCGGCAGCACAAGGAAACGGGAAAAGTGCGTTCCCGCTTCCTTATTTCGATGTCCGCTTGTCCGCCCTCAGGTCTCCCCTCAGAGGTTCGGGCAGCAGGCCTTCGGGCCGGAACCGCAGCACCAGCTGCAGCATCAGGCCGATCAGGAACAGGCGGATGTATTTTGCCTGAATGGCGTATTCGGGCGGAAGCCTGTCGGTGGCGATTTCCGAGACGGACCAGATGATCCAGACCACCGCGGCACCCAGGATTGCCCCCCGGTTGTTGCCGGATCCGCCCAGGATCAGCATGATCCACACCAGGAAGGTCGCCACCATCGGATCGATGGCTTCCGGCGTGATCGAGCGGTTGAAATGGGCGAACAGTGCCCCGCCCAGCCCCATCAGGGCCGCGCCGAAAATGAAGGCTTCCAGGCGGCGGGCCTCGACATCCTTGCCCATGGCCTTGGCGGCGCTCTCATTGTCGCGGATCGCGCGCATCATCCGGCCCCAGGGCGCGTTGAACTGGCGCTCGACCAGGAAATAGGCGGCGATCAGGACGGCCAGGACAATCGCCAGATAGGCAACCTGCGATTCCGTGTAGCCGATGTCGCCCATCGGGCGCGGAATGCCCGAAATACCGCGGGCACCATTGGTCAGGACCGGCTCGGACTTGATCACCAGACGGATAATCTCCGCGATGCCGATGGAGGCGATCGCCAGATAGTCGGAGCGGAAGCGCAGACAGATCTTGCCGATCGGCCAGGCGACCAGTGCCGCGGCCACCATGGCCCCGATCCAGCCGATGACGAAATTGAGATCGAAGCCGCCGATGCGGCCGGGATCGGATTCGGTCGTCAGGACCGCCGAGGTATAGGCACCAACCGCGAAGAAACCTGCGATGCCGGCGTTGAAGAGACCGGCAAAGCCCCACTGGATGTTCAGCCCCAGCGCCAGCAGCGCATAGATGGCGATGAAGATCGCCATGAAGAGGGCGTAATTGACGAGACCCAGAAATTCCATGATCCGGTCTCCCTTATAGTACCTTGCCCTTGAGCAGCCCGGTCGGGGGCACAAGCAGCATGAACAGCAGGATGGCAAATGCCATGGCGGCCTTGTATTCGCTCGGGATCACCAGAACGGACACTTCCTCGGCCACGCCGACGATCAGCCCGCCGAGGACGGCTCCCTCGATACGGCCGACCCCGCCGAGGATCGCGGCAGCGAACATCGGCAACAGCATCTGCCAGCCCATCAGCGACTTCAGTTCCGTATTGAGCCCGAGGAAGAAGCCGGAGGCCGCGCACAGCCCGCCCGCGATCACCCAGGTCAACATGACGACCTTCTTGTTGTCGATGCCAGACAGCAGCGCCAGGTTCGGGTTGTCGGACATGGCCCGCATCGCCTTGCCCCATTTGGACCGGGTCAGGAAGAGTTGCAGACCGCCGACCAGCAGCAGCATCGCAACGACAGTATAGATCTCCCGGTCGCGGATGCGCAGGCCGAAATAGACGTCCGGCCGGACGATGCCGCGGCTGTAGGTCTCCGTGTCGACACCCCAGACAACCTGCACGACGGCCCGCACCATCAGCGCGATGCCGAGCGAGGCCATCACGGTGACGATCTTCGGCCGCTCCCGCAAGTGTTCGTAGAAGGCCTTGTCGATGCCGACGGCAACCGCCGCCGTCGCGATGATCGCGATCGGCAGGGCCACCAGCGGCGGCACGCCAAGGCCGGTGACACAGGCCAGCGCGATGAAGGCGCCAAGCGTCGCCAGATCCCCGTGGGCCAGGTGGGCATAGCGCAGGATCGCGAAGATCAGAGTGATGCCGACCGCGCCGAGCGCATAGATGGACCCGAGCACGAGGCCCGGAATGACATAAAAATTGAGAAGCTCAAGAAGATCCATACCGGTCAGCCCCCAAGAAACATTTCAGCGACTTCACGGTCGGCGAGAAGGTCCGCGCCGGTACCTTCGTGACGGTTCTTGCCGGCGGCCAGCACATAGCCCCGGTCGGCAAAGGCGAGCGCCTGCTTGGCATGCTGCTCGACCAGCAGGATGGCAACGCCCGCATCGCGTACGTCCCGGCAGATCTGGAAGATCTGTTCCATGTATTTCGGCGACAGGCCGGCAGTCGGCTCGTCCAGGAGCAGGAGTTTCGGATCCAGCATCAGCGCCCGGCCCATGGCCACCATCTGGCGCTGTCCGCCCGACAGGCTGCCGGCCATCGTCTTGCGGCGCTCCTTCAGGTCCGGGAACAGTGTGTAGACCCGATCGTAAGCAGCGGAAAGATCGCCCTTTTTCAGGAAGCCGCCCATTTCCAGATTCTCGTGGATCGACATTTCCCGGAAGATGTTGTCGACCTGCGGCACGTAGCAGATGCCGCGTTGAACTATGCGGTTGGGCGCCCAGCCGGTAATATCGTCACCGTCGAACAGCATCCGCCCGCCGCGAATGGTCAGCAGACCGAAGACCGATTTCATGGCGGTCGACTTGCCGGCGCCGTTCGGGCCGACGATCACGACGATTTCGTCCTGCGCAACGCTTATGGAGACCTCTTCCAGTATATTCGCGTCGCCATAGCCGCCGGTCAGGTTTTCCATGGAAAGAAGCGCCGTCATGCCGCATCTCCCGTGGTTTCGCCCAGATAGGCTTCCAGCACCTGCGGGTTGGAGCGCACGGTCTGGAAATCTCCCTCGATCAGCACCCGGCCCTCGGCCATGCACACGACCGGATCGCAGAGTTTTTCGATCATTTCCATATCGTGTTCGATCAGTATGAAGGTGTAGCCGCGCTCCTTGTTCAGGATCTCGATCTTGGCCTCGAGCTTGCGCAGCAGCGTCCGGTTGACGCCGGCGGCCGGCTCGTCGAGCAGCACCAGCTTGGCATCGGTCATCATCGTCCGGCCGAGTTCGAGCAGCTTCTTCTGGCCGCCGGACAGGTTTCCCGCCGGTTCGTGAGCGACGTGGGTCAGCTCCAGAAACTCCAGGGTTTCATAGGCCTGCCGTTCGACCTCGCTCTCGGTAGCCTTGACCCTGCCCCAGGCGAACCAGTTGGAGAAAAGCGTCTCGCCCGGCTGGGACGGCGGCACCATCATCAGGTTTTCCAGAACGGTCAGTTTGTGAAATTCGTGCGGAATCTGGAACGTGCGCACCAGGCCCTTGTGAAAGAGCTCGTGGCTGGCCAGCGCCGTTACATCTTCGCCCAGGAAACGGATCCTGCCGCTGGTCGGCTGCAAGGCGCCGGCAATCAGGTTGAAAAGGGTGGTCTTGCCGGCACCGTTGGGCCCGAGGAAGCCGAAGACCTCGCCCGGCGCCACCGAGAAGTCGACGTTGTTGACCGCGGCCAGC